>NZ_JBFAAP010000007.1:0-243357 GCF_040639815.1 Streptomyces sp. NPDC023723
CCACGACCGGCCCGGCCGACTTCGCCGCCACCGCCACCGGCGCGGCGCCCGCCGCCGCGCCGGCCGGCCGGAGCACGGTCCGCCCGAAGTCCCGGACCAGCGCCGCCCGTACCGCGGCCGGACCGCCGGCCCGGGTGGCGGCCGGGCGGCCCGCGCAGGTCAGGGTGGCCGCGGACCGGCCGGTGAGGGCGGCGGCGAGCAGCGCGGCGTCCGGCTCGTGCTTGGCGTACGCCTCCGGGAAGCCGCTGCGCTGCACCCGCTGGGCGGCGACGGTCAGCGGCAGCCGGGTGTAGCCGGGCACCTCGGCCAACTCGTCGTAGAACCGCCCCGCCGCGTACATCGGGTCCATGATCTGGGCCGGGGCGCCCCAGCCCTGCGAGGGCCGCTGCTGGAACAGGCCGAGGGAGTCGCGGTCGCCGTGCCGGACGTTGAGCAGCGCCGACTCCTGGAGCGCGGTCGCCAGGGCGATCGTCACCGCCCGTTCGGGCAGCCCGCGCGCGGTGCCGACGGCCGTGACGGTCGCCGCGTTCACCGCCTGCTCCGGCGTGAACGTGTACTGACCGTCACCGTCCCCGGCCGCGACGACCGTGCAGCCGGTCGCGCCGGTGCCCGCCGTGAGGTACTGGACCACCAGGTATCCGGCGAGCGCGGCCAGCACCAGCAGGGCCGCCCCGCGACGGAACAGACGGCCTCGACGATTGCGGACGGTGAGCGGCTGTGACACGCGGTACAAGGTACTGGAGGGCGGGAACGATGTCCGAACAGGCACGAGCGGTGCCCGAAAGGGCAGGGCGTTAGGGTCGGCGTCATGGCCGACACCCCGCTTGACCTCTCGCTGAACGCCGCCGAGCTGACCGCCCGGCTGGTCGACTTCCCCTCCGTCAGCGGCTCCGAGCAGCCGCTCGCCGACGCGATCGAGGACGCCCTGCGCGCCCTGCCGCACCTGACGGTCGACCGGTACGGCAACAACGTCGTGGCCCGCACCGACCTCGGGCGCGGTGAGCGGGTGATCCTCGCCGGGCACATCGACACGGTGCCGATCGCGGACAACGTGCCCTCGCGGCTGGACGCGGACGGGGTGCTGTGGGGCTGCGGCACCTGCGACATGAAGGCGGGCGTCGCGGTGCAGCTGCGCATCGCCGCCACCGTCCCGGCCCCCAACCGGGACCTGACCTTCGTCTTCTACGACAACGAGGAGGTCGCCGCCGACCTGAACGGGCTCAAGCACATCGCCGAGGCGCGGCCCGAGTGGCTGGCCGGCGACTTCGCGGTGCTGCTCGAACCCTCCGACGGGCAGGTCGAGGGCGGCTGCCAGGGCACGCTGCGGGTGCTGCTGAAGACGGCCGGCGAGCGCGCCCACTCCGCGCGGAGCTGGATGGGCGCCAACGCCATCCACGCCGCCGCCCCGATCCTGGCCCGCCTCGCCGCGTACGAGCCGCGTTACCCGGTGATCGACGGCCTGGAGTACCGCGAGGGCCTCAACGCGGTCCGGATCGGCGGTGGAGTGGCCGGCAACGTGATCCCCGACGAGTGCGTGGTCACCGTCAACTTCCGCTACGCGCCCGACCGTTCCCCCGAGGACGCCCTCGCCCACGTCCGCGAGGTGTTCACGGACTGCGGGGTGAGCGAGTTCGTCGTCGACGACCACAGCGGCGCCGCCCTGCCCGGCCTGTCCCACCCGGCCGCCGCCGCCTTCATCGAGGCGGTCGGCGGCACCCCGCAGCCGAAGTACGGCTGGACCGACGTCTCCCGGTTCGCCGCGCTCGGCGTCCCCGCGGTCAACTACGGCCCCGGCAACCCGCACCTGGCGCACAAGCGGGACGAGCGGGTGGAGGTGGCCAAGGTGCTGGCGGGGGAGGAGCGGCTGCGGTCCTGGCTGACCGCGTGACGCAGGCGTGGTTTGCGGCGCTGCACGGCGGACATGCTGAGGTACCCCGCACGTAACCCGCGTGGATCTACGCTGAGGTGGAACGACCGCACGACGCAAGGGAGCGCCCATGCCCACCGGCAACCCGATCGGCAAGAAGCAACCGCCGGACGAGCAGCGCACCGGGCCGGTCCTGCGCAGGCGGGACCAGGTCAAGGCGAGCACCACCGACCAGCGGCTGCTGGACGAGCGGGCCCCCACCGACTGGGTGCACACCGACCCCTGGCGGGTGCTGCGCATCCAGTCGGAGTTCATCGAGGGCTTCGGCACCCTCGCCGAACTCCCGCCCGCGATCAGCGTGTTCGGCTCCGCGCGCACACCGGCGGACTCCCCGGAGTACGAGGCCGGGGTCCGGCTCGGCCGCGGCCTGGTGGAGGCCGGCTTCGCGGTGATCACCGGCGGCGGCCCCGGCGCCATGGAGGCGGCCAACAAGGGCGCCTGCGAGGCGAACGGCACCTCGGTCGGCCTCGGCATCGAGCTGCCCTTCGAACAGGGCCTGAACCAGTACGTCGACATCGGCCTCAACTTCCGTTACTTCTTCGTCCGGAAGATGATGTTCGTCAAGTACGCGCAGGGCTTCGTCGTACTGCCCGGCGGCCTCGGCACCCTCGACGAACTGTTCGAGGCCCTCACCCTGGTGCAGACCCAGAAGGTGACCCGCTTCCCGATCGTCCTGTTCGGCACCGAGTACTGGGGCGGACTGGTCGACTGGCTGAAGCACACGCTGGTCGCGCAGGGCAAGGCGGCGGAGAAGGACCTGCTGCTGTTCCACCTGACGGACGACGTGGACGAGGCGGTCGCGCTGGTGTCCAAGGAGGCCGGGCGCTGACCCGCTGACGGTCAGGCCAGGCCCCGGCGGGCCACCGCGGGCGGCCGGTGGCCGGCGATGGACGCCACCATGTCCAGGATCTGCCGGGTCTCCGCCACCTCGTGCACCCGGTACACCTGCGCGCCGAGCCAGGCGGAGACCGCTGTCGTCGCCAGGGTGCCCAGGAGGCGTTCCTTGACCGGCTTGTCCAGGCTCTCGCCGACGAAGTCCTTGTTGGACAGCGAGACCAGCACCGGCCAGCCGGTCGCCGTCATCTCGCCCAGCCGCCGGGTCGCCTCCAGACTGTGCCGGGTGTTCTTGCCGAAGTCGTGCCCCGGGTCGATCAGCACCGACTCCCGGGGCACCCCGAGCGCCACCGCGCGCTCGGCCAGTCCCAGCGTCACCCGGAGGATGTCGGCCATGACGTCCTCGTACGCCACCCGGTGCGGACGGGTGCGCGGCTGGGCGCCCCCGGCGTGCGTGCACACCAGGCCCACGCGGTAGCGGCCCGCGACCTCGGCGAGCTTCGGGTCCACGCCGCCCCACGCGTCGTTCAGGAGGTCCGCGCCCGCCTCGCAGACGGCCTCGCCGACCTCGTGCCGCCAGGTGTCCACGCTGATCACCACGTCCGGGAAGCGCCGCCGCACCTGAGCCACGAAGCCGACCGTGCGCCGCGCCTCCTCCGCGGCGCTCACCTCGTCGCCGGGTCCGGCCTTCACCCCGCCGACATCGATGATCGCGGCCCCCTCGGCGACCGCCCGCTCCACGCGCGCGAGCGCCGCCTCGTCCTGGAAGGTGGCGCCCCGGTCGTAGAAGGAGTCAGGGGTCCGGTTGACGATCGCCATGATCACCGGCTCGTGCGCCTCGAACACGCGCCTGCCCAGCCTGAGCATCCCCTGTGACTCCTTCTCGTCCGTCCGGTGTGCGGGACCTCCTGCGGACCCGGCTGTCAGACTCGCATGGCACGATCGACCCGACACACCCGACTCCGATGCACACGATTCACGCGATTCAATGGGGACCTCGTGAATCCATCCGATGATCCGACCGTGGGGGCCCAGCGGTGGTTATGTTCCTGTTCCTCGTCGTCGCGCTCGCCGTGGTGGTCGCCGCGGTGACCCTCGCCGTGGTCGGCGGCGGCGACAGCGGCCCGCTGCCCGACGCCGCGCCCGAGCGGCTGGTCGACCCGCTGCCCGCCGAGCGGCCGGTGAACCGCGCCGACGTGGAGCGCCTGCGCTTCCCGCTGACCGTCCGCGGGTACCGTATGGCGGACGTCGACGACGCCCTCGGCCGGCTCGGCGCCGAGCTCGCCGAGCGGGACGCCCGGATCGCCGAGCTGGAGTCCGCGCTGGCGGGCGCCCGCGCCGCCGCCCACCGCGTCGCCATGCAGCAGCCCGACGAGGAGGGACGCAGTTGAGCGCAGGAGCCGCCGCCGTCGGTCCGGACGGCGCGCCGCGCTGCCCCTGGGCCGTGTCCACCGCCGACTACCTCACGTACCACGACGAGGAGTGGGGCCGCCCGGTCCACGGCGACGACGCCCTGTTCGAGCGGCTCACCCTGGAGGCGTTCCAGTCCGGCCTGTCCTGGATCACCATCCTGCGCCGCCGCCCCGGCTTCCGCGCCGCCTTCGCCGAGTTCAAGATCGACGCGGTGGCGGAGTTCACCGACGCGGACCGTGAGCGGCTGCTCGCCGACGCGGGCATCATCCGCAACCGCACCAAGATCGACGCGACCCTCGCCAACGCGCGGGAGCTGGCCGGCTGGGCCCCGGGCGAGCTGGACGAGCTGATCTGGTCGCACGCCCCCGACCCGGCGGGCCGGCCGGTCCCCAGGTCGCTGGCCGACGTCCCGCCGGTCACCCCCGAGTCGACCGCCCTGTCGAAGGCGCTGAAGAAGCGCGGCCTGCGCTTCGTCGGCCCGACCACGGCGTACGCCACGATGCAGGCGTGCGGCCTGGTCGACGACCACCTCGCGGACTGCGTGGCCCGCGGCCGCTCCTGAAGCGGGGGAGCTAGCGGCCCAGGTACTTCGGCCGCTCCTTGTCGATGAACGCCCGCACCGCGATGCCGTGGTCCTCGGAGGCGCCCGCCCGGGACTGGAGCTCGTCCTCCTTCTCCAGGGTCTCGGCGAAGGTGTGCGTCAGGCCGTACGCCATCGACTCCTTCAGCGCCGCGTACGCCACCGTCGGGCCCTCGGCCAGGGCCCGGGCCACCTTCTCGGCCTCCGCGCGCAGCTCGGCGGCCGGCACCAGGCGGTTGGCGATGCCCAGCTCGTACGCCTCCCGCGCGGTGATGGTGCGCGGGAAGAGCAGCAGGTCGGCGGCGCGCCCGGGGCCGACCACCCGCGGCAGCGTCCAGGAGACCCCGGAGTCGGCGGTGAGCGCCACGCCGGCGAACGACGTGGTGAACGCCGCCGTCTCGGCGACGATCCGGTAGTCCGCCGCGAGCGCCAGGCCGAGGCCCGCCCCCGCCGCCACCCCGTTCACCGCGGCCACCACCGGCTTGGGCGCCTCGGCCAGCGCCCGCACGATCGGGTTGTAGTGCTCCCGCACCGTGCTCATGGTCCGTTCCGAGCCGGTCTCCCGGTCGGCGGCCAGCAGCCCGATGTGCTCCTTGAGGTCCTGGCCCACACAGAACGCCCGGTCACCGGCCGCGGTGAGCAGCACCGCCCGCACGGCGTCGTCGTCCGCCGCGCTGCGCGCCGCCTCCCGCAGGGCGACCTTGGTCTCGGTGTTCAGCGCGTTCATCGCCTCCGGGCGGTTCAGCGTGATCGTCGCGAGCGCGTCGCTCACCTCGTAGCGCACGGTGTCGGCCATGGCGTATCCCCTCCGCGTCGTCGTACCTGTGCAGGACAGCATGGCGGAGTTCACCGGGGGCGGACCGCGGCGGGGGTGTGACCTCCGTCAAAGAATTCTGGGCCGTATCCGTTCGGCGGAAGTGCGTGCGGGCGCGCAGTATCGCAGTCACATCCCCGAATTGAGTGGTTTTGCTCGCGTGCGTTGCCCAAGCGATGCCGACCGATGTTGGTCATCGGGTCCCGCGATGCGGGATAATGGCTTGGAAGCAATGTGTTCGATGCCGGTGTCGCGTGTCCCGAGTATGGGGCTGCGCGTGCCCTAAAGGGCCGTCGGCCTGGACGATGAACTGGTATCAGGAAGGGGAACGAGCATGGCGGCCATGAAGCCGCGGACGGGCGATGGCCCGCTCGAGGTGACCAAGGAGGGGCGGGGCATCGTCATGCGCGTTCCGCTCGAAGGTGGCGGTCGGCTCGTCGTCGAGCTGACCCCCGACGAGGCCGACGCACTGGGCGATGCCCTCAAGAAGGTCGTCGGCTGACGCGCAAGCGACCATACATGTCCAGTGGGCCCGGTACCGCACGCGGTACCGGGCCCACTGCATGACGGACGTCCCGGCGGACCCGCGCCTACCGTTTCACCGCGCACAGCAGGCCCTCGCCCACCGGCAGCAGGGAGGGCACCAGCTCCTGGCTCTCCCGCACCGCCCGCAGCAGCTCGCGCAGCCGCAGCACCTCGGTGGGCTGCGGGCCCGAGTCGACCGTCCGGCCGTTCGCGAAGACGCCCTCGAACACCACCAGGCCGCCCGGCCGCAGCAGGCGCAACGATTCATCGAGGTAGTCGAGGTACTCCAGCCGGTCGCCGTCGCAGAACACCAGGTCGTAGCCGGCGTCCGCGAGCCGGGGCAGCACGTCCAGCGCCCGGCCCGGGATGAAGCGCGCCCGGTTGCTGGCGAACCCGGAGGCGCGGAACGCCTGGCGGGCGAACTGCTGGTGCTCCGGCTCGGGGTCGACCGTGGTGAGCACGCCGTCCGGCCGCATGCCGTGCAGCAGGTGGATCCCGGAGACGCCGCAGCCGGTGCCGATCTCCGCGACCGCCTTGGCGTCCACGGCGGCGGCGAGCAGCCGCAGCGCGGAGCCCGTGCCGGGCGTCACCGAGCGCAGGCCGGCGTCATGGGCCCGGTCGCGGGCCCAGTGCAGCGCGTCGTCCTCGGCGACATAGGCGTCGGCGAACGCCCAGCTCGTCTGCCGGTTGCCGGTAATGACCCTCTCCTGTCCCCGTTGAAGCCTCGGCGTGACTGTATCCGTTGGCGTCGGGAACCCGCAGATGGGACCGGTCGTTTGAAGGGGTGGGGACGAGACGGCCCAGCCGGGCCGGCCCGAATCAAATTCTCGTAAAACCGCTTATCCGGAGCTAACGGGCGAGGTGGCTATGGTAGGGGCTCCACTGGACACCACCAGAGCCGACAGGGGAGGTGCGGCCGCGCCCGGGGACCGTGGAGGAGTGCTGCGGCGCTTCCTCGCCTCGGTGGGCAGGCCGAAATCCGTGAACGACACCGCTGCTGACCACAGCCCCGCCGCCGGCCCGGCCGGCCAGGACCGGACCGCGACCTTCTCCACCGACGCGGACGGGCAGGCGTGGACTCCGCCCACCTGGGAGGAGATCGTCAGCACGCACAGCGGCCGGGTCTACCGGCTCGCCTACCGACTGACCGGCAACCAGCACGACGCCGAGGACCTCACCCAGGAGGTCTTCGTCCGCGTCTTCCGCTCCCTGTCGACCTACACGCCGGGCACCTTCGAGGGCTGGCTGCACCGCATCACGACCAACCTCTTCCTGGACATGGTCCGCCGCAAGCAGCGCATCCGCTTCGACGCGCTCGGCGACGACGCCGCCGAGCGGCTGCCGAGCCGGGAGCCCACCCCGCAGCAGGTCTTCAACGACGCGCACTTCGACGCCGACGTCCAGCAGGCGCTGGACACCCTCGCGCCCGAGTTCCGCGCCGCCGTCGTCCTGTGCGACATCGAGGGACTGTCCTACGAGGAGATCGCCGCGACCCTGGGCGTCAAGCTCGGCACGGTCCGCTCCCGCATCCACCGCGGCCGCTCCCAGCTGCGCAAGGCCCTCGCCCACCGCTCGCCCCAGGCACGCGCCGAGCGCCGCTCCTTCATGCCGCGCGTTCCCGCACTGGGAGGAGGGGGCGCGAGCGCGTGAGCGGTTCACGGCCGAACTCCGAGGGACACCTCGCAGAGCAGCATCTGGGAGACCGACTCTCCGCCCTGGTGGACGGCGAGCTCGGTCATGACGCGCGGGAGCGCGTGCTGGCGCATGTGGCCACCTGCCCCAAGTGCAAGGCGGAAGTGGACGCGCAGCGCCGGTTGAAGAACGTCTTCGCCGAGGCCGCCGGTCCGGCCCCCTCCGAGAGCCTGCTGGCCCGCCTCCAGGGGCTCCCCGGCGGGGACGGCGGCGCACCGGGCGGCGGCGCGCTGTCCGGCTTCTCCGAGCTGGCCGGACGGTTCGGCGGCACCGGGGCCTCCGGGGTCTTCGGGCTCAAGCGGGGGGAGCGGTTCGAGTTCGAGTACGTGCCCTCCCGGTCGCCCGTCTCCTCGGTGCTGGCGCCCGCCGCGCCGGGCCGCGGCTTCCGCATCCACGACGTCGGACGGCACGAATCCGACCGGTCGGCCTCGCGCGGCCTGCGGTTCGCGTTCGCCGCCGCCGGAGCGGTGTCGCTCGCCGCGGTCGCCCTCGGCGGCGTCACGGCCGGTGCGCCGGACAGCACGGCCGAGGCGCGCGGGGCGGGCGCCGGCAGCAATGTCACCCCGGCCCGCACCCAGGGCACGGGATCGGCCACGGCCCCCGAGGCCCAGCGCCGCCGCACCGGCGCGCCGCTGCTCGGACAGGCCGCGGGACAGGGCTCGCCGGGTGACGCGCCGATAGCGTCCACCTCGGTCTCCGCGCCGCTGCTGCCGGGGTTGCCGGCGCCCTCCGCGGGCCCCGACGACCAGAGCGGGCAGTCCGGTCATCCGCTGACCACTCCCGTCATGGCCGGCGCGGTCGCGATGTCCCCGCTGATACGGCCCTTCGAGGCCGTTCCGCCGGTCGCGCTGTCCGCCTGGCCGACGACGCCCGAGGTCAACCCGCCCGGCCTGCTCGCCGCGCCCGTCCCCGACCCCTCCGCGCCCTCGGCCTCGCCGGCCGCGTCCGCCTTCCCTGCCACGCCCTGACCGGCCACCGCGCGCCGGTGACCGGGACAGCGGGGTGAGGAAGGTCTCGCAGCCGCTCGGTTCCCCGGCCGGAGACTGAACCGAATGGCAAACAATGCGGAAAGCGGCCGGACCCGGCGCATGAGGAGCGGACGGGACTGTACCGGTCTCACGGGATGGGCGGGTACCGTGGAGGCGGCCCGGACATCCCAAGGAGCTTCAGGTGTTCAATGACATAGGACCACTCGAGCTGGTCACGCTCGTCGTCCTCGCCGTGCTCGTCTTCGGTCCGGACAAGCTCCCCAAGGTCATCCAGGACGTGACGCGCACGATCCGGAAGATCCGGGAGTTCTCGGAGAGCGCCAAGCAGGACATCCGGCAGGAGCTCGGCCCGGAGTTCAAGGACTTCGAGTTCGAGGACCTCAACCCCAAGACGTTCATCCGTAAGCAGCTGGACAACGACGACCTGGGGCTCAAGGAGATCCGCAGCGGCTTCGACCTGAAGAAGGAGATGGCCGAGGTCACCGACGCCGTCCAGAGCCGCGAGGCGGAAGCGTCCGGCTCCGCCGCGGGCCGGATCGACATGACCAAGAAGCCGGAGAGCACGGCGGGCACCGCCCGCGAGGAGCGTCCGCCCTTCGACGCGGACGCCACCTGACGCCCGACGCTTGTCATACTCCGTTGCGGTGGTGCGCGGCTTGAACCCGCCGCCCGCGCGGCCCACGCGCCGGGCGCTTTCCCGGCCGCCCCGACCGGGGTGGCTATGCTGCCGACTTGTTGTGCGGATCGTACGAGTACGCCCGAAGGGGGGCGGGCCGTGCCGGTCCGACTAGAGCGAGGAGGCGTCCGGGCACATGGAGACGACGAGTCGGGCAGTCGCGCAGGCGTCGGCCGCGGAGGGCGGACCAGCGTCCCCCTCCGCCCCGAGTGCGGTCGACGGCTACCTGCGGGCGGCCTTTCCCTGGTACGGCCTCGACGAGGCGTTCACCGGGCCACGCTGGCTGATGCAGGTCGGCACGGCCGCCGACGGGGCGGTGGAGCACGGCTCGATCGGACACGGGGACGAGCCGTCGGTACGCAACGAGCACGTGGCGGGTGACGAGCAGGACGCCAAGGAGAAGTTCGCGGTCGTGGTGACGGTCGCGGCCAATCCGGTGCGGCGCAGCGCGGATGGTACGGGGACGCTGGAGGCCACCTCGGTGTCCTCGGCGGCCTGGCTGGCCGGGGTGGGGCTGCTGTCCTTCACCTGGCCGGGGCAGATGGACCACTCGCTGCGGGACGACTGGCTGGACCAGCAGACCGAGACGGCGTGGGTCCTTGCGGACGACCTCGACGGGTCCGACTGGTCGACGCTGTCGCTGCCGGTGGACGGTGTGCCGACGCCGTTCCACTACCGGGAGTCGGAGTTCGGGTGGGTGCTGGCCGGGTCCACCGGGCAGGGGGCGCATCTCGGGGCGTACGGGCGGGGGATGAGCGCGTACGGGCTGGCTTTCGCCGCGGTGAAGGACATCGCCGAGTACGCGTGACACGAGGGGCGCCGGTGGTGGCGCCCCTTCGCCGTGGGCGGCCGTAGCTGCGGCGCGGTCGCTCGGCGGCTGCGGCGCGGTCGCTCGCGCGGTCAGTTCTAGAACTTGTTCTTGGGAGTGATCCCCAAGGACAGGCCCGAAAGGCCCCGCTGCCGTCCCCCCAGCTTCCCCGCGATGTCGCGCAGGGCCGACCCCGCCGGGGAGCCCGGGTCGGTCAGGACCACCGGCTTGCCCTCGTCGCCGCCTTCGCGGAGCCGGACGTCGATGGGGATGGCGCCGAGCACCGGGACCGGGGCCCCCGTCGTGCGGGTCAGGCCGTCGGCGACCATCTGGCCGCCGCCGGTGCCGAAGACGTCGACCATCTCGCCGCAGTGCGGGCAGGGCAGCCCGGACATGTTCTCGACCACGCCGACGATCTTCTGGTGGGTCTGCACGGCGATCGCGCCGGCCCGCTCGGCCACCTCGGCGGCCGCCTGCTGCGGCGTCGTCACGACCAGGATCTCGGCGTTCGGCACCAGCTGGGCGACGGAGATCGCGATGTCGCCGGTGCCCGGCGGCAGGTCGAGCAGCAGGACGTCCAGGTCGCCCCAGTACACGTCGGCCAGGAACTGCTGGAGCGCGCGGTGCAGCATCGGGCCGCGCCAGACCACCGGCGCGTTGCCCGGGGTGAACATGCCGATGGAGATGACCTTCACGCCGTGCGCCGACGGCGGCATGATCATGTTCTCGACCTGGGTGGGCCGCCCGTCGGCGCCCAGCATGCGCGGCACCGAGTGGCCGTAGATGTCGGCGTCCACGACCCCGACCTTCAGGCCGTCCGCCGCCATCGACGCCGCCAGGTTCACCGTCACCGAGGACTTGCCGACGCCGCCCTTGCCGGAGGCGACCGCGTAGACCCGGGTCAGGCTGCCGGGCTTGGCGAACGGGACCTCGCGCTCGGTCTGGCCGCCGCGCAGCGCGGTGGCCAGCTCCTTGCGCTGCTCGTCGCTCATCACGTCCAGCGTGACGTCGACCCGGGTGACGCCGTCGAGCCGGGACACCGCCTCGGTGACGCGCTGTGTGATGGTGTCGCGCATCGGGCAGCCGGAGACCGTCAGGTACACGGTGACCGCGACCGCTCCGTCCGCGCCGATCTCCACCGACTTGACCATCCCGAGCTCCGTGATGGGCCGGTTGATCTCGGGGTCGTTCACCGTCGCCAGTGCCTCGCGCACCGCGTCTTCCGTAGCCATGACTCCGATGGTACGGCGCCCGGCGCCGCCCCCGGTAAGCCCGTCAGCGGTCGTCGCGGTCGGCTGCGTCACGTCCCGGCGGCCGTTCTGCCGGGAGTGCCAGGTTCGCGGTGTTTGCCGGGTTGGCGGCGGTCTCGGGGCGGTGGCCGTTCTGCCGTGACTCCAGCTCCTTGATCATCTCCTGGAGTTCGTCGCGGATCCAGTCCCGGGTGGCGACCTCGCCCAGACCGATGCGCAGCGCGGCGATCTCGCGGGTCAGGTACTCGGTGTCGGCGATCGACCGCTCGTTCTGCTTGCGGTCCTGCTCCAGGTTGACCCGGTCCCGGTCGTCCTGCCGGTTCTGCGCGAGCAGGATCAGCGGGGCCGCGTAGGACGCCTGGAGGGACAGCATCAGGGTCAGGAAGATGAACGGGTACTCGTCGAACCGCAGGCCCGCCGGGGCGGCGATGTTCCACACCACCCACACGATGATGACGACCGTCATCCAGACGATGAACCGCCCGGTGCCCAGGAAGCGGGCGATCCGCTCGGAGAACCGGCCGAACGCCTCCGGGTCGTACTCGGGCAGCAGTCGGCGGCGCGCCGGGCGCGGCTGGTCGAGGCGGGGGCCGCGGTGCCGCGAGGTGGCCGTCGCACCGGACACGGCGCGCTCCCGCACGGGCGTCTCACGCTCCGGCGCCATCCCCGCTCACCTCCTCCGCCCCGGTCTCCGCCAGGTGGTATTCGGTCTCCCGCCAGTCGTCGGGCAGCATGTGGTCCAGTACGTCGTCCACGGTGACCGCGCCGAGCAGCGCCCCGGAGTCGTCGACCACGGGGGCGGCCACCATGTCGTACGTGGCGAAGAACCCGGCGACCACGGGCAGTGCGGCGTCCGGCTCCAGCGGCTGGAGGTCGTCGTCGATGATCGAGCCGACCAGGGTGTACGGGGGGTCGCGCAGCAGCCGCTGGAAGTGGACCGTGCCGAGGTACTTGCCGGTCGGCGTCTCGTCGGGCGGGCGGCAGACGTAGATCTGCGCGGCGTGCGCCGGGGACAGGTCGGGGTTGCGGATCCGGGCCAGGGCGTCGGCGACGGTGGCGTCGGGGCGCAGCACGATCGGCTCGGTCGTCATCAGACCGCCGGCCGTGTGCTCCTCGTACGCCATCAGCCGGCGCATGTCGGCGGCGTCGGCCGGTTTCATCAGGCTGAGCAGCCGTTCCTTGTCCGGCTCGGGCAGTTCGCCCAGCAGGTCGGCGGCGTCGTCCGGGTCCATCGCCTCCAGCACGTCGGCGGCCCGCTCCTCCGCCAGCTTGCCGAGGATCTCGATCTGGTCGTCCTCGGGCAGTTCCTCCAGTACGTCGGCCAGCCGGTCGTCGTCGAGGGCGGCGGCGACCTCGGCGCGGCGCTTGGCGGACAGGTGGTGCAGGACGTTGGCCAGGTCGGCGGGGCGGAGCTGTTCGAAGGTGGCGAGGAGGTTCTCCGCGCCCTGTCCCTGCTCCTCCGCGGAGAACCCGGTGACCGCCGACCACTCCACGGTCAGCGCCTCGCCCCGGCCGCGCCGGAAGGCGCCGCCGCGCCGGCCCCGGCGGACGAAGACCTTGTCGATCTCCCAGTCCCGGCGGGCGGGCAGCTGCTGCACCGCCAGGTCCAGGACGGTGACCTCCTCGCCGGTCTCGGCGAGGGTGACGCGCCGGTCGAGCAGTTCGCCGAAGACGAGGCGCTCGGTGGGCCGCTGTTCGAAGCGGCGGACGTTGAGCACGCCGGTGGTGAGGACCTGGCCGGACTGGATGCCGGTGACCCGGGTCATCGGCAGGAAGATCCGGCGGCGGGTGGCGACTTCGACGACCAGGCCGAGCAGCCGCGGGGGTTTCTGCCCGACGCGCAGCATGACGACCAGATCGCGCACCCGCCCCACCTGGTCGCCGTTGGGGTCGAAGACGGCGACACCGGAGAGGTGCGAGACGAAGATCCGGGGGGCGCCCGCTGCCATGGCCGCGGCTCCTTTTCGTGACGGCTGCTGCCTGCTGTGTCTCTTTTCCGAATTGCCCGCTCGGATGGCCTTCAGGCTAGCCCGTCCTGAAGTCGTCCGCGCTGGTGGCCGGTCCGGACGGACTGGCTCCGCCGCCCGTGCGCCGCCCCGGTACGCTGCCGTACGCCGTACCGGTCTCCCGCGAGAAAGGCGCCTCACCTGTGACTGTGACTCCCCGGCGCAGAAATCCCCGGTCCGCTCTCGCCGGTGCCGTGTGCGTCCTGGCCGTCGGGACCGGGCTGACGGGATGCGGCGGCGAGGACCCCGACGCGGGCACCAACGGGGTCGGCAAGCTGTCCGCCGCGCAGATCCAGCGCAAGACCCGCAGCGCCGCCGAGGCCGCCGAGACCGTGCGGCTGCACGGCTCCGTCGTCACCAGCGGCAGCACGTACGCGCTCGACATGCGGCTGAAGTCCGACGGCGGCACCGGGTCGGTCACCGCCAAGGGCACCACGTTCGGGCTGCTGCGGGTCGGCGAGCAGCTCTTCCTGAAGGCCGACGCCGGGTTCTGGAGCCATGACACCGGCGACGCGGACGCCGCCGCGGCCGAGAAGCTGGCCGGCAAGTACGTGAAGGTGCCGCAGGGCGACCCCTCGTACAAGAAGTTCAGCGGGTTCACGGACAAGGACGTGCTCCTCGACGGGCTGCTGGCGCTGCACGGCACGGTGGCGACGGACGGCCGGCACGAGCAGGCCGGCACCCGCACCGTCCGCATCAGCGGCGACGACGGCGACGGCGGCTCACTGGACGTCTCCCTGGAGGGCCGGCCGTATCCACTGCGCCTGGTCCGGGCGGGCAGCGCGGGCACCCTCACCTTCTCGGACTGGAACAAGGACTTCGCCCTGACGGAACCGGGCAAGGACGACACCCTGGACTACGGCAAGCAACTGCCGACGTCGTGACAGGCGCCCCACAAGGGGCGCGGGACTGTCACACCATGCGGCTCCGCCGCGCGGGCGCGACCAGCCACGGCGAAACCGGCACCCGGAGCACTACCGCTTACGCCGCAGCAACCGGGGCAACCCCGCGGGGACCGGCCCCCGGGTCGTCGCCGGCGTAGGCAACGGCGGCGCGGCCAGCGACCCGTCCGGCAGCTCCCCGGCCACCCCCGTCGGAGACAACCGCAGCACCCGGCACTCCCGCGCCCAGCGCTCCACCATCGCCTCGCCGTCGGGCGCGTTGAGCCGCTTGCCCTTCAGTTCCGCGACCGCCGCCCGCCACTGCTCGGAGCCGGCCGGCAGCTCGGCGACCCGGGCCGTCCAGGAGACCAGCCGGCCGCCCTTGTCCTTGCTGCGCACCGTCACCTCGGCGGTGGAGCCGTCGGCCAGCGACGGCAGCGGCTGCTCACCGGGACCGTCGCCCACCACACACGCCGCGCCCTCGTGCCAGACGTGCCACAGCGCACGGGCGGCGGTGCCGGGGCCCGCGACCCAGATGAGGCCGGACTTCTTGGCGGCCTCCTCGACGAGGGCCTGGCCGAGCAGCTCACTTGTCATGCCGACCAGCCTAACGAGACGGGCTACAGCCAGCCGTTGCGCTTCAGCGTGCGATGGATGCCGAAGCAGATGGCGACGGTGACGCCGAGGACCATCGGGTAGCCGAACCGCCAGTGCAGTTCGGGCATGTGGTCGAAGTTCATGCCGTAGACGCCGCACATCATCGTCGGTACGGCGACGATCGCGGCCCACGAGGTGATCTTCCGCATGTCCTCGTTCTGCGCGACGGACGCCTGGGCGAGGTTGGCCTGGAGGATGGAGTTCAGCAGCTCGTCGAAGCCGATGACCTGCTCGTGCACCCGGGCGAGGTGGTCGGCGACATCGCGGAAGTACTTCTGGATGTCGGGGTCGACCAGCCGCATCGGCCGCTCGCTGAGCAGCTGCATGGGCCGCAGCAGCGGCGACACCGCCCGCTTGAACTCCAGTACCTCGCGCTTGAGTTGGTAGATCCGGCCGGCGTCGGTGCCGCGCGGGCTGCCCTTGCGGCCCGGCGAGAACACCTCGGTCTCGACCTCGTCGATGTCGTCCTGCACGGCGTCGGCGACCGCGATGTACCCGTCGACGACGTGGTCGGCGATGGCGTGCAGCACCGCCGAGGGGCCCTTGAGCAGCAGCTCGGGGTCGTCCTGGAGCCGGTGCCGCAGCGCCCGCAGCGAGCCCTTGCCGCCGTGCCGGACGGTGATCACGAAGTCCCGTCCGGTGAAGCACATGACCTCGCCGGACTCGACCACCTCGCTGTTGGCGGTCAGCTCGTCGTGGTCGACGTAGTGGACGGTCTTGAAGACGGTGAACAGGGAGTCGTCGTAGCGCTCCAGCTTGGGCCGCTGGTGGGCGACGACGGCGTCCTCCACGGCCAGCGGGTGCAGCCCGAACTCGCGGGCGATACCGGCGAACTCGTCCTCGGTGGGCTCGTGCAGCCCCATCCACACGAACCCGCCGTCGCGGCGCACCCGGCGCATCGCCTCGTGCGGGCTGAGCGGGGCCTCGGTCTGCACGCGGCGGCCGTCCCGGTAGACGGCGCAGTCGATCACGGCCGAGGAGCTGGCCGGGTCCCGGGTGGCGTCGTAGGGACCGCTGTCCTTGCGCAGCGGGACCCGGGAGGAGGGGCGGACCGCGGCTCGCAGGTCACGGATCATCGACATGGCAGGCTCCTTCGCTACGGGCAGCGAACGGCGCCGGGCGACGGGTGGAACCACCCGGAATGAGGACGTCCTGTACGTGCGCGGGCCTGGCGCGTCCACAAAGCGGGGAGCACCCCACCGTCGCGGTGGCGTGGCTTCACTGCTGGTTCACATGAGTTCTCATGAGTTCTCACGAGACGAAGTGCTCTTCCGCAGGAAAGCGCGCGGCAGACGGGAGGCGGCGACCGGTGAGAGTCCGGAGGCGGCGGCGTCAGCGGCCGGAAGAGCGGGTGGTACTGCACGGTCGACTTCGGTCCATGCCGACCCCACCTCCTCCGGCCGATCCCTCGTAAGGGATGTCCATTCCCCCGTTTAGAGGGATTCCCCGTAGGGGAGTGTTCATTGCAGCGACGGGGCGTGAGTCTCGCGCTCTTGCGTGCTGCCCCAACGACCGGGCCAGAGTACCAGCCGCCCGTCGTGTCAAGGTGCCGCTTTGCCGCGTACTGACGAGTTCTATGCTCGCCGCATGGCTGATGTTCTTCCTCTGGTAGAGGCCCGGTTGCGCAGCGCGCTCGGCGAACCGGACGCCCGCGCGGGGGTCACCTTCCTCGGCACGGACCGCATCGAGGTGCTCCGCTTCCACGCCGCGGGCCGCTCCGCCGAGGAGGGCGACGTCGTCCGCTACGCCACCCTCGGCATGTCCGCGCAGCCGATGGCCGACCCCACGGCGATGCTCGCCGACCCGGTGCGGGGGCCCCGGGCCGAACTGGTCCTGTCGGTACGGGCGGGGCTCGCCGACACCGGCAAGGTGCTCCGCCCGCTCGCCGTGCTCGCCGCGTCCCCGCAGGTGGAGGGGGTGATCGTGGCTCCCGGCGCCGCGCTGGACGTGGGTGAGCCGCTGTGGCCCGGCGCCCCGTTCAGCTCCGTCCTGGTCGCCGAGCCGGGCGGCCTGGTGGCGGACCTGGAGCTGGCCGCGCCGCTGGACCCGGTGCGGTTCCTGCCGCTGCTGCCGATGACGCCGAACGAGGCCGCCTGGAAGCGGGTGCACGGCGGGCCGGCGCTCCAGGAACGCTGGCTGACGCACGGTACGGACCTGCGGGATCCGGCCCGCCGGTCCGTACCGCTGGAGTGACGCGACTCACCGCCGGGGCGGGTCAGTTGGCGAAGGCGGACACGCCGTCCTCGGTCCGGTGCCTCGGCTCCAGTTCCGCGGCTTCGTGAGTGAGGGCCCGGCGGCGGACGGCGACCACGGCCGCGCCGATCACCGCGGTGACCGCCGCCACCACGAACGGGATGTGGATGTCGGTCCACTCCTCGATCTTCGGCGCGAAGTACGGGGCCGCCGCGGCGGCGAACCAGCGCACGAAGTTGTAGCCGGCGCTCGCCACCGGCCGCGGGGCGTCCGAGACGCCGAGCGCCAGTTCGGTGTAGACGGTGTTGTTCACGCCGATGAACGCGCCGGACAGGATCGTGCAGACGATCGCGGCGGTGTGGCTGCCGTAGCCGAGGACCAGGACGTCGACGGCGAGCAGCACCAGCGAGCCGCCGAGCACCTTCAGCGACCCGAACCTCTTCTGCATGCGCGGCGCGACCAGTACCGAGAAGACCGCCAGCAGCACACCCCAGGCGAAGAACACGGCCCCCGACTTGTACGGGGTCATGTTCAGCACGAACGGCGTGAAGGCCAGCACGGTGAAGAACGTGTAGTTGTAGAAGAACGCCGAGATCGCGGCCGAGGCGAGACCGCCGTGGCCGAGCGCCTTGACCGGGTCCAGGAGGGATGTCTTGCGGGCGGGCTTCGGCTGTTCCTTCAGGAACGCCGTGATGCACAGGAAGCCGACCGCCATCAGGAACGCGGTGCCGAAGAACGGGTAGCGCCAGCTCGCGTCGCCGAGCAGCGCGCCGAGCAGCGGGCCGCAGGCCATGCCGAGGCCGAGGGCGGACTCGTAGAGCAGGATGGCCGCGGAGCTGCCGCCGGCCGCCGCGCCGACGATGACCGCGAGGGCGGTCGAGACGAACAGCGCGTTGCCCAGGCCCCAGCCGGCCCGGTAGCCGACGAGCTGGCCGACGGTGTCGGAGGTGCCCGCGAGGCCCGCGAAGACGACGACGAAGGCGAGGCCGAGCAGCAGGGTCTTCTTGCCGCCGATCCGGCTGGAGACGAAGCCGGTGACCAGCATCGCGATCGCGGTGATCAGGAAGTACGAGGTGAAGAGCAGGGAGACCTGGCTGGCGGTCGCGTGCAGTCCGGTCGCGATGGACGGCAGGATCGGGTCGACGAGACCGATGCCCATGAAGGCGACGACGGACGCGCCGGCGGTCGCCCATACGGCCTTGGGCTGTCGCAGGATGCTGCCTGCCCCTGCTTCGAAGGGGTCCATGCTGACTCCAATGTCCGGCGAGGGCCGGCGGGTAGATGGTTGGTGTATACACACATTAAGTTAGATCCGCTAATTAGTGCAAACTACATCTAGTTTTCCCTGGTCAGCCCCGGCCTCCGGATGGGTGATCGTCCTTGACGCGGCGCAGCGGGGGTAGGACCGTGGGGCCCTATGAGGGGCGAACCCAGTTGCCCGAAGTGTGGTGGCCGGGTCAGGGCTCCCGGCCTCTTCGCCGATTCCTGGCAGTGCGACACGCACGGCCCGGTCCACCCGGTCCAGCCCGTGATACCGCCGAGCGTCGAAGCCCTCGAGGTCGTGGTGGGCCGCACCCAGGTGCCGGTGTGGATGCCGTGGCCGCTGCCGGTCGGCTGGCTCTTCACGGGCGTCACCTGCGCGGGCGACGACCGCAGCGGCGGCCGGGCGACGGCGGTGGCCTGCTCCGGACCCGGACCGCTCGGCGGCGTCGGTGAGCTGATCCTGGTGGCCGAGGAACTGGGGGTCGGACTCGGCGCCTACTTCGCCGGTCTCGACGGGCCGGACCCGGGCCCCTCCTTCGACGTCGAGAAGCCGCCGCAGGCCAAGGTGCTCGCGGCCGGCCGCCCGACCCCCCTCTGGCACGTCTCCGGGGCCCCCGTCGACCGGGCCGTCTTCGCCGGGGAGGCGCTCGGCATGTGGCTGTGGGCGGTGGTCTGGCCCGAGCAGTCGGGGCTGCTGATGTACGACGAACTGGTGCTCACGGATCTGCGGGAGGCGGGCGCGGAGGTGGAGCTGGTGCCGTGCGGGGCGCTGTCGCCGCGGCTGCTCGAGCCATAGCGCCCACGTTGCCCCTGCCGTGCGGCGGCCCTCCCCCTCCCGTGGGCGGAGGGCCCCTGTCGGGCGGCGGCCCGCGTCCGCGGGGATCGGCTGTCGCGCGGGGGAGCGGGAAAGTCCGGTTATCCTTTCCACGTCCGTTTGTCCGCCGCGCCGTCTGGAGCCCGCCGTGCGTATCGATCTGCACTGCCACTCGACGGCGTCCGACGGTACGGACACCCCGGCCGAGCTGGTGCGCAACGCCGCGGCGGCCGGTCTCGACGTGGTCGCGCTGACCGACCACGACACCACCCGGGGCTACGCCGAGGCCGTCGCCGCGCTGCCCGCCGGGCTCACCCTGGTGACCGGCGCCGAGCTGTCCTGCCGTATCGACGGCGTCAGCATGCACATGCTGGCCTACCTCTTCGACCCCGAGGAGCCGGCCCTGCTCGCCGAGCGGGAGCTGGTCCGGGACGACCGGGTGCCGCGCGCCAAGGGCATGATCGCCAAGCTCAACGAGCTGGGCGTGCCGGTCACCTGGGAGCAGGTCGCGCGGATCGCCGGCGACGGTTCGGTCGGGCGGCCGCACGTGGCCTCCGCCCTGGTCGAGCTGGGCGTCGTACCGACCGTGGGCGACGCCTTCACCGCGGACTGGCTGGCCGACGGCGGCCGGGCCTTCGTGGACAAGCACGAGACCGACCCGTTCGAGGCGGTCCGGCTGATCAAGGGCGCGGGCGGCGTCGCGGTGTTCGCGCACCCGGCCGCGGCCAAGCGCGGCCGTACGGTGCCCCAGTCCGTGATCGCCGAGCTGGCCGCCGCCGGACTCGACGGCATCGAGGTCGACCACATGGACCACGACGCGGAGACCCGGACGCGACTGCGCGGTCTCGCCGGTGAGCTGGGCCTGCTGACGACCGGGTCGAGCGACTACCACGGCAGCCGGAAGACCTGTGTGCTCGGCGAGTACACGACCGACCCCGAGGTCTACGGGGAGATCACGCGGCGCGCGTTCGGCGCGTTCCCGGTGCCGGGGGCCGGCGGAGTCCGCGAGGCCTGAGGGCCGCCTCCGCCCACCCGTACCCGCACCACCGCAAGGCCAGTGGCTCACCCATGTTCGACGTCGCCGTCTTCGGCTCCCTCTTCCTGACCCTTTTTGTCATCATGGATCCCCCCGGGATCACCCCGATCTTCCTCGCCCTGACCGCCGGGCGGCCCGGCCGGGTGCAGAAGCGGATGGCGTTCCAGGCCGTCTGTGTCGCCGGCGGTGTGATCACCGTGTTCGGGCTGCTCGGGCACCAGATCCTGGACTATCTGCATGTGTCGGTGCCCGCGCTGATGATCGCGGGCGGTCTGCTGCTGCTCCTGATCGCGCTGGACCTGCTCACCGGCAAGACGGACGAGCCCAAGCAGACCAAGGACGTCAACGTCGCGCTGGTGCCGCTCGGCATGCCGCTGCTCGCCGGGCCGGGCGCCATCGTGTCCGTGATCCTCGCCGTGCAGAAGGCCGACGGGGTCGGCGGACAGGTGTCGGTGTGGTCGGCGATCCTCGCCATCCATGTGGTGCTCTGGCTGGTGATGCGGTACTCGCTGCTGATCATCCGGGTCATCAAGGACGGCGGCGTGGTCCTGGTGACCCGGCTCGCGGGCATGATGCTCTCCGCGATCGCCGTGCAGCAGATCATCAACGGCGTCACCCAGGTGATCCAGGGCGGCTGAGGCATCGTTCGCGGATGCGACCGGGCCCCCGTACGGCGTGCGTACGGGGGCCCGGTCGGAGCGGTGTGAACGATCCGCCGTTACGAGGCCGAGGTCTCGGCGGGGCGGATCCACAGGCGCTGCCCGATGGCGGCGGCCTGCTGGACTATCCGGTTGACGGAGGCGGCGTCCACGACCGTGCTGTCCACGGGCGTGCCGTCGATGTCGTCGAGTCGCATGACTTCAAAGCGCATGGCCTCTCCCTTCGTCTGGTCATCCTCCTGAGGAGAACTACTGAGGGGAGCCCCAAGGGTCATCGGTGCCCGGGGTTCCACTCATGCCCAACGGGCTTGATGGTTCGAACATTCCCTACGCTAAAGAAAATTTTCGACAGGCTAATTACTAGTTCGTTAAACGGCCGGAACAAGACTGACCGGGACCGGTTGTGTTCGCTGCGTGACCGCCGGGACAATGGAGTCGATGAACGACGACCTGGCATCCCTGTCCACCCGTGTCGAACGCACCAACGAGCTGCTCCAGCGCATGCTCGCCGAGGTGGCGAAGACGCCTTCCACCCACGCGATCTTCGTGGACGCGGGATACCTGTACGCGGCGGCGGGACGGCTGGTCGCCGGAACCGAGGACCGGCGCGCCTTCGAGCTGGACGCCGAGGGGCTGATCGAGGCTCTCATCGACCGGGCCCGCACCATCTTCGCGGACAGCCGGCTGCTGCGGGTCTACTGGTACGACGGCGCCCGGCGCCGCATCCACACCGCCGAGCAGCAGTCCATCGCCGAGCTGCCCGACGTGAAGGTCCGGCTGGGCAATCTGAACGCCAACAACCAGCAGAAGGGCGTCGACTCCCTGATCCGCAGCGACCTGGAGTCCCTCGCCCGGCACCGCGCGATCAGCGACGCGGCTCTGCTCGGCGGCGACGAGGACCTGGTGTCGGCGGTCGAGGCCGCCCAGGGATACGGCGCCCGCGTCCACCTGTGGGGCGTCGAGGCACCCGAGGGACGCAACCAGGCCGACCCGCTGCTCTGGGAGGTCGACAGCCAGCGCACCTTCGACCTGGACTTCTTCAAGCCCTACGTCTCCCGGCGCACCCTGCCCGCCTACGAGACGCCGGGCGCGGGCCGGCCCACCCGGGAGAACGTCCGCTTCGTCGGTGCGCAGATCGCCGCGAAGTGGCTGGCCTCCCGGGGCCGGGAGGCGCTGGTGGAACTCCTCGACGGCCACCCGTACCTGCCCGGCCCGGTCGACCAGGACCTGCTGGTCGAGGCCGAGGGGCTGCTCCAGTACTCGCTGCGCGGCCAGCCCGATCTGCGGCGGGCGCTGCGGGACGGGTTCTGGGAGTACGTGCAGACGCAGTGTTAGATCTGTCTGCTGGATGAGGCCGCGGGGCGTGGCGGCCACCGGCGGTGGTCGCGGCTCAGTCGACCCGTACTACGAACTTGCCGCGCACTCCGCCCGCCTCCAGGGCCCGGTGCGCCGCCGCGGTCTCCGCCAGCGGGAAGACGGTGTCCACCGCCGGGCGCAGGGCGCCGTCCGTGACATGGCGGGCGACGGCGTCCAGGAGGGGGCGCTTCGGGTTGCCGCTGAAGGCCCGCACCCGGCCGCGGCCGTGCACGGCACTGGCGGCCAGGTAGCCCACCGTCGCCAGGATCCGCGTCGGGTCGACGGCGATGGTCACCATCCGACCGCCGGGGCGGAGCAGGCGCCGGTAGCCGCTCAGCTCGGTGCCCACGGTGTCCAGTACGACGTCGAACCGGCCCAGGTCGGCGGGGCGCACGGCCCGGTGGTCGACGGCCTCCTGGGCGCCCAGCTCCCGCACGAAGCCGAGGTTGGCCGCGCGCGCCAGACCGGTCACCTCGGCGCCGCGCGCCCGGCCGAGCTGGACGGCGACATTGCCGACCCCGCCGGCCGCGCCGCGTACCAGGAGCCGTTCGCCCGGGCGCAGCGCGGCCTTGTCGCGCAGGGCGGTGACGGCCGTGGTGCCCACCGGGAGCGCCGCGGCCTCCACGAGGTCCAGACCCGCCGGGACCGGCCCGACCCGGTCGGCGGGCACCGCCACGTACTCGGCGGCGGTGCCCTTCGGCGAGCGTCCCGCGGTGCCCCATACGCGGTCGCCGACCGCCCACGCGCCGGTGCCGGCGCCGAGCGCCGCGATCTCGCCGGTGAAGTCGATGCCGGTGCGCTGGGGGAACCTGGCGCCGGTGACCAGGCGGGCCCGGCCGGAGCGGGCCAGCAGCTCACCGCCGTTCACGCTGAAGGCGCGGACCCGGACCAGTACCTCGCCGGGGGCGGGGGCGGGGCGCGGTACCCGGCCCACGTAGAGCACCTCGGGGCCGCCGAAGCGGTCGTACAGTACGGCTCTCATCGTGCGGTCGCTGTCGTCGTGCATGGTGCCTGCCTCTTCCTCCGGGTCCGGACGCCGAGCGTAGGGTGCCAAGTGGACGGCATCGTCCAGTTCCGGCGGAGGTGAGAGACAGTGACGGTCGGTTCCTCTCGGTTCGGGGGCGGCGGGCGCGGGACGGCCGGCGGGTTGCGGGCGGACGCGCGGCGCAACCGGGAGCGGATACTCGTGGCCGCCCGGGCGGTCTTCGCCGAGTACGGCATCGACGCGCCGATGGCCACCGTGGCCCGCCGGGCCGGCGTCGGCGTCGCCACGCTCTACCGGCGCTTCCCGACCCGCGACGACCTGGTGCACGCGGCGTTCGAGGACCAGTTGACCGCCTGCACCCGGGTGCTGGCGGAGGCCGTGGCCGACCCCGACCCCTGGCACGGCTTCCAGCGGCTGGTGGAGACGGTCTGCCGGTTGCAGCGGGAGGAACGGGGGTTCCCCGCGGCGTTCGCCGCGGCCTTCCCGGACCGCTCGCGGGAGCGGGTGCGGGCCCGGGCGGGGGCCGAGCGGCAGCTCATGACCCTGATCCGCAGGGCGCAGGCGGCGGGGGCGCTGCGGCCGGACTTCCACCCGTCCGACCTCGGCGTGGTTCTGCTGGCGCACTGCGGCATGGTCGCCGCGCTGCCCGCCGACGACGCGGCCTCCCGGCGCCTGGTGGCCTACTTCCTGGAGGCGTTCCGGGCCCACCCGGCGCGCTCGGCGCTGCCGCCGCCGAGCGCGCTGCGGCTGGACGCGTTCCCGATGGCGGCGGACGGCGGGCGCGGCTGAGCCGGGGGGTTTCCGGGTCTCGGCGGTTGGTTCCCGGGTGTCAGTGGGTGGTTCCCCGTTCCCCGTTCCCCGGTCTCGGCGGTTGGTTCCGGGTCTGATCGGCCGGTTCCGGGCCTCAGTGGCCGGTGACGTGGTCCCAGAAGTCGGCGAGGGCCGTGGCGGTGGGCAGTGGCTGGTCGGCGTTGGGGGAGTGCTCGGCGCCGGCGATCACGGTCCGGCGCGCGTCCAGCCGTACCGCCATGTCGTCCAGGAGCGGCACCGGCCAGGTGTCGTCGCGTTCGCCGGACAGCACATGGCACGGCAACGGCACGGCCGTGAGCTCCGCGACCCGGTCCGGCTCGGTGCACAACTGCTGTCCCCCGGCGAGGAGTTGTGCGGGCGCGGTGCCCAGCCAGCGGAGCCGCAGCCGCTCCTCGTCGACCGGCCCGCGGACCGGTCCGCCGACCTCCTCGGGCGGCCCCATCGCCTGCATCGTCTCCCAGACCTCGGCCATCGTCAGCACGGCGAGCGCGTCCCGGAGCAGCTTCACCCGCTGCCGCTGGGGTTCGGAGATCTGCGCCGGCCCCGACGACATCAGGGTGAGCGAGCGGAAGGGGGAGTGGTCCAGGAGGACGGCGGCGCGGGCGATCTGACCGCCGAGGGAGTGGCCGAGCAGGTGGATCGGGGCGTGGGGCGCGGGGCTGCCGAGGGCGGTCGCCTGGGCGAGTACGTCCCGTGCGAGCTCCCGCTGGGCGTAGGCGGACTCGTCGTGCCGGGGGCCGTCGGACTCGTACTGGCCGCGTCCGTCCACGGCGACCGTGCGGTAGCCGCGGGCCGCGAGCGGCTCGTGCAGCAGGGTGAAGTCCTCCTTGCTGCCGGTGAAGCCGGGCAGCATCAGCACGGTGCCGCGCGGCTCGGCCCCCTCGGCCACGGGCGAGTCGACGGCGGCGAACTCGCCGCGCGCGGTCCGCAGCCGGTACGCGCGGGCGGCGGGGGGCGGGTCGAAGGCGGCGTTCCTGCTCACGGGGCGAGGGTATCGGGGCGGGCCCGGGGGAGGGTACGCGGGAACGCCGTCGGCCCGGTCCCGCGCGGGGCGGGACCGGGCCGACGAGGCGTGGAGATCAGCTCTCCGGGGACTCCGCGGGCTGCGGGGCCGCCGCGGCCTTGCGGGTGCGGCGGACCTTGGGCTTGGCCGCCGCGTCCTCGGCCGTGGTGGTGGCCTTCGCCGCGGTCTTGCGGGTGCGGCGGGGCTTGGTCCCGGCTTCGGCCTCGGGTCCGGATTCGGATTCGGATTCGGATTCGGATTCGGTGGAGGTCTGGGCCGGGATGCCGGCGGTGGGTTCGGCGGCCGTCGTTGCCTTGCGGGTGCGGCGGGTCTTCGGCTTGGCCTCGGGCTCCGCGGCTTCCGTGCTGGGCGCCGGTACGGCCTTGGCGGCCGCGGTCTTGCGGGTGCGGCGCGGCTTGGTCTCCGTCACCGTCGTGCCCTCGGCGGTGTCGGCCACCGTCTCGGCCGTGGTGGTGGCCTTCGCCGCGGTCTTGCGGGTGCGGCGGGGCTTGGTCCCGGCTTCGGCCTCGGGTCCCGGTCCGGGTTCGGTGGAGGTCTGGGCCGGGATGTCGGCGGTGGGGTCGGTGGCCGTGGCGGGTGCCGTGGCCGGTGCCGCGGTGGCGGCCGCGGTCTTGCGGGTGCGGCGGGCCTTGGGCTTGGTTTCGGTGCCTTCGGCGGTGTCGGCCGCTGTTTCGGCGGCCGTCGTCGCCTTCCGCGTACGGCGGGCCTTCGGCTTGGCCTCGGGCTCCGCGGCTTCCGCGGTCGGCGCGGGGACGGCCGTGGCTGCCGCCGTCTTGCGGGTGCGGCGGGCCTTCGGCTTGGTCTCGGCCTCGGGGGCCTCGGACGCCGTGCCTTCGGTCGTGGTGCCTTCGATCGCCGTGCCTTCGGCGGTCTCGACGGCCGTCTCGGCGGACGCCGCGGCCTTACGGGTGCGGCGGCGCGGCTTGACGGCCGGGGCCTCCTCGACCGGGGCGGCCGGGGTGACCGGCGCGGTCTCGACGACGGACGCGGCCTCGACCACCACGGGCGCCTCGGTGATCACCGGAGCCTCGGCGGTCACGGGGGCGGCCTCGGCCGGGGCCTGCGGCGCGGTCCGCGTCTCCGCCGACTTGCGGGTGCGGCGGCGGCGCGGCTTCTCCGGGGCTTCCGGAGCCTCGGTGACCGCCGGGGTCTCGACGACGGCCGGAGCCTTGACGATTGCCGGTGCCTCGACGACGGCCGGTGCCTCGGTGACCACCGGTGCCTGCACCGCCGTAGCGGCCTCGGAGGCGCTCACGGCCGTGGCCGTGTCCTCCGCGCCGGCGGAGCCGGACGTGGTCGTGGGCTGCGGCTGGCGGGACTGGGCCCCGTTACGGGTGCGGCGGCGCCGGCGCAGGGTGCGCGGGGCGGTGTCGCCGTCCTCCGGCGCGCCGTCGCCGGGCACGGCCGTGACCGCCTCGGTCGCCGGGGCCGCCGGGTCCAGCGGCGTACCGCTGCGGGTACGGCGCCGACGGCGCGGCGTACGCGTCGACGAGCTCTCGCGGTCGGCCGCGCGGTCCCGGCCGCCGGACCGGGACTCGTCCCGGCCGCCCCGGCCGCCGCGACCCCGGTCCCGGCCGCCCCGGCCGCCGGGCTCGCCCAGGTCCTCCAGCTCCTCGGCGGCCAGACCGGCGCGGGTACGGGCCGCGCGCGGCAGGACACCCTTGGTGCCCTCGGGGATGCCGAGGTCGGAGTAGAGGTGCGGGGAGGTGGAGTACGTCTCCGGCGGGTCGTTGAAGCCCAGGTCCAGCGCCTTGTTGATCAGCTGCCAGCGGGGGATGTCGTCCCAGTCGACCAGCGTGATCGCCGTACCCTTGGCGCCCGCGCGGCCGGTCCGGCCGATGCGGTGCAGGTACGTCTTCTCCTCTTCCGGCGACTGGTAGTTGATGACGTGCGTGACGCCTTCGACGTCGATGCCGCGGGCGGCGACGTCGGTGCAGACGAGCACGTCCACCTTGCCGTTGCGGAAGGCGCGCAGCGCCTGCTCGCGGGCGCCCTGGCCCAGGTCGCCGTGGACCGCGCCGGAGGCGAAGCCGCGCTGCTGGAGCTGGTCGGCCAGGTCGGCCGCGGTGCGCTTGGTGCGGCAGAAGACCATGACCAGGCCACGGCCCTCGGCCTGCAGTATGCGCGAGACCATCTCCGGCTTGTCCATGTTGTGCGCGCGGTAGATGAACTGCTTGGTGTTGGCCACCGTCTGGCCCTCGTCGTCCGGCGAGGTGGCGCGGATGTGCGTGGGCTGCGACATGTAACGGCGGGCCAGTCCGATGACCGCGCCCGGCATGGTGGCCGAGAACAGCATCGTCTGCCGCTTGGCCGGCAGCAGGTTGATGATCTTCTCGACGTCGGGCAGGAAGCCCAGGTCGAGCATCTCGTCGGCCTCGTCCAGGACCAGGCACTTGACGTGCTTGAGGCTCAGCTTCTTCTGGCCCGCCAGGTCGAGGAGGCGGCCCGGGGTGCCGACGATCACGTCGACGCCCTTCTTGAGGGCCTCGACCTGGGGCTCGTAGGCACGGCCGCCGTAGATCGCGGTGACGCGCACGTTGCGCACCTTGCCGGCGGTCAGGAGGTCGTTGGTGACCTGCTGGCACAGCTCGCGCGTCGGGACGACGACGAGGGCCTGCGGGGTGTCGGTGAGGGCCTCGGGAGCGGCGCGGCCGGCCTCCACGTCGGCGGGGACGGTGACCCGCTCGAGGAGCGGGAGGCCGAAGCCCAGCGTCTTGCCGGTGCCGGTCTTGGCCTGGCCGATGACGTCCGTGCCCGAGAGGGCCACGGGGAGCGTCAGCTCCTGGATGGGGAACGGAGTGATGATGCCGACGGCCTCAAGGGCCTCGGCGGTCTCGGGAAGGATTCCGAGGGAACGAAACGTCGTAGTCAGGGTGCTGCCTCTTCTGTGTGCGCGGTGCGAGGCGAGCGCGGGGGTCGTGTCAGGACCGTGCCGGGGACGTCGGCCGCCGTACGGGCGAGCCGTGACACGGGACCTCTGCCGACGCTCTAGCGCTCGAACCGCTGAGGGTCCCCCTCCGGGCTGCCGTACACATCGGCGTACGGCCGGGAGGGCTGTCGGGCGGAGCCGATCGGGCCACCGACCGGGCATCCTCATGCGTCGGCCCGACGAACACGTCACGTAAGCCGTACGTCGTGTACTCGTACGTCACATACTCGGCAGGCGCATTACCACCATACCCCGGATTCGCGCACATGCGATGGCCGAATTGGTCACGTAGTCGTCGTCACACTGACTGACCAGGCCCTTCCGGTCCTCGACGGGCGGGCTATTGTGCGCTGCATGACGAGCTCTGACACGCCTGGCACCGCCGCCGACACCCCTGTGGACGCCCCCGCCGAACGTATCGCAGTCGCCGCCCGGGACTGGTCGGCGGCGGCCGCCGACCCGCAGTACCGGGCCGCGGTCGTGGACCTGCTCGGAGCGCTCGCGTACGGCGAGCTGGCGGCGTTCGAGCGGCTCGCGGACGACGCCAAGCTGGCGCCGACGCTGTCGGACAAGGCGGAGCTGGCGAAGATGGCCTCGGCGGAGTTCCACCACTTCGAGCGGCTGCGCGGCCGGCTCGCCGAGATCGGTGAGGAGCCGACGGAGGCGATGGCCCCGTTCGTGACCGCCTACGAGAGCTTCCACAAGCAGACGGCGCCTTCGGACTGGCTGGAAGGGCTGGTCAAGGCGTACGTCGGCGACTCGATCGCCAGTGACTTCTACCGGGAGGTCGCGGCCCGCCTCGACACCGACACCCGGGAGCTGGTGCTGGCGGTGCTCGACGACACCGGGCACGCCGGTTTCGCCGTGGAGAAGGTGCGCGCGGCGATCGACGCCGACCCGCGGGTGGGCGGCCGGCTGGCGCTGTGGGCGCGGCGGCTGATGGGCGAGGCGCTGTCGCAGTCCCAGCGGGTGGTGGCCGACCGGGACGCGCTGTCGACGATGCTGGTGGGCGGGGTCGCGGACGGGTTCGACCTCGCGGAGGTGGGCCGGATGTTCTCCCGGATCACCGAGGCGCACACCAAGCGGATGGCGGCGCTGGGGCTGGCGGCCTGACGCCGGTCACCTCTCGCCTGTCGCCTGTCACCTGTCACCTGTCGCCAGGCACCAGGTACAAGTCACCTGTCGTCAGTCACTGGTCGGCGCGGGGTGGGCGGCGGCCGGTCAGGCGGTCGCCGACCGGCCGCGCAGCCTTCCCGCCGGGCGCAGCAGGAGCGACAGTGAGGCGGCGGAGACGGCGGCCGAGCCCAGCAGCACGGGCAGCAGACTCGCGGCGCCCACCGCGCTGTGCGTGAGGAACGCGCCGAACAGGGCGCCCGCCACGCCCGTCGGCACGACGAGGGCGGGGGCCGGGAGGCGGTGCGGCAGACGGCGGGCGGCGGCCCACGCCAGGACCAGCCCGAGGATCGTGGCGCTGAGCGCTTCCAACAGCATGTCGGGTTCCCTCCCACACGGCCGGCCTGCCCGAACGGTCGTAGCCGTCATACCCCTGACCTGCGGAATGCAATCCTCCTCTGTGGGGGAGTTGTGCTCCGTTTGTGGACGGCGAGCGGGGCGCGTGGGTGGTGGTTCGGCGGGCGGTGGTGCGGGCGGTGCGGGATGTGCGGAGAGGTGCCGGACAGGCCGACGGTGCGAGATGTGCGGAAGGGCCCGGCGGTACGTGACCGCCGGGCCCTTCCGTATGCCGTTCGGCTACAGCGCGCCGAAGCCCACCTTGCGCGGGGCCGGCTCGCCCAGCTCCACGTAGGCGAGACGGTCGGCCGGGATCAGCACCTTGCGGCCGTGCTCGTCCACGAGGCTGAGCAGCGCCGACTTGCCGGCCAGTGCCTCGGACACCACGCGCTCTACCTCCTCGGCACTCTGACCGCTCTCCAGAACGATCTCGCGGGGCGCGTGCTGCACGCCGATCTTGACCTCCACGGCTTTGTCCCTCCGACGGTCAGTGATGTGCGCGATCTTCCGCGCCGTACCCAGCACACATTAGCCCGGTGAGGGGACGTACACGGTGCGCGCGGCAACGCCACGAGCGAACAGCGGGCGGGAACAAACAGCCGCCCGCCGCTCGTCGCTCAGTGCTGCTCGGTGCCGTGCAGCGGGAAGCCGGCGATGCCCCGCCAGGCCAGCGAGGCGAGCAACTGCACCGCCTGGTCGCGCGGCACACTGCGGTCGCTGTGCAGCCAGGAGCGGGCCACCACCTGGGCGAGCCCGCCCAGACCGGAGGCGAGCAGCATCGACTCCGCGCGGGACAGGCCGGTGTCCTCGGCGATGACGTCGCAGATCGCCTCGGCGCACTCGCCGGTGACCTTGTCCACCCGCTCGCGCACGGCGGGCTCGTTGGTCAAATCCGACTCGAAGACCAGCCGGAAGGCGCCGCCGTCGTCCTCGACGTAGGCGAAATAGGCGTCCATGGTCGCCCGGACCCGCTGCTTGTTGTCGTTCGTGGAGGCGAGCGCGTTGCGGACGGACTGGATCAGGGACTCGCAGTGCTGGTCCAGCAGGGCGAGGTAGAGATCCAGCTTGCCCGGGAAGTGCTGGTAGAGCACCGGCTTGCTGACGCCGGCCCGCTCGGCGATGTCGTCCATCGCGGCCGCGTGGTAGCCCTGCGCCACGAACACTTCCTGAGCGGCGCCCAGCAGCTGGTTCCGTCGGGCGCGACGCGGCAGGCGCGTGCCCCGCGGGCGTGCCGCCTCTGTCTGCTCGATGGCTGTCACGCCGCCTCCCAAAGTCGTCCCTGCGCGGTGTGCGCCGCGTGGCCATCGTACTTTTCGGTAACCGTGGTGTGCGCGGTGCGAGCGGAGAATTTCACGGACCGGACGCGGGCGAAAAGAGCACATAAGGCGGTCAACGGGTTCAGGTCGGGCACGTCTCGGCCTCTTCCCTGCTCGGTGCTGCCTGGTTGCCTGGCTACCTGCCTGCCTGCCTGCTTGGTTGCTTGCTTGGTTCCTGTCGGGTGCGCGTCAGCGGTAGTCGTCCTCGTCGAGGGAGACCACCCGGGCCTGCTCGGCGAGATCGGCCTCGTTGCCGCGGTCGGGGTCCACGTCGGTCAGCGGGTCGTCCCGGTCCGGGGCGATGTCCGTCCGCTGCTCGGCCGCGTCGGCGTCCGGCGCCTCGACGCCGACGTTCTGCGCGGCCTGCGCCTCGTCGTGCTCGAACGTCTCGGGGTCGCTCGGGTCAATGGCCATGCCGGCTCCCTTTCTGTGAACGTCCCCGCCGGCGGGCGGGGGGTCAGGTGCGGGTGCCCTCGGTACGAGCCTAGGAGACACCCGATTCGGATGCTGGGCGATCTGCTGCCGTATGCGCGGTACCTGAGGTGCTGTGGAGTGCTGTGCGGGTTCGTGCGCCCATGCCGAACAAATGCGCCCCTCCAGTGATGCCGAACACATGAACCCCTGTGTGATCGTCTCGTAATATTGCCGCATGTCTTCGACCGAGCTGCCGTCCGTGCCGCCTGCCAACGTGCTGCCGAAGGCAGTGGCCGTCAGGGTCGCGGAAGGCGAGCGGTTGAGGTCGGTGCGGCTGCCCGGCGGCACCCTGACGGTGCGCTCGCGGCGCCCGTCCCGCGAGGGGCTGCCGCCCGCCCTGTACGTGCACGGTCTCAGCGGCTCGTCGCAGAACTGGTCGGCGCTGATGCCGCTGCTGGACGACGTCGTCGACAACGAGGCGGTCGACCTGCCGGGCTTCGGCGACTCCCCGCCACCGGACGACGGCAACTACTCGATCACCGGGCACGCGCGCGCGGTGATCCGCCTCCTCGACGCGGAGCGCCGCGGCCCGGTGCACCTGGTGGGCAATTCGCTCGGCGGTGCCGTCGTCACCCGCGTCGCCGCCGTCCGCCCCGACCTGGTGCGCACGCTCACCCTCGTCTCGCCGGCCCTCCCGGAGATCCGCGTCCAGCGCAGCGCCGTGCCGACCGGGCTGCTGGCGGTGCCGGGGGTCGCCGCCCTGTTCACCCGTATGAGCCGGGACTGGACCGCCGAACAGCGGGTCCGCGGCGTCACGGCCCTGTGCTACGGCGATCCCGCGCGGGTGTCCGAAGAAGGACTGCGGCACGCGGTGGAGGAGATGGAACGGCGGCAGCGGCTGCCGTACTTCTGGGACGCGATGACGCGCTCCGCGCGGGGCATCGTCAGCGCCTACACGGTGGGCGGCCAGCACAGCCTGTGGCGCCAGGCCGAGCGCGTCCTCGCCCCGACCCTGCTCATCTACGGCGGCCGGGACAGACTCGTCGGCTACCGCATGGCCCAGCGGGCGGCCCGGGCCTTCCGCGACTCGCGGCTGCTCACCCTTCCGGACGCGGGGCACGTCGCCATGATGGAGTATCCGCAGACGGTCGCCACCGCCTTCCGCGAACTCCTCGCGGACACGGCCGGGTCGGCGCCCGCCGGCGGCGCCCGCCGCGCCGCCGCTGACCCGCACACCGACGAGAACACAGGAGGCTGAGGCGCGAGTGGGACGCCACAGCCGCCGCGGACCGGCCCCCAAGGGCGACACCGCGGACGCCACCGCAGCACGGGAACGCCGGAGCGACCGGCCACAGGAAAGCGGCGGCCGGCCGCAGGAGCGGGGCGGCCCGGCCGTACCGCCGGGGCAGGGGCGCGGACCGGCGCCCGAAGCCGCGCCCGGAGACGGGACGCCGGCCTACGGCACGCCGGCGTACGGAGCGCCGCACACCGCCGACGGGACACCTGCCAGAGGCGTACCGAGGCTGCCGGACGGCACCCCGGCCCACGGTGTACGGCAGGTGCGGGGCGGACATCCCGAGCAGCGGGAAGCCGGGGGCGGATGGGGCGCGTTCGGGGGGCGCGGTGGTGCGCCCGGCGCGCCTCCCGTTTCTGGTCCGGGTCCAGGTCCGGGGCCGGCTCCAGGTCCGGGTCGGGGTCCAGGTTCCGGCCCGGGTGATGTGCCCCTTCCGCGGCAGCGGCAGGGGCCGTCCGTGCCGCGGGCGTCACGGACACCGGCAGGCGGACCTCGGCAGGATTACCTCGACGCCTTCGAGCGGGGCGGCGACGGGGGCGCGGGCGACGACGTCTTCGCGGCCCGCATGCCCGCGCACAGCCGTGCCGACGCGCCCACTCCCGACTCGAAAGCCACCGTCACCGACTGGAACGCCGACACCGTTCGTGCCGCGGACGGTCTCGGCGAAGACGCGGCCCCGGACCTGGCCGACGAGCTGGGTGAGCGCGGCAGTCCCGAGGCGGCCAAGGGCGCCAAGGGGCGGACCTTCACCGGCATCGCCGCCGCGGCCGTCACCACCGTGCTGGCGATCGTCGTGGCCGGGCAGGTCACCGGCGGGGGCGACGGCGAGGACGTGGGGTCCGGACCCGCCACCGCGCAGGCGCGCGACACCAGCGAGCCCGCCGGGGGCGCGGACGCGGGCGCGAACGAACAGAAGGCCCAGTCCGGGGCGGACGCCTCGGCGCCGCTGACGTACGCGCAGAAGATGGGCAAGATCTACCCGCTCGCCGCCACCCTCAAGGGTTCCGGGAAGTTCGACGCGGTGGAGGGCGTCGCCAAGGCGCCGGGGAAGGGGCAGAAGTACACCTACCGCGTGGACGTCGAACAAGGGCTCGGCCTCGATGCCGATCTCTTCGCGGAGGCCGTACAGAAGACCCTCAACGACGACCGGAGCTGGGCTCACAACAACGCCCGCACGTTCGAGCGCCGGCACTCCGGCAAGGTCGACTTCGTGATCACCCTGGCCAGCCCCGGCACCACCGCCGACTGGTGTGCCAAGTCGGGTCTGGACACCACGGTCGACAACGTTTCCTGCGACTCCGCCGCCACCGAGCGCGTGATGATCAACGCCTACCGGTGGGCGCGGGGCGCGAAGACCTACGGCGACGACAAGATCTACCCGTACCGGCAGATGCTGATCAACCACGAGGTCGGCCACCGGCTCGGCTACAACCACGTGACCTGCGACAAGGACGGCGACCTCGCTCCCGTCATGCAGCAGCAGACCAAGTTCCTCGAGTACAACGGCATCCGGTGCCGCCCCAACGCCTGGGCGTACCCGTCCGGCTGACCCGCCGCATGATGTTCGGTAACTGTTCGAACCGTTGGCGAGGCTGAACGCTCTCCGCGCGGGAAAGTTACGCCCGTTCACCCCTTTTGGTGGCGCGATGGACAACCGTCCATCGCGCCACCGCCTTGTCCGCATACGTTCGTCCCCGCTGCGAGCCGCCGGAGCAACGGCGGCTCCCCATACGGGAGATCGGGAGTGGACGTGCGCATCGGACTACTGACGGAGGGCGGCTACCCGTACGTCAGCGGCGACGCCGGACTCTGGTGCGACCGGCTCGTGCGCGGGCTCGGGCAGCACGAGTTCGACGTCTACGCGCTCAGCCGCGGCGAACACCAGGAGGACGAGGGCTGGGTCCCGCTGCCGCCGCAGGTCAGCCGCGTACGCACCGCGCCGCTGTGGACGGCCGAGGACGACGGCGTGACCTACGGCAGGCGGGCGCGCAGGCGCTTCGCCCAGTACTACGGCGACCTCGCCGCCGTCCTGTGCGCCGCGGGTCACGGAGGTCCGCCGGGTACGGCGGAAGACGCCCCGGCGGCCGAGGCGGACCGTTTCGCCAACGCCCTGTACGGGCTCGCCGAACTCGCCCGCGAGGAAGGCGGACTGGTGGGCGCGCTGCGCTCCGAAGCCGCCGTGCGCGCCCTGGAGCACGCCTGTCGCGCGCCCGGCGCCCGACGCCCCGCGCGCGAGGCCCGCGTTCCGGATCTCCTCGCCGTCGCGGCCCACCTGGAACGCGCCCTGCGCCCCCTCTCGCTCGACTGGTACGAGGACGCCGGCCTCGGCGCGGTCGACCTGTGCCATGCCGCGTCCGGCGGCGCGGCCGCCCTGCCCGGCCTCCTCGCCCGGCACTTCTTCGGCGTCCCCCTGCTGGTCACCGAGTACGGGGTGCGGCTGCGCACGCACTACCTGACCGCTCCCGGCTCCACGCCCCCCATACGCGCCCTGCTCGCCGCCTTCCACGGCCGGCTCGCCGCCGAGATCTACCGCCGGGCCGCCGTCGTCACGCACGGCAACGCACACGCCCGCCGCTGGCAGGAGCGCTGCGGAGCCGGCCGCGACAAGCTGCGCACGGTCCACCCGGGCATGGCCGCGGCCGCCTTCACCGAGGTCGGGGAGGCGCCGGGCGGTGCCGACCCGGACACCCTCGTCTGGGTCGGCCGCGTGGAACCCGCCAAGGACCTGGTGTCCCTGCTGCACGCCTTCGCCGAGATCCGCCGGGCGCGCCCCCGGGCCCGGCTGCGGATGGTGTCCGTCTGCGGTGTCCCGGGCGCTGCCGATGTCCCGGGCGCTGCCGATGTCCCGGGGGTCTCGGGTGCTTCCGGTGGCCCGGGTGTTTCCGGTGTCCCGGGTGGTGCCGGTGGTGCCGGTTTCTCCGGGGACGCGGCCTATCTCGCGCACTGCCGGGGCCTGGCCGCCCAGCTCTTCCCCGACGAGGCGGACGGCCCGCATGCGGTCGGGCGGAACCCGGTCTCCTTCGAAGAGGTCGGCGGGCCGGAACTGCCGTCCGTCGCCGACGCCTACGCCGCCGGTGCGCTGGTCGTCAGCTCCAGCGTGGTCGAGGGGTTCCCGGTCGGGCTGGTGGAGGCCATGTTCTGCGCTCGCGCGACGGTGTCCACGGAGGCCGGCGCGGTGGTGGAGGTGATCGGAGGCACCGGCCTGGTGGTACCGCCGCGCAATCCGCGGGCGCTGGCCGAGGCGTGCGTCTCCCTGCTGCGCGACCCCGAGCGCCGTGAGCGCCTGGGCGCCGCCGCGCGCGCCCGCGCACTCGAACTGTTCACCGTGGAGCAGAACACCGCGGCATTTCAGGGCATCTACCTGGAGATCCTCTCCCGCGCGCCGCTCCGCCGGGACCTCCTCGACGCGACCGGCACACCCCTGCCGTTCGCCGTGCCGGCCGAGGCACATGTCGCTGGCCCCGGCACCGGTCCCAGTCCCAGTTTCAGTCCTGGCCCCGGCGCCGGGCGGGTACGGACCGGCGCCGTCTCCCGCGCGGTGGCCCGCGGCGGCCCCGGCTGGGCGACGGACGCGCCGGTCCGCGTCGGCGAGGGGGTCCGATGAGCCACCCCGGCGACACGGGCCTGGACCGTCCCGGGACTCCGGGCAGTCCCGGGGCCTGGGACGAGCGCTCGCGGGAATGTCTGGCGTCGGCATCGGAGGCCGCTTCCTTGTCGGCGTACCGGGAGGCGGCCCGCCCGGGCCCCGCCCGGCGGACCGGCGCGGACCCGGTCAAGGCCCTGATGCACCGCCACCACGACCTGTGCGAACGGGCCGTGGACCCCCTGGAGATCGCGGCGGGCCTGGAGGCCCACGGCGTCACCGACCGGACCGCCGCCCGTTTCCGCCACCGCGATGTCTTCTCCCTGGCCGAGGAGATGTACGCCCGTGTTCCGCGCGACGGCGACCGGAACGAGAAGGTGCCGGATCCCGCCGTTCCCGCCGACTCCGCCGGTGCTCCCGATTCCGCCGGTGCTCCCGATTCCGCCGGTTCTCCCGTTCCCGCCGGTTCTCCCGTTCCCGCCGAACGGGCGGTCGCCGCCGCCGCTGCCCTTCGGCCGGGCCTCGGCTGGTTCGTCCTCACCCTGCTGCCCGGTGCCCTGAGCGCGGCGACGGTCGCCGGTCTGCGTCTCACCCACGGGCAGCCGCGCCTGGTCACGGCCGTCGTCGGTGCGCTGGCCGTCGCCCTGGCCGGGCGCGCGCTCCTGCGCCGGAGCCGGCTGCCGGGCGCCGAGGACCCCCACAGCGGCGTCTGGGTGCACTGCCTGCTCGGCTACGCCCTCCTGGGCGACGGTCTGCTCGGCGCCGCCCTCCGCGGCGGCCCCGACGGCCTGCCCACCGGCGCCGCCGACGGCCCCTGGCCCGTCGCCGTCGCCCCCGTGCTGGCCCTGACCCTGGCCTGCGCCCCCGCGGCCTGGTGCACCCGCCTCTTCACCGTCCACGCCCGCCGCCGACTGGAGAAGAGCCGCGGACTGGGGGAGTTCGCCGCCGCCGTACGACCGCTGCTGTTCGGCGTCCTCGTCCTGTTCCTCGGTGCCCTCTCGGCCCTCCTCGCCCTCACCGGCGCGGTCCTGGGCCAGCCTGCCGCCCATGCCCAGGGCCTCACCCTGGGCGCCCTCCTGCTGCTGGCCGGTCTCCTCACCGCCCACGGGTCCGGGTACGCGCCGGCGCTCGTCCTCACGGCGGCGGCGACCGCCGAGGCCACCGCGGTGGCCAGCCTCTTCGCCGGCCGGCTGCCCGGCTGCGGGGGCCTGGCCGTCCCGGTGGAGACGCTGGTCGCCGCCTGGGGGACCGGAAGTGTGCCGGCCGTGGCGTGCGGCGTCGGAGCCCTGCTCCTGCTGCCGCACACGACCCGGCGCCTGACGAGAGCCTCGGCCCACGCCCACCCGGAGCCCCGCCGATGAACACGCCCCTTCCTGCCCTCGTCCCGGTCGCCCGGCCGGACAGCCCACCCCGGCACGCCACCGTGCGCGGCGGGTTCCCCACCGCGCACGGCCCGCCGGGGCGCCCGCCCAGCCGTCCGGTGCCCGCCACCGCGACCACTTCCGTCCTCCCGCCGCTCCCTCCCGGCACCACCCCCGAAGGAGAACCCGACATGACCACCTCCCGACCCGAAGCCTCGGCCCCGGGAGTCGTCCGATGAGAGTCCTGCTGATCGGAGCCAACGGCTACCTCGGCCGCTTCGTCGCCGACCGTCTGCTCGCCGACCCGGCCGTCCAGCTCACCGCGCTCGGCCGCGGCGACGACGCCGACGTCCGCTTCGACCTGGCCAGCGGCAGCCCCGGCGCGCTCACCCGCTTCCTCGACGCCGTCCACCCCGGCGTGGTGGTCAACTGCGCCGGCGCCACCCGCGGCGGCGCCCGCGAACTCACCCGGCACAACACCGTCGCCGTCGCCACCGTCTGCGAGGCCCTGCGCCGCAGCGGCTGCGGCGCCCGGCTGGTGCAGATCGGGTGCAGCGCCGAGTACGGCCCCAGCCAGCACGGGTCCTCCACGGCCGAGGACGCCGTACCCCGCCCCGGCGGCCCCTACGGCGTCAGTAAACTCGCCGCCACCGAACTGGTCCTCGGCTCCGGCCTGGACGCCGTGGTCCTCCGGGTCTTCTCCCCGGCCGGACCGGGCACCCCCGCCGGCTCCCCGCTGGGCCGGCTCGCCGAGGCCATGCGCCGCGCCATGCAGTCCGGCGACGGAGAACTGCGCCTCGGCGGCCTCGGCGCCCAGCGCGACTTCGTGGACGTCCGCGACGTCGCCCGCGCCGTGCACGCCGCCTCGCTGTCCGCCGCGCAGGGCGTCATCAACATCGGCTCCGGCCGCGCGGTCCGGCTGCGCGACGCCGCCGCCACCCTGGCCCGGGTGGCCGGCTACGGCGGCGCCCTGCACGAACTCGACGGCCCGCCCGGCGCCCTGCGTCCGGTCATCGGCCATCCCCGGGCCGAGTCCGTCGCCCACCGCACCGACGTGCTCGGCCACCGCGCCGAGACCACCGGCCACCACCGGGCCGACACCGTGGGCCACCGCGTGGACGGCCTCGGCCCCCGGAGCGACGACCACCCGGCACCGGTCGCCTACCCGTACCCGGACGGCTGCGGCAGCTGGCAGCAGGCCGACGTGCGTACCGCCCGCGACCGGCTCGGCTGGCGGCCCCGTATCAACCTCGAGGAGTCCCTCGCCGACATCTGGATGGAGGCCGCGTGCCGTATCTGACCAGTACCAGAACGGGCACCGCGAGCACCGGCGTCCGTACCGGCCTCGGTGTCCCCGGCCTGGCCCACCCGCTGGTCGCGCCCGCCGAGTGGGCGGAACTCACCCGCCCCGGCACCCCCTTGCACTGGGCCGTCCTCGACGTCGCCGACGGCCCGGGCGCCGCGCCCGACCCGCACTGCCTGGCGGCGGCCGGCCGGCTGCGCAACGCGGGCCACCGGGTGCTCGGCCGGCTCGACACCGCGCACGGCGCCCGCCCCGTCGGCGAACTGGTCGCCGACGCCCACCGGTATCTCGACTGGTACCGGACCGACGGCTTCCTCCTGAACCGCTGCCCCGGCCAGCGGCACGCGCTCCCCGCCGTCCGCCGCGCGGTCGCCACGCTGCGGGCGGTCCGTGACGATGCCCACATCGTCCTCGGCCACGACACCCACCCGTATCCCGGCTACGCCGAGAACGCCGACCAACTGGTCACCTTCCGCGGCTCCTGGAGCGACTACCGCTGGTCCCAAGTGGCCGAGTGGACCGCCGACTACCCACCCGAGCGCTTCTGCCACCTCGTCCACGGCGTACCCGGCCCGCACCTCGACGAGGCCCTGCGCCTCGCCCGCTGGCAGGGCGCCGCGACCGTCTGGTTCACCGACCGCACCCACCGCGCCGACCACCGAGGACGCGTCGACGCGAGCCCCTGGGAGACGATGCCCGGCTACTGGGACGACATCGTCTCGCGCATCGGGACAGGTGTCTCGGAATGAAAAAGGCCGTGGCAGTGTTACGGGGGAACAACCATCGATTAACCGACCAACGGAGTCCCCGTGTCGCTGCCACCCCTGGTCGAGCCAGCCTCTGAGCTCACCGTAGACGAGGTCCGCAGGTACTCCCGCCACCTGATCATCCCCGACGTCGGGATGGACGGGCAGAAGCGGCTGAAGAACGCCAAAGTGCTCGCCGTGGGCGCCGGCGGCCTGGGTTCGCCGGCGTTGATGTACCTCGCCGCCGCGGGCGTGGGCACCCTCGGCATCGTGGAGTTCGACGAGGTCGACGAGTCGAACCTGCAGCGCCAGATCATCCACAGCCAGGCCGACATCGGTCGCTCCAAGGCCGAGTCGGCGCGTGACACCGTCAAGGGCATCAACCCGTACGTGAACGTGGTCCTGCACGAGGAGCGGCTCGAAGCCGACAACGTGATGGACATCTTCAGCCAGTACGACCTGATCGTCGACGGCACGGACAACTTCGCCACCCGCTACCTGGTCAACGACGCCTGTGTGCTGCTGAACAAGCCGTACATCTGGGGTTCGATCTACCGCTTCGACGGCCAGGCCTCCGTCTTCTGGTCCGAGCACGGCCCCTGCTACCGCTGCCTCTACCCGGAGCCCCCGCCCCCCGGCATGGTCCCCTCCTGCGCCGAGGGCGGCGTGCTGGGCGTGCTGTGCGCGTCCATCGGCTCCATCCAGGTCAACGAGGCCATCAAGCTGCTCGCGGGCATCGGCGAGCCGCTGGTCGGCCGCCTGATGATCTACGACGCCCTGGAGATGCAGTACCGCCAGGTCAAGGTCCGCAAGGACCCCGACTGCGCGGTCTGCGGCGAGAACCCCACCGTCACCGAGCTCATCGACTACGAGGCCTTCTGCGGCGTCGTCTCCGAGGAGGCCCAGGAGGCGGCGGCCGGTTCCACGATCACTCCCAAGCAGCTCAAGGAGTGGCTCGACGACGGCGAGAACATCGAGATCATCGACGTCCGCGAGCAGAACGAGTACGAGATCGTCTCGATCCCGGGCGCGCGGCTGATCCCGAAGAACGAGTTCCTCATGGGCACGGCCCTGGAGAGCCTCCCGCAGGACAAGAAGATCGTCTTGCACTGCAAGACGGGTGTCCGCAGCGCGGAGGTCCTCGCGGTGCTGAAGTCCGCGGGCTTCTCGGACGCCGTGCACGTCGGCGGCGGCGTGATCGGCTGGGTCAACCAGATCGAGCCGGACAAGCCCGTCTACTGAGCCACGGCCGGCCAGGTCGGCAACGTCTCGCCAACGGCGGGGGTTTCGCGCACCACAGGTGCCCGGGGCCCCCGCCGTCGGCGTTGCCGTCACGAGCAGGTCTTGCCGTCCCGCGGCACGGTCCCGTCCAGCAGATAGGCGTCGACCGTGGAGTCGACGCAGTCGCTCCCGCTGCCGTACGCACCGTGCCCCTCGCCCTTCCAGGTGAGCATCACACCGACGTCCTCGCCCAGTTCGTCCGCCATCTTGCGGGCCCCCTCGTAGGGCGTCGCCGGGTCGCCGGTGTTGCCGACCACCAGGACCGGCGCCGCCGCGGCCGCGTTCACCTCGGGCGTCTCGTACTGCCCGGCCACCGGCCAGTCGTGGCACCACCCGGCGGTGTCCCAGCCCAGGAAGGCGCCGAACACCGGGGAGATCTCCTCGAACTCGGGCAGCAGCTTCTTCGTCTCCGCCAGCGTCGGCCGCTCCTTGTCGTCCAGGCACGATATGACCCGTTGGGAGTGGGTGGCCGTGCCGTAGTGCCCCGACGAGTCACGCTCGTTGTAGCCGTCGGCGAGCGCCAGCAGCTCCGAGCCGTCGCCCTTCTCGGCCGCCGACAGCGCGCTGGTCAGCGCCGGCCAGCTGTCCTTGCTGTACAGCGGCAGCACGATCCCGGTGAGCGCCAGGGTCTGGGTCAGCTTCCGGCCGGACGACGACGTGGGCAGCGGCTCGGCGTCGAGCCGCGCCAGCAGGTCGGCGATCTTCTGCGAAGCCTGCTCGGGATCCTGTCCGGTGGACCGGAGGTAGTCGTCCAGCGCGCGCTGGAAGCCCCTGGTCTGGTGCTCGGCGTGGCCGATGGTGTCGGCGGTCGGGTCGACCACCGCGTCCAGGACCATCCGCCCCACCTTCTCGGGGAACAGGTGGGCGTAGACGCCGCCGAGCTCGGTGCCGTAGGAGATGCCGAAGTAGTGCATCTTCCGGTCGCCCAGCACCTGGCGCATCAGGTCCATGTCGCGGGCAGTGTCCGTGGTCGAGACGTGGGCCAGCAGCTTCCCGGCGGTCCGCTCGCAGCCCTCGGCGAAGTCGGCGGCGTCCGCCAGGTACGCCTGCTCCTCGGCCGCCGTGTCGGGCGTGACGTCCACCGTCGACTCGGCGGCCTGGATCTCCTCGTCGTCGCGGCAGCGGACGCCCTCGCTGGCGGCCACTCCCCGCGGGTCCCAGCTGACCAGGTCGTACCGCTCGTGCAGGGAGGAGGCGAGGGAGGCGTACGACGGCATCGTGGAGACGCCCGAGCCGCCGGGGCCGCCGAAGTTGAACAGCAGCGAGCCGGCCCGCCGGTCGCCGGTGGCCTCGGAGCGGATCAGCGCCAGCCCCATCCGCTCGCCGTCCGGTTTCGCCCAGTCCACCGGCACCTGGAGCGTGGCGCACCGCCATTCGCTGCCCGGCGCCGGGGCGTCGTCGGTGGCCTCGCAGCGGCCCCAGTCCAGCCGCTGGGACGTCAGAGACCCCCCGGCGGTCTTGCCGCCCCCGCTGTCCCCGCCGCCCGAGCTGTTCTCGCCGTCCCCGGACGAACTCCCGCTGCACCCCGCCAGCAGCAGCCCGGCGGCGGCCAGCGAAGCCGTCCACCGTACCTGCCGTGACCGTGTGTACCGCCCCATGCGCGCTCCCCCCGACGGGCCGTCCGCGCCGTGCGGCGGATGGCTGTCATGCCATGGTAGGGGGAGTGCCCGAAGGCCGCTGCGGCCTGTGGATAACGCTTTGACCTGCTGGTTCACTTGACCTTGGGTGGTGCGGCGGGGTCAGGAGCAGACCGTCCCGGCCTTCGGTGTCCGGCCGTTGAGCAGATAGCCGTCGACCGCCTCGCGCACGCAGGTGTTCTTGCTGTCGTAGGCGCCGTGGCCCTGGCCCTTGTAGGTCAGCTCGACGCCGACGCCCTCGCCCAGCGCGTCCACCATCTTGCCCGCGCCCTCGTAGGGCGTGGCGGGGTCGCCGGTGTTGCCGACGACCAGGATCGGCGGGGCGCCCGGCGCGCTGACGTCGGGGTGGTCGGCGGCGCCGGCCACCGCCCAGTCGGTGCAGCTGACCATGGACCAGGCGAGATAGTCGCCGAACAGCGGCGAGGCGGCGCGGAACTGCGGCAGCTTCTTCTGCACGTCCGCGGCGTCGTACCGCGGCTTGTCGTCGGCGCAGTTGATGGAGATGTTGGCCGCGGTGATGTTGCTGTACTCGCCGTTCTCCGCGCGCCCGTTCAGCGCGTCCGACAGCGCCATCAGGATCCGGCCGTCACCGTCGTACGCCTGCTCCAGGCCCTCGGTGAGGTACTCCCAGAGGTCCTGCGAGTACAGGGACTGCGCGATGCCGCTGGTGGCGGCGGTCTGGGTGAGTTCGCGCGGGGAGATGCCGGGAATCGGTGTGCGGTCGAGCTCCTTCAGCAGTTGGGCGATGCGGTTCTTGACGTCCTGGGCGGAGTCGCCGACGGGGCAGTCCTCGGTCCCCGACACGCAGTTCTCGGCGTAGTTGTCGAGGGCCCGTTGGAAGCCCTTGGCCTGGCCGAGCGAGCCCTGTTCCGAGTCCTGTGTCGGATCGACGACGGCGTCGAAGACGGCCCGGCCCACCTTCTTGGGGAACAGGTGGGCGTAGACGCCGCCGAGTTCGGTGCCGTAGGAGATGCCGAAGTAGTGCAGCTTGTCGTCGCCCAGCACCTGGCGCATCAGGTCCATGTCGCGGGCGGCGTCGGTGGTGGCGACGTGCGGCAGCATCTTCTTCGAGTTCTTCTCGCAGGCCGCGTTGAAGTTCTTGTTGCTGTCCACCAGTTCGGTGCGCTCGGCGGCGTCGTCCGGGGTGGCGTCCTGCTGGAAGTAGCTGTCGAGCTGCTGGTCGTCCAGGCACTCCACGGGGACACTGCGCCCGACGCCGCGCGGGTCGAAGCTGACCAGGTCGTAGCGGGTGCGCAGCTTGGTGTAGTCGGTACCGAAGGAGGGCAGCGTGGTGACGCCCGAGCCGCCCGGGCCGCCGAAGTTGAAGACCAGCGACCCGATCCGCTGACTGGCGGCGCCGCTGGCCTTGGCCCGGATCAGCGCGATGCCGATCGTGTCGCCGTCGGGGTCGCCCCAGTCGAGCGGGGCCCGCATGGTGGCGCACTGCCAGGCGCCGCCGTCCGGCAGCGGTGAGGGAGCCGCGCCGCCGCCCTGCGCCTGGGAGGGCGCCGGGCAGTCCTGCCAGGAGAGCTTCTGCTGGGTCACGTCCCCGCTCCCGTCCGCCGCGCTGTCGCCGCAGCCGGCCAGCAGGGCGGACAGCAGGGCGACGGTGACGGCGGGGGCGGCGGCACGCAGCCGGGCGGGATTCGGCATGCTCCCATCGTGCGGTGGCGCCGGGCGGGACGCTCGGGGCACGGGCCGTACGAGGTACGGCGGTCTGCTCGGGCCACGTGGTGGTGTGCCTCTCGGGCGCCGGCCGCTGCGCGTCTCGTACGAGGTGTGGCGGCTTTGCTCGGGCCACGCGGTGGTGTGCTACTCGGGCGCCGGCCGTGGCGCGTCTCGTACGAGGTGTGGTGGCTTTGCTCGGGCCACGCGGTGGTGTGCTACTCGGGCGCCGGCCGCAGCTCGCCTCGTACGAGGTACGGCGGCCTTGCTCGCGCCACGCGGCGGTGTGCCTCTCACGCGCCTGCCGTGGCGCGCGCCCCTACAGGGCCTGCTTCCGGGTCAGGTGGTTGAAGGCCAGCCAGCCCGGCAGCACCGGCAGCCACAGGGTCAGCAGCCGGTAGAGCAGCACCGCCGGGGCGGCGACCTCCTTGGGCAGGCCCACGGCGATCAGGCCCAGCGTCAGGGTCGCCTCCACCGCGCCCACGCCGCCGGGGGTCGGCGCCGCGGAGCCCAGCGCGTTGCCCGCGAGGAAGACGACGGCGACGCTGGCCAGGCTGATCGACGTCGACTCGTCGCCGAACGCGCGGATCGAGGCGTCCAGGCACATCACGAAGCAGGCGGTGAGCAGCAGCATGCCGCCGATGCCGGTGACCAGCTTCTGCGGGCGCTGGAGCACGTCCAGCATGCGCGGTACGACACCGGCGAAGAGCGAGCGCACGCGCGTGACGACGAATTTCCGCAGGAAGGGCACCGAGGTGACCACCAGCACCAGCACCGCCACCGTCAGCAGGCCCGCGATGACCGTCCGGGACGGCGACAGCGACGGCGTCTTCTCGGTGCCGGTCAGATAACCGAAGGACAGCAGCATCAGGATGTGACAGCCGAGCCCGAACAGCTGTGACGCGCCGACGCTCGCCACCGCGAGCCCGGGGCGCACTCCGGCGCGCTGCAGGAAGCGGGTGTTCAGGGCCACGCCGCCGACCGCCGCGGGCGCGATGATCTTGACGAAGGACCCGGCGACCTGCGCGGCCACGGTCCGCAGGAACGGCACCCGCTCCGGCACGAATCCGAGCAGGGACATCGCCGCGGCCACGTAACTCACCGCCGAGAACAGCACGGCCGCGACGACCCAGCCCCACTCGGCGTTGCTGATCAGCGGTCCGAACTCGATGTGGGTGAGCTGGGTGAGCAGGAAGTACGCGCCGATCGCGCCGGCGATGAAACTGATCAGGGTGCGCGGCCGGATCCGCTCCAGGCGGGCCGGCTCGACCGGCGCCTGCGGCCTGATCCGCAGCACCTGGTGGCGGATCTGGGTGAGCAGGTCCTCCTCGCGCGCCTCGTCCATGGCCTCGTCCAGGGCCCGCTTCTCGGCCCGCTGCTCCGCGCGCTCCAACTTCTTGTCCGGCTTGCCGGGTTTGTCGAGCCTGACGGCCGTGGCGCCCGAACCGTCGCCGCCCGCCGCCTCCACCCGGGCCTGCTTGGCCTGCCGGGACGCCTCCAGGACGGCCTCGCGTTCGCGCTGGGACCGTTCCCGGGCGAGTCTGCGCAGCGTCGCACGGGTGGAGCGGCTCAGCGCGATCGGCTGGAGCATCGGCAGGCAGTCCGCCACCGCGTCCGGACCGAGCACGCCCACCGCCGAGGCCACCGCACGCTCCGCCCCCACCCGCAGGCCGAGCGTCACCAGCAACTGGGAGATGTCCATGCGCAGCAGCAGGTCGCCCGCGGCGATCTCGCCGGTGCGCAGGTCCGTGATGGTCACCGTGCCGGAACGATCCACCAGAATCGCGTCGCCGACCAGCCTGCGGTGCGCGATCCGCCGGGACTGGAGGGCCCGTACCTGCTCCCAGGTGTCGCGCAGCAGGTCGTCGGTGATCTCCTCGTCCGCCAGCGTGTCCAGGGAGCGGCCGCCGGTGTGCTCGTAGACGAGCATCACGGCGTCGGGGCCCAGTTCCGAGGTGGCGATCAGCTTGGGGGCGTTGGCGCCGGCCGCGATCGCCGCGTAGGCCAGCAGGGCCTCCTGCTCCAGCGCCTGGCGCAGCGACTGGAGGCTGCTGCGGGTGGCGAAGCCGCGCAGCGTCAGATTGCGCCACGCGCGGTAGAAGAAGCCCTGTGCCTGCTGCTCGCGGTCGACCACCGTGACGTCCAGCGGCGGGCCGTCCTCCAGGGTGACGAAGTACCGCCGGCCGCGGTCGCCGGTCTCCAGGGTGTCCGACGAGGTGTCCTCGCGCGAGGCGGTCACCGGGCGGAAGCCGACCGTCATCAGGCCCGCCACGAGCGTCCGCCCGGTGGGCCGCACGTTGGGCGAGCCGACCGCGTACAGCGTCCCGTAGGCCACGGTCCAGCCGATGAGCACCGTCAGGATGATCGAGAACGGCGTCGTGTAGCCGGTGACGAGCATGGAGAAGGCGTCCAGGAGCAGCACGATCCACAGCACCGCGCGCCACCGCGGTCTGCGGGACATGCCCACCGCCGTCATGTACGCGATGACCGGGGCCAGATAACCGTGCACCGGGTCGGTGAGGGCGTGGACGTCACCGGGCGAGGGCTGGGTGAGCGCCTCCTGGATGGAGCCGGGCGCGGCCTTGGCGACCCACAGATCGGTGGCGAGCGTCACTCCGTGGGCGAGTACGGCGGCCAGGACGCCGTCGGCGATCCGCAGCCCGTCGCGTTTGATCAACCGTTCGATCGCGAAGGCGACCGGGACCAGCAGGATCGCGATGCTGGAGGCCAGCCCCGCGATCTTGATCAGCAGATCGGGTGCCTGTCCGGTGCCCTTGTTGATGTCCTGTTCGAGGCCCGAGGTGGTGCCGTGGGCGAACGCGGCGACGGCGAGCAGGACGGCGACCGCGAGCACGCCCACCAGGAGCCGCATCAGGTCGGACGGACGGTGCACACGCGCGGGCAGGAGCGGTTCGTCGCCCTCCACCTCGTCGACGTGCGCGGTGTCCGCCGGGTCACCGTCCGGGGCGGTGCTCCCGGTGCCCCCCTTGCCGCCGACGGCACCGGGGCGCGACGAAGCGCCGGAGGTACCCCGCGTGCCGCCGGGTCGCACACCCTGCTGCTTCATCGTCTCTTCTTGCTCTCGTATCACTGGTCACCGCCCGCACGATGGTGGCATGCCGCACCGACACACGGGGGCATCAGGGTGGATCAGGGCGCACTCGCGGGCCGCACAGTCTGCCCGAAGCGCCGCCCCCGGGCGAGGGACCCGGACCGGCCGCGCGAGCGCGTCGCGGTGTCGGTGGGGTGCGGCAGTATGGGGCGGATGAGCGAGGAAAGTCTTCCGGACGGTGCCCGTCCAGAGCCCGCGGCCGCGCTGCCCGAGTACGCCGAGCGGGTCCTGGAGGTCACCGAGCTGATCCCGCCGGGACGCGTGATGACCTACGGGGACGTCGCCGAGTGGCTGGAGGAGGGCGGTCCCCGGCAGGTCGGCCGGGTGATGTCCCTCTACGGGGTGGGAGTTCCCTGGTGGCGCGTGGTCCGCGCCGACGGGGTGCTGCTGGCGGGCCACGAACAGGAGGCGCTCGGCCGGTACCGGGTGGAGGGGACGCCCCTGAAGGAGGCGGGCCGGGCCGCGGAGGACCACCTGCCGCGCGTCGACATGAGACGGGCGCGGTGGGACGGCGGCGAGCACGCGCAGGGTCACACCTGACAGCTTCGGCCATCGGACGCCCCGAGGGGTGACCGGTGATCCGTATGAGGGAATCGGGGCAGAGCGGGCACGTCGGTGGCATGACGTACGTTCGAGGGGCACGGGACATCCGCGTCGCGGGTGGCGGGAGGGAAGAAGCGGAAGCCCTGCTTCCCGTCCGTGCGGCGGCGTAGCGTCGGCTGCGCTCGTCCCGTTCACCCCGCGCCCACCGCCCCTTCCCCGTCCACCGTCCGTCCCCCGTCCACCTTCCATCCCGCGCCCACCGCCCGTCCCGCGCGGCGGTCGTCCCACCAGCACACCCACCAGGACCGGCGAACCACGTGAGCTCCTCTTCCTCCCTCAGGCACCCGTCGCACCCCCAGGTGCGCCCGGGGGCCCGTGGCGCTTACCGACTGGTTCGTACCCCGCCCCCGCGCGAGGACCCCCCTCTCCTGGACGCCGCCCAGCGCGCGGTGGTTGACCACCGCACCGGTCCGCTGCTCGTCCTCGCGGGTCCCGGCACCGGCAAGACCACCACGCTGGTCGAATCCGTCGCCGCGCGGATCGCCCGCGGCGCCGACCCCGAACGCATCCTCGTGCTGACCTTCAGCCGCAAGGCCGCCGTCGAACTGCGCGACCGCATGGCGCGGCGCACGGGAGCCGCGCGCGCCCCGCGCGCGACCACGTTCCACTCCTTCAGTTACGCCCTGGTCCGCGCCCACCAGGACAGCGAGCTGTTCGTCGAGCCGTTGCGGCTGCTGTCCGGCCCCGAGCAGGACGTGACCGTCCGTGAGCTGCTGGCCGGCCAGACCGACCTCGAACGGCTCGGCCTGGCCCATGTGCGCTGGCCCGACGAACTGCGCGCCTGCCTGACCACCCGGGGCTTCGCCGACGAGGTCCGCGCGGTGCTCGCCCGCAGCCGCGAGCTGGGCCTCGGCCCGGACGCCCTGGCGGACTTCGCCCGCCGCATCGGCCGCCCCGACTGGCGGGCCGCCGCCGTCTTCCTCGCCGAGTACCTCGACGTGCTCGACCTCCAGGGAGTCCTCGACTACGCGGAACTCGTCCACCGCGCGGTGCTCCTCGCCCAGCGCGCCGAGGTCACCGAACGGCTCGCCGGGCAGTACGACGCCGTCTACGTCGACGAGTACCAGGACACCGACCCGGCCCAGGTACGGCTGCTGCACGCGCTGGCGGGCGGCGGCCGCACCCTGGTGGCCCTCGGCGACCCCGACCAGTCGATCTACGCGTTCCGCGGCGCGGACGTGGGCGGCATCCTCGACTTCCCGCACGCCTTCCCGCGCGCGGACGGCCGCCCGGCGCCGGTACGGGTGCTGCGCACCGCCCGCCGCTCCGGCGCCGCCCTGCTGGCCGCCACCCGGCTGCTGACCCGGCGCATGCCGCTCACCCGGCTCCCCGCCGACCAGGTACGCGCCCACCGCGAGCTCGCCCCGGTACGGGACGGCGGCCAGGTCGAGGTGTACACGTACCCGACGGCCGGCACGGAGCTGGACAACGTCGCCGACATCCTGCGCCGGGCCCGGCTGGAGGACGGCGTCCCCTGGGGCGAGATGGCCGTCCTGGTGCGGGCCGGCTCCCGCACCCTCCCGGCGGTCCGCCGCGCCCTCACCTCGGCCGGCGTCCCGGTCGACGTGGACGGCGACGACCTGCCCCTGCGCCACGAGCCGGCGGTGGCCCCGCTGCTGACGGCACTGCGGGCGGTGGCTCTGGCCGAGACGGGGCCGGTAGCGGAAAGGGCGGCGACCGCGCGGACGGCGGGGACGGTGGAAGCGGCGGGGACGGGGACGGCGGGGACGGCAGACACGGCGGGGACGGCGGAGACGGCGGAGACGGCAGACACGGCGGAGACGGCAGACACGGCGGAGACGGCAGACACGGCGGAGACGGCGGGGACGGCGGAGACAGCGGGGACGGCGGAACCGAGGGAAACGCAGGCCGACGGTTCCGGTGCGCAGGAGGCGTGCTGGCTGGACACCGAGACCGCTCTCACCCTGCTCACCTCCCCCCTCGCCGGCATGGACGCCGCCGACCTGCGCCGCCTCGGCCGGGCGCTGCGCGAGGAGCAGCGGACCGCCGGCAACGCGCTGCCGCCCCCCTCGGACGAACTGCTCGCCCGGGCCCTGGCCGAGCCGGAGCGGCTCGCCGTGCACGACCCGGCGTACGCGCGGGGCGCGCAACGCCTGGGCGCGCTGCTGCGCACGGCCCGGGAGTGCCTGGCGGGCGGCGGTACGGCCGAGGAGGCGCTCTGGGAGCTGTGGGCGGGCACTCCGTGGCCCGGCCGCCTGGAGCGGGCCGCCCGGCGCGGCGGCGCCGCCGGCCGCAACGCCGACCGCGACCTGGACGCCGTATGCGCCCTGTTCGCGACCGCCGCGCGCGCCGAGGAGCGCACCGGCGGCCGGGGCGCCCTGAACTTCCTGGAGGAGGCCGAGGCCGAGGACATCGCCGCCGACACCCTCGCGCGGCGGGCCGTGCGCCCCGACGCGGTACGCCTGATGACCGCGCACCGCGCCAAGGGCCTCCAGTGGCGACTGGTCGTGGTCGCCGGCGTCCAGGAGGGACTCTGGCCCGACCTGCGGCGCCGCGGCTCCCTGCTGGAGGCCGACCGGATCGGCCGGGACGGACTCGCCGAGCCGCTCACGCCCGGTGCGCTGCTCGCCGAGGAACGCCGGTTGTTCTACGTGGCCGCCACCCGCGCGCGGGACCGCCTGGTCGTCACGGCCGTCAAGGCACCGGCCGACGACGGCGACCAGCCCTCCCGGTTCCTGACCGAGCTGGGCGTCGAGCCCAAGGACGTCACCGGCCGCCCGCGCCGCCCGCTGTCCGTGGCCGCCCTGGTCGCCGAGTTGCGCGCCACCACCGTGGACCCGCGTGTCTCCGACGCCCTGCGGGAGGCCGCCGCCCGCCGGCTGGCCCGGCTGGCCGCGCTCAGCGACGACGAGGGCCGCCCCCTGGTGCCCGCCGCGCACCCCTACCGCTGGTGGGGCATGTTCGAACCGACCGAGTCCAAGGTGCCGCTGCGCGACCGCGACCAGCCCGTCGTGCTCTCCGGCAGCGCGCTCGACCAACTCGCGAACACCTGCGCGCTCCAGTGGTTCCTGGGCCGCGAGGTGAAGGCCGACGCCCCCGCGACCACCGCCCAGGGCTTCGGCAACGTGGTGCACGTCCTCGCCGACGAGGTCGCCTCCGGGCACACGCCCGCCGACCTCGACGTGCTCATGGAACGGCTGGACTCGGTGTGGAACGCGCTCGCCTTCGACGCGCCGTGGAAGTCGGAGCAGGAGAAGGCGCACGCGCGCGTGGCGCTCGAACGCTTCCTGAAGTGGCACGTCATGGACCGCACCGGACGCACGCCGGTGGCCAGCGAGCACGACTTCGACGTCACGCTCGCGGCGGGCGACTACGAGGTGCGCATCCGCGGCCAGCTGGACCGGGTGGAGGCCGACGGCGACGGCCGCGCCTACGTCGTCGACTTCAAGACCGGCAAGCAGGCGCCCAGCTCCGCCGAGGTGGCCCGGCACCCGCAGCTCGCCGTCTACCAGCTCGCCGTCCGCGAGGGCGCCGTCGACGACGCGTTCGACGGCGTACGCCCCGAGCCGGGCGGCGCCGAACTGGTCCAGCTCCGGCAGGGCGCCGCCAAGCGGGACGGCGGCGAGACGCTCCCCAAGGTGCAGGCCCAGGAGCCACTGGCGGGGCCGGAGGGCGAGTGGGTCGGCGACCTGCTGGCCACGGCCGCGGGCAAGGTCCTGGACGAACGGTTCACGCCGACCTCGGGCCAGCACTGCGCGCACTGCGCCTTCCGCGCCTCGTGCAGCGCCCGGCCCGAGGGGCGGCACGTAGTCGAGTGACTCTTCGGCACGTAGTACTCATCGGCACGTAGTCGAGTGACTCTTCGGCAGGTAGTCGAGTGACTCATCGCACCACACCCGTTGACCTGCGTTTCTCCCGCCCCGGACGACCAATCCGGTCTCGGCTGTCAGTGGCCGCCGCTAGCCTTTCGGCATGCCCGCCCGTATCACCGATCCCGAGCAGCTCAAGGAGCTCCTCGGCATCCCGTTCACCCCGGAGCAGACGGCCTGCATCACCGCGCCGCCCGCCCCGCAGGTGATCGTGGCCGGAGCCGGTTCCGGCAAGACGACGGTGATGGCGGCGCGCGTGGTCTGGCTGGTCGGCACCGGCCAGGTCGCCCCCGAACAGGTACTCGGTCTCACGTTCACCAACAAGGCGGCCGGCGAACTCGCCGAACGCGTCCGCAAGGCGCTGATCAAGGCAGGCGTCACCGACCCCGACGCGATCGACCCGGACCACCCGCCGGGCGAGCCGGTGATCTCCACGTACCACGCCTTCGCCGGCCGGCTGCTGGCCGACCACGGCCTGCGCATCGGCCTGGAGCCGGCTTCCCGGCTGCTCGCCGACGCCACCCGCTACCAGCTCGCCGCCCGGGTGCTGCGCGAGGCCCCCGGCTCGTACCCGGCGCTGACCCGCTCCTTCCCCGACCTGGTCGGCGACCTCCTCACCCTCGACTCCGAGCTCTCCGAACACCTGGTACGACCCGAGCGGCTGCGCACCTGGGACGCCGAGCTCCTGGAGACGCTCCAGGGCGCCAAGCTCACCAACGCCGACCTGCGCAAGGTCCCCGAGGCCGCCGCCGCCCGGCGCGAACTGGCCGGCCTGGTGATCCGTTACCGGTCCGCCAAACGCGACCGTGACCTGCTCGACTTCGGCGACCAGATCGCCCTGTCCGCCCAGCTCGCCCGGCTCCCCGAGGTGGGCCGGCTGCTGCGCGAGGAGTTCCGGGTCGTGCTGCTCGACGAGTACCAGGACACCTCGGTGGCCCAGCGCGTCCTGCTGGCGGGTCTGTTCGGCGGCGGCACCGGTCACCCCGTGACCGCCGTCGGCGACCCCTGCCAGGCGATCTACGGCTGGCGCGGCGCCTCCGTCGCCAACCTCGACGACTTCCCCGAGCACTTCGCCCGCGCCGACGGCCGCCCCGCCGTGCGCCAGTCGCTCAGCGAGAACCGCCGCAGCGGCGGCCGTCTGCTCGACCTCGCCAACGGCCTCGCCACCCCGCTGCGCGTCATGCACGCGGGCGTGGAGGCCCTGCGCCCGGCCCCCGGTGCCGAACGCGACGGCACTGTCCGCTGTGCCCTGCTGCCCACCCACGCCGAGGAGCTGGACTGGCTCGCCGACTCCATCGCCCACCTGGTACGGACCGGGACGGCGCCCGGCGAGATCGCCGTCCTGTGCCGCACGGCCACGGACTTCGCGGACATCCAGGGCGCCCTGGTGGCCCGGGACGTCCCCGTCGAGGTCGTCGGCCTCTCCGGGCTGCTGCACCTGCCCGAGGTGGCCGACCTGGTCGCCGTCTGCGAAGTCCTTCAGGACCCCGGCGCGAACGCGTCCCTGGTGCGGCTGCTCACCGGGCCGCGCTGGCGCGTCGGCCCGCGCGACCTCGCCCTGCTGGGGCGCCGTGCCCGCCGGCTCGTCGCCCACGCGCGCGTGGCGGGCGACGACGACCCCGACCGGCGGCTGGCCGAGGCCGTCGAGGGCGTCGACCCGTCGGAGGTGATATCGCTCGCGGACGCGCTGGACACCTTCCTGGAGACACCGATGGCGGGCGGCGGGGACGACGACGGACTGCCGTTCTCGCCCGACGCGCGCGTACGGTTCGCCCGCCTGGCCACCGAGCTGCGCGACCTGCGCCGCTGTCTCGCCGACCCGCTGATGGACGTACTGCACCGCGTCCTCGCCGTCACCGGCCTGGAGGTGGAGCTGTCGGCGTCCCCGAACGCGCTGGCCGCCCGGCGCCGCGAGACCCTGTCCAACTTCCTGGACGTCGCCGCCTCCTTCGCCGCCGGGGACAACGAGGCGTCGCTGCTCGCCTTCCTGGGCTTCCTGCGCACCGCGGCCCAGTACGAGAAGGGACTCGACAACGCCCTGCCCGGCGGCGAGAACACCGTGAAGGTGCTCACCGCGCACAAGTCCAAGGGCCTGGAATGGGACGTCGTCGCCGTCCCCGGACTGGTCACCGGCACCTTCCCCAGCACCCAGGGCCGCGAGAAGTGGACCGCCCAGGGCAAGGTCCTGCCGCACCGGCTGCGCGGCGACGCCGACACCCTCCCCGACGTCGGCTCCTGGGACGCCCGCGGCCTGAAGGACTTCCACGAGGCCATGAAGGAGCACCAGCACACCGAGGAGCTCCGCCTCGGCTACGTCACCTTCACCCGCCCCCGGTCCCTGCTCCTGGGCTGTGGCCACTGGTGGGGCCCCAGCCAGAAGAAGCCCCGCGGACCGTCCGACTTCCTCCAGGCCCTGTACGACCACTGCGCGGCCGGACACGGCGAGATCGAGTTCTGGGCGGACCAGCCCGCCGAGGACGAGGAGAACCCGGCCCTGCACCGCGCGGACACCGACCAGGCGTGGCCGCTGCCCCTGGACGAGAAGGCCCTCGCCCGCCGCCGGACGGCCGCCGAGACGGTGCTGGCCCACCTGGAGCGCCTCGCCGCCGCCGGGAACGCCGGGGAGCCCGGGAATGCCGGGGGGTCCGGGGGCGCCCGTCCCGCCGCCGTGCACGACCCGGACACCTACGACGACCCCGACTGGCCACCGCCTCCGGAGGACGACGAGCCTCCCTATGACGCCGGTGACGCCTATGGCGCCTATGACGCCTACGACGAGCCGCCCTACGACGACGATCCCGCCCACGACGACGCCCCGTTCCCGGACGCGGACGCCCCGGCCCCCGACGAGCACACCATCCCGGCCGCGGGCACCCCGGCCCCCGGCGCCCCGGCCCCCGACGAGCACACCGTCCCCCACCAGGCCCCGCCCCCCGAGCCGATCACCGGCGCCGGCGCCCCCCGCCCCCGCCCGCAGGACGCCGCACCGCGCGGGGAGACGTTTCTCACTCCGGAGGAGGCCCGGGCCGTCGCCTCCTGGGACCGCGATCTCGACGCCCTCGCCGGCGAGCTGCTGCGCGCGCGGGAGGCCGTCACCGACGTACCGCTGCCCGCCTCGCTGACCGCCACCCAACTGCTGCGGCTGGCCGCCGACCCCGACGGCCTCGCCCAGGAACTGGCCCGCCCGATGCCCCAGCCGCCGCGGCCCGCCGCCCGCCGCGGCACCCGCTTCCACGCCTGGGTCGAGTCCCGCTTCGAAGAGCTGACCCTGCCGCTGCTGGAACCCGACGAGCTGCCCGGCGGCGACGCCGAGATCACCGGCGAACAGGACCTGGCCGCCCTCAAGGCGGCCTTCGAACGCACCCCGTACGCGCACCGCACCCCGTACCGAGTCGAGACCCCCTTCCAGTTCGCGGTCGCCGGCCGCGTGGTGCGAGGCCGTATCGACGCCGTCTACAAGGAGGGCGACGGGCCCGGTGCCAGGTACGAGATCGTCGACTGGAAGACCTCCCGCACCCACTCCGCGGACCCGCTCCAGCTCGCCGTGTACCGCCTGGCCTGGGCCGAGCAGCAGGGCGTACCGCTCACCTCGGTGACGGCCGCGTTCCTGTACGTGCGCACCGGCGAGGTGGTGCGCACGGACGGTCTGCCGGACCGCGCCGCCCTGGAGAGACTGCTGCTCGACGGGTCGTACGGTGCGTCTTACGGTGACGAACCGCACGGCCAGGGTGTCGGTGCGGGCCAGTAGGCTCGGGAGTATGAGCAAGCCCGTTGACAGTGCCGTCAGCGCCGTCCGCGCGTACCTGGACCGCCACCGCGCCGCCTTCCTCGCCGACCTGGCCGAGTGGCTGCGCATCCCGTCGGTTTCCGCCCAGCCCGGGCACGCGCCGGACGTACGCCGCAGCGCCGACTGGCTCGCCGCCAAGCTGACGGCGACCGGGTTCCCGACCGCCGAGGTCTGGGAGACGCCCGGCGCCCCCGCCGTCTACGCCGAGTGGCCGGCCGGCGACCCCGCGGCGCCCACGGTCCTGGTCTACGGACACCACGACGTACAGCCCGCCGCCCGCGAGGACGGCTGGTCGAGCGACCCCTTCGAGCCCGTCGTCCGCGACAACCGGCTGTACGCGCGCGGGGCGGCCGACGACAAGGGGCAGGTGTTCTTCCACACCCTCGGCGTCCGCGCCCACCTCGCCGCCACCGGCCGCACCGCCCCCGCCGTCACCCTCAAGCTGCTGATCGAGGGCGAGGAGGAGTCCGGCTCCCCGCACTTCCGGGCCCTCGTCGAGGAGCACGCCGGGCGGCTCGCCGCCGACGCCGTGATCGTCTCCGACACCGGCATGTGGGCCGCGGACACCCCCACGGTGTGCACCGGCATGCGCGGCCTGGCCGAGTGCGAGATCCGGCTGTACGGCCCCGACCAGGACATCCACTCCGGTTCCTTCGGCGGCGCCGTGCCCAACCCGGCCACCGAGGTGGCCCGCCTGGTCGCGGCCCTGCACGACGAGCACGCACGCGTGGCGATCCCCGGCTTCTACGACGGGGTGACCGAGCTGACCGACCGCGAGCGCGAACTCTTCGCCGAGCTGCCCTTCGACGAGCGGCGCTGGCTGGAGACGGCCAAGTCCCGCGCCGCCCACGGCGAGGCCGGGCACACCACCCTGGAGCGGATCTGGGCCCGCCCCACCGCCGAGGTCAACGGCATCGGCGGCGGCTACCAGGGCCCCGGCAGCAAGACGATCATCCCGGCCGACGCGATGGTGAAGCTCTCCTTCCGCCTCGTCGCCGGCCAGGACCCCGACCACGTGGCGAAGGCCGTCCGCGGCTGGGTCGCAGGGCGGGTCCCGCCGGGCATCCGCTGCGAGATCGAGTTCGCCCCCGCCACCCGCCCGTGCCTGACACCGCTGGACCACCCGGCGCTCCGGTCCGTCGTCCGGGCCATGGAGCGCGCCTTCGACCAGCCGGTCCGCTTCACCCGCGAGGGCGGCTCCGGACCCGCCGCCGACCTCCAGGACGTCCTCGGGGCCCCGGTGCTCTTCCTGGGCATCTCCGTCCCGTCCGACGGCTGGCACGCCCCCGACGAGAAGATCGAGCTCGACCTCCTCCTCAAGGGCGTGGAGACCTCCGCGTACCTGTGGAGCGACCTGGCAGCACACTGGCGGCACGGCCCCTGACCGATGCCGTCGCACCGTCCGGACCGGCCCGCGCGGCCCGGGGCACACTGGAAGGGCCCGAACCACCGGGCCCGCCCGGCCCCGGTCGCCGTCCGTCCGGAACGCGCCCCAGACCCGCCGAACCGCCCGCCGAACCACTGACCGCCGTACCGGGGGAGTTGGAAGCACCTGTGACCATCTGGACCGACCGCACCGCCGAACGTCCCATCTCGCTCACCGCACCGAGCGGTGTCGACCGCGCCGCGCACCACCGCCTCGACGAGGCCTGGCTCGCCGCCGCGTGGAGCCACCCCTCCACGCGCTGTTTCGTGGTCTCCGGCGGTCAGGTCCTCATCGACGAGACGCCGGACGGGCGTACCGAACTCGTCATGACACCCTCCTTCGAGGCCCCGCTCACCGAGGCGCACCGCTACTTCCTCGGCACCGACGAGGACGGCGTGAGCTACTTCGCGCTCCAGAAGGACTCGCTGCCCGGCCGCATGGACCAGTCCGCGCGCCCGGCCGGCCTCCGGGAGGCGGGCCTGCTGCTCTCCCCGCGCGACGCCGGCCTGATGGTGCACGCGGTCGGCCTGGAGAACTGGCAGCGCACCCACCGCTTCTGCTCCCGCTGCGGCGAGCGCACCGCCATCGCCGCGGCCGGCCACATCCGCCGCTGCCCGGCCTGCGGCGCCGAGCACTACCCGCGCACCGACCCGGCCGTGATCATGGCCGTGATCGACGACACCGACCGCATCCTGCTCGGCCGCCAGGTGCACTGGCCCGAGGGCCGCTTCTCGACGCTCGCGGGCTTCGTGGAGCCCGGTGAGTCCATCGAGCAGTCGGTGCGCCGCGAGGTCCAGGAGGAGGCCGGCATCACCGTCGGCCCGGTCGAGTACGTCGCCAGCCAGCCCTGGCCGTTCCCGTCCAGCCTGATGCTCGGCTTCATGGCCCGGGCCGTCTCCACCGACATCACCGTCGACGGCGACGAGATCCACGAGGCCCGCTGGTTCTCCCGCGACGAACTGAGCGCCGCCTTCGACTCCGGCGAGGTCCTGCCGCCCTACGGCATCTCGATCGCGGCCCGCCTGATCGAACTCTGGTACGGCAAGCCGCTGCCGACCCGCAGCTTCGTCTGAGCCCGGCCGGACACGGCTGAGGGGGCCGTCCCGCCCGGGACGGCCCCCTCAGCCACGCGTGCGACCCGCTCAGGCGCCGATCTTCTGCTTCACCTGCGCCAGCGACGGGTTGGTGAGCGTCGAGCCGTCGGGGAAGAGCACGGTCGGCACCGTCTGGTTCCCGCCGTTCGCCTTCTCCACGAACGCCGCCGAGTCCGGGTCCTGCTCGATGTTGATCTCGGTGTACGCGATGCCCTCCCGGTCCATCTGGCTCTTCAGCCGACGGCAGTAGCCGCACCACGTGGTGCTGTACATCGTCACAGTGCCCGGCATGTCCCTCATTCTCCTTCAGCGGCTCGGGGTGCGTTCGCTCGCACTCCACCAACGTCCGCGACGGCGCCCCCATTCCCCTACGAGGACCGTCCGGAACCAGCCCCCGCATTAATACGACCGCGAGGGCCCGCCTGTGGACAACCGGCGCACCCGTCCCGGCCGACCTGGCAGCATGGCTGTGTGACAGCAGCAACGCACTCCTCCCTCTTCCCGCAGGTACCGGACTCGGCCGACGCGGTGCTCGACGGACTCGATCCCGAGCAGCGCGAAGTGGCCACCGCCCTGCGCGGCCCGGTGTGCGTACTGGCGGGTGCGGGCACCGGCAAGACCCGGGCGATCACCCACCGCATCGCCTACGGGGTGCGGGCCGGCATCCTCCAGCCCACCACCGTGCTCGCCGTCACCTTCACCAACCGCGCCGCCGGGGAGATGCGCGGCCGGCTGCGCCAGCTCGGCGCCGCCGGTGTCCAGGCCCGCACCTTCCACTCGGCGGCGCTGCGCCAGCTCCAGTACTTCTGGCCGAAGGCGATCGGCGGCGCCCTGCCCCGGATCGTCGACCGCAAGATCCAGCTGGTCGCCGACGCCGCCGCGGCCTGCCGCATCCGCCTCGACCGGGGCGAGCTGCGGGACGTCACCGCCGAGATCGAGTGGTCCAAGGTCACCCAGACCGTGCCGGACGACTACGCCCCCGCGGCGGCCAAGGCCGGCCGTGAGACGCCCCGCGACCCCGCCGAGATCGCGCAGCTCTACCTGGCGTACGAGGAGCTCAAGCGCGGTCGAGGGGTGATCGACTTCGAGGACGTGCTGCTGCTGACCGTGGGGGTCCTCCAGGACCGGCAGGACGTCGCCCAGCAGGTCCGTGCCCAGTACCAGCACTTCGTGGTCGACGAGTACCAGGATGTCAGCCCGCTCCAGCAGCGGCTGCTGGATCTGTGGCTCGGGGACCGCGACGACCTGTGCGTGGTCGGCGACGCCAGCCAGACGATCTACTCGTTCACAGGAGCAACCCCCGACCATCTGCTCGACTTCCGGCTCCGCCATCCAGGTGCCACGGTCGTCAAGCTGGTCCGTGACTACCGTTCCACGCCCCAGGTCGTGCACCTCGCCAACGGTCTGCTCGCCCAGGCCCGGGGCCGCGCCGCCGACCACCGTCTGGAGCTGCTCTCCCAGCGCCCGGCCGGAACCGAGCCCGGCTACACCGAGTACCCCGACGAGCCCGCCGAGGCCGAGGGCGCCGCCCGCCGCATCCGGGAACTGATCGACTCCGGCGTCCGCCCCGCCGAGATCGCCGTGCTGTTCCGCACCAACTCCCAGTCGGAGATCTACGAGCAGGCCCTCGCCGACGCCGGGGTGCCCTACCAGCTGCGCGGCGCGGAACGGTTCTTCGACCGTCCTGAGGTGCGCAGAGCCGGCACGGCCCTGCGCGCCGCGGCCCGTTTCGGCGGCAACGACGCCCTCCTCGACGACACGGTCGACCTGCCGTCCCAGGTCCGTGCCGTGCTGTCCGGGGAGGGCTGGACCACCGAACCGCCGGCCGGCTCCGGCGCGGTCCGCGAGCGCTGGGAGTCACTGGCCGCCCTGGTGAACCTCGCGCAGGACTTCGCCGCCGCCAAGCCCGGCGCCACCCTCGGCGACCTCGTCGCCGAACTCGACGAGCGCACGGCCGCCCAGCACGCCCCCACCGTGCAGGGCGTCACCCTCGCCTCCCTGCACTCGGCCAAGGGCCTGGAGTGGGACGCCGTCTTCCTGGTCGGCCTGGCCGAGGGCATGATGCCGATCACCTACGCAAAGACCGACGAACAGATAGAGGAGGAGCGCCGCCTCCTCTACGTCGGTGTCACCCGCGCCCGCGAACGTCTGCACCTGTCCTGGTCACTGGCCCGCTCGCCCGGCGGCCGGGCGAGCCGCCGCCCGAGCCGTTTCCTCGACGGACTGCGGCCCGGCTCGGTCGGCGCCGGCGGACGGGTGGCGGCCGGCGGCGCCGGGGGAGTGGAACACGGCCGCGCCGGCCTCACGAGCCGCTCCGCGCTCGCGCCGGCGCCGCGGCGCACCCAGCGCGCCCCGGCCCGCTGCAAGGTCTGCGGGCGCACGCTCACCGACGCCGGCGAGATGAAACTGATGCGCTGCGAGGACTGCCCCTCCGACATGGACGAGGGGGTCTACGAGCGGCTGCGCGACTGGCGTGCGGTGCAGGCCGGGCTGAGCGGCCAGCCCGCCTACTGCGTCTTCACCGACAAGACGCTGATGGCGATCGCCGAGAACGTCCCGGAGGACGAACGGGAGCTGGTCCGCATCCCGGGCGTCGGAGCCCGCAAGCTCACCCGCTACGGAGCCGATGTCCTGGCCATCTGCGCCGGTCAGGAGGTCGACGGGCCGGACGGCGACGACTGATCCCAACTCGTCGAAAAAATAGTTTGCGCATGCCCCGGCAATCCCCATAGGTTCTTGGACACGGGAGCAGCGGCCTTCCCGAAGGCCCTGAATCCGTGTTGTACTTGCATATCCGCGGATCGGTTCACGCCGATCCCCCGAGACGCCGAGAGGAGGCGAGTCCAGTGATCAGCATCAACACCATCTCTGTCAGCAAACTGACCGATCGCTCGACCGTCTCCCTGTCCATGCTCGGCGCCTCCGACTCGGGCACCGGTCTGTCCGGCATTCGTGCCGTCCGCCCGGCGTCCTCCCCTGTTCTTTCGGACCTGCCCGTCCGTGAGCGCAATGAGCGACCGACCAAGGCACTGGAAGCGGCAGTAGTGGCACAGGCACATGCCTATGCCTTTGCGGCGGCCGGTGCCGGATTCCGGAAGCAGACGACGCAGCAGCACCTGATGTGGGCCTTCCGTGGGCCAGAACCCTGGAGTGATCCAGCCTGATTCGATCAGGCCGGCGCCTTCAGGGCCGCGGAACCCCACCCGGGATCCGCGGCCCTTCTGTTTGTCCCGAACGGGGACGACAGCGCGAAGGGGCCTCGGGACAACCAGAGAACCCGGTACCAAGCCGCCCCGGCCGACCGGCCGGACCGACCAGACGAGGAAGACGAACCGTGCAACTCGAAGCGCACGCCCCGTCCGTACCACCTTCCGGCACCATCCCCAAGCCCGGCTCCACGGAGGACCCCGCCTTGACCCCGCTCACCGCGCTCACCGCGCTCGACGAAGCCATCGAGAACCTCGGCGTGCCCGTCCCGTGCCGTTCCTACGACCCGGAGGTCTTCTTCGCCGAGTCGCCGGCGGACGTCGAGTACGCCAAGTCCCTCTGCCGTACCTGCCCGCTGGTCGAGGCCTGCCTCGCCGGTGCCAAGGAGCGGCGTGAGCCCTGGGGCGTCTGGGGCGGGGAGCTGTTCGTCCAGGGTGTTGTCGTCGCCCGGAAGCGGCCCCGTGGCCGCCCGCGCAAGAACCCGGTCACGGCATGAACACCGTAGGCACGATCGACCGTCCCCTCACGTACGACCCCACGAAGCAGGCCCCGATGAAGCCGTCCACCCCTGAGCCCGCAGGCTCCGCGCCCGAAGACTTCACCACCAGTGGTGCGAACGACTCGCGCCAGAACAGGACCCGAGAGATGCAACTCATCCCAGAAGCCCTGGCTCGTGCGCATATGCACGAGCGACTGCACCAGGCCGAGCGGGAACGCCGGGCGCTGCGCCTGGCGACCGCCCGGCGGATGCAGCGCCGGGCGGAGCGCGCCTCGATGCGTGCCCGGCGTGCGCTCGCCATGGCCGTGATGCAGTAACCGATCCCACCTGAAGCGGTGGCCTCCCCCGGCCGGCTGGCCGGGGAGGCGAAGCTCTCCTCGCGGGGGCCGGTCCGTCCGAACGGGCCGGCCCCCGCGGCGTGCGGTCCGGATACCTGGAACGGGCCCGGGAGGGCGTTTGGGCTGGGTGGTCCGGTTGGGCCGAGTGGTCCGGTGGGTCCGGTGGGTCCGGTGGGTCCGGTGGGTCCGGTGGGTCCGGTAGGTCGGGTGGGTTCGGTGGTCGGGTGCCTAAGCCTCCGCCGCCGTCTCCTCGGCCTCCAGTTCCTCCAGCTCGTCCAGTTCCTCCAGTGCGTCCAGCTCCTCCGACTCCTCCAGACGTTCCGTCTCCGTAGGTTCCGCCACGAACCCCGGCAGCCACGCCTCCAGTTCCTCGCGCAACCGCACCGTCGCGCCCAGCTGGCACAGCACGCCGATGGTGCTCAGCGTGACCCGGTGGATCAGGAGGTAGGCCGGCGGCAGGTTGAGCTGCTTGCCCAACTGGTACGCGGGTGAGCGGATGTCACCGATGCGGGCGGCCTGGCTGCGCATCCAGCCGCGGCTGAAGGTGAACTCGTCGACCTGGGCCGGTTCGATGATCGGCAACAGGTAGTCGAGGACCGCGTCGGGGTCCAGCTCCACCGTCTCCTTGACGAAGCCCTCCGTGCGCAGCTCCTCGTAGACGGCCTCCGCCCGGCCGTCGAGGGTCATGCGCAGGCAGGTGCCGATGGTGATCGGCAGACCGCCCGGGAGACGGTCGACCGTGCCGAAGTCCAGCACGCCCAGCCGCCAGTCGTCGTCGCCGTCCGGGCCGCCGGGCAGCAGCCGGAAGTTGCCCGGGTGCGGGTCGGCGTGCAGCAGGCCGGTGCGGGCCGGACCGGCGAACAGGAAGTGGGCCAGCAGCTGGCCGGCCCGGTCCCGCTGCTCCGGGGTGCCGTCCGCGACGATCTCCGACAGCGGGACCCCGTCGATCCACTCGGTGATCAGGACCTGCTCGCACTGGTGGACCACGTCCGGCACCAGGATGTCCGGGTCGTCCGCGAACTCCTCGGCGTGGGCCCGCTGGGCCTCGGCCTCCAGACCGTAGTCGAGCTCCTCCGCGACCCGGTCCTTCAGCTCCGTGATCAGCGGCTTGATGTCGAGGCCCGGGACGAGCGGGCCCAGCAGGCGGGCGAAGCGGCCGAGCTGGTTCAGGTCCGACAGCAGGGCCTCGCCCGCCCCGGGATACTGGACCTTGACCGCCACTTCGCGGCCGTCGTGCCACACTCCCCGGTGCACCTGGCCGATGGAGGCCGCGGCCGAGGGCTTGTCCGCGAACTCCAGGAACAGCTCCTGCCAGTTCTCGCCGAGCCGCTCGGCGAGCACGCCGTGCACCGTGCGGGTCGGCATCGGCGGGGCCGCTTCCTGCAACTTGGTCAGGGCCGCCCGGTAGGGACCGGCGATCTCCTCGGGCAGCGCCGACTCGAAGACGGAGAGGGCCTGGCCGAACTTCATGGCCCCGCCCTTCAGCTCCCCGAGCACCTTGAACAGCTGCTCGGCGGTGCGCTGCTGCAACTGCTGGCCGACCAGCTCCGCGGACTCGCCCACGATCCGTTTGCCGAGTCCCCAGGTCGCCCGCCCGGCGAAGCCGAGCGGGAGCGCGGCGAGCTTGGCGGTCCGGGTGACCGCCTTCCGGGGAAGATCAGACATGCGCCCTCCAAGTCCCAGCCGGCCGCGCCGGCCGCACCGTACGTGCTTCACGTCGTACTCGTGCCGACGGCCGTTGCCCCGCCATTGTCGCGCGCTGCTCCCCCTGACCGGAGGCGTGTTCCCGCTCACCTTTCCGTTCGCTCTGCCAGTTGCTCGCCCCGCCGCTCTTCTCGTCGCTCTTTTCAGGGCTCTTTCCGGGTCCGGGGCTCTCTTCGTGGCCCTTCTCGGTGCTCTGCTCCTTGTTTCTCCCCGCTGCCGCGCAGGGGCACGCCGGATGGGCCGGGACCGGCCGCGCGTGCCAGTGCAGTCCGGGCAGGGCGGCCTCCCAGCGGGCGCCGGCGCTGGAGGGCAGGTGGCCGTCGAGGAAGGCGAGGGCGTGCGCGGCGGCCAGTCCGGCGACCGTGGTGGCCAGCGCGAGGTCGCACGGCCGTACCCGCCGCTGCGAGCCCGAGCGCCACTGGGTGATCAGCCGGGGCCAGGTCGGGTCCCGGTCGGTGCGGCCCTCGTGCAGACAGCCCGCGCAGCCCGTCTCACCCGGCAGCACGAAGGGACCGACGACACCTGTGCCTTCCACCACACCGGCGTAGAGGTGGGGGGTGCCGGAGGCCATGAAGGGTTCGGCGGCGGACGCCTGGGGCGCGTGCACGGCGATGTCGTCGCGCGGGGCGAGGACCACCAGGGTGAAGCCCGAGCCGCCGTCCTCGGGCGGTGCCGTGGCGGCGCGGCGCGGTGCGCGGCCGGGGGCGGCCCGGCGGACGGCGCGGCGGGCCGACTCGTCCCGGCGGTCACCGACCGCCTCCGCGGGGAGTCCGCCCGGGGCGACGTCCCACGGCTCGACGCGACCGCCGTCGAGCACGTCGACCTCGCCGACCCCGGCGGCCGACAGCAACAAGGCCAGGACGGCACCGACCCGGCCGGCGCCTCTGACCTGCACCCGCTGCGCGCGCCGGGCGGCCAGCCGGCCGATGGCCTCGCCCGGCTCGGAGGTGGTCAGGGAGAGGGAGGCCAGGTCCGGGCGGAGCCGGTCGAGGGCCGCCTTGTTGCGGCGCAGGGCGTCGGCGGCGGGGCCGCCGCCCCGGGCGTCGTCGAGCAGCCCGGCCCCCGCCAGCCGCTTCACCAGCCGGTCGACATGGCCGTCGGGCAGGTCCATCCGGCGTGCCTCCTCGCGCAGCAGCGGCAGCCCCCGGGTGCCGTTGAGCAGTTCGAGGAAGCTGCCCGTCGCCGTGTCCACCGGCCCCAGGGTCAGCGCGTGCGCCGGGGTCATCCCGAACTGGACGGTGTTGAGATCGCGCCAGCCGCGCCGCAGCGCCGGTTTCACCATCGGATGCATGCCAGGCCCCCGTACGTTCCAGTACTCCCCGTGTTGCCGGCTCGGTGCTCATGACCGCGTGGTCATGGCTGCGCCGACGAGTGCCAGCATGCCCGGTCCCGTCTCCGGGTGCCGAAAGTTATCCACAGGCAGTGGGTATTTGTCGTACTGCCATACCGGGCGTGGGCGCGGTCGAAGGCACGGAGGTGCATCCAACCCTCCCGGAACCGGGACTTCCCCGTGTGCAGCGGGTAACGTCGGGGCGTGTCCTCCGCCGACCCACTGCACCGCGCCGGAACGCCACAACGCCTGCCGACGAGCCCGCCGCCCAGCGGCTCCGGGGCACGCGCGATCGAGGTCCGCAGAAGCAGCCGTCGCCGCCGGACGGTCTCCGCGTACCGCGAGGGCGATCGCACCGTCGTGCTGATCCCCGCCCGGATGTCCGAGGCGGAGGAGCAGCGCTGGGTGAGCGTCATGCTCGACAAACTGGAAGCACAGGAGAGCAAGCGCGTCCTGGGCGACACCGAGCTGGCGCAGCGCGCCGAGCGGCTGTCCGCCCAGTACTTCGAGGGACGTGCCCGCCCCGGCTCGGTGCGCTGGGTCACCAACCAGAACACGCGCTGGGGCTCGTGCACCCCGGCGGAGGGCAGCATCCGGCTCTCGCACCGCCTCCAGGGCATGCCCGAGTACGTGGTCGACTACGTCCTCCTGCACGAGCTGGCGCACCTGCTGGTTCCCGGGCACGGACCCCGCTTCTGGCGCCTGCTGGAGGCGTATCCGCGCACCGAGCGGGCCCGGGGCTACCTCGAGGGAGTGGTCGCCGCCGACCGGCTCCCGCACGTGCCCGGCGCGCGCGAGCGCTGAGCTTCCCCAGCGGCCCCGCCAGCTCCTCCCGACGCCGGTGTCTGTACCGGGTCCGTACCGACTTCGGGCGGTGTCGGACTTTGCCGTTAGCCTGGCGCGACGCACTTGCATTCGGGATGGGGGACGGTCGTACGCATGGCCAGGGAATTCCAACGCGGCCACAAGGCCAGGATCAGTGATCTCACCGCGGGCACGGATCTGTACGTAGGTGTGCAGATCTCCGGGCCCGGGCTGACCTTCGACATCAGTTGCTTCGGACTGGACGCCGACGAGCGGCTCTCGGACGACCGGTACTTCGTCTTCTTCAACCAGCCGAAGTCCCCCGAGGAGGCCATTCAGCTCCTGGGCGCGCAGGCCGGCGACACGGAGTCCTTCCGGGTCACGCTGGACCGGATCCCGCCGCAGATCCAGAAGCTGTCCTTCACGGCGACGCTCGACGGCGCCGGGCAGATGTCGCAGATCGGCCCCGGCTACCTCCGCATCGTCGCGGGCGGCGAGGAAGTGGCCCGCTACCCGTTCGACGGCTCGGAGTTCTCCACCGAGCGGGCCGTGATGCTGGGCGACTTCTACCTGAAGGACGTGTGGCGGTTCGCCGCCGTCGGGCAGGGCTTCGACGGCGGCCTGGACGCGCTGCTGCGGAACTTCGGCGGCGAGGTGGCCGAGGAGGAGACTCCCGAGCCGTCGCAACCGGCCGCCGATGCCGCTGCCGGTGCCGTTCCGGGGTTCGCCCCGCCTGCCGCGCCCGCGCCGGCTCCGCAGCCCCCGGCGTTCGGCGCCCCCGCCGCTCCGGCACCCGCGCCCCAGCCCGCCACGCAGGGCTCGCAGGGTTTCGTCCCGCCGCCCGCACCCACGCCGCCCCCGGCACCCGCGCCCGCCGCGCCGTACGGCCAGCCGCAGGCCCCGCAGCAGCCGTATCCCACTGGCTCGGGCCAGCCGTATCCTCCTGTCCCGGGCCAGCCGGGCCAGCCGGCCCAGACCGCACCGCTGCCCCCGGGCTACGGCCAGCCGCAGGCCCCGCAGGCCCCGCAGGCCCCGCAGGCCCCACCCCCACCCCCCGGCTACGGTCAGCAAGCCCCGCACAGCGTCGGCGCGCCCCAAGGCACCCCTCCCCAAGGCATCCCGCCCCAAGGCATGCAGCCGCCCCCGGGCATCCCCCAGACCCCGGTCTCGCCCACGGTCCTGGCCCCGGGCACCCCGCAGACCGCGCCGCAGGCCCCTGGTGTCACCGCCGCGCTGCTGAAGTTCCGCGAGACACCCACCGGCCAGCGCTGGACGCAGCAGAACGAGAAGCTGGTCCGGGTCGATCTCGGCCTCGGCGACCAGCCCGTGCTGGCCCGGCAGGGCAGCATGGTGCTCTACCAGGGCAAGGTCGACTTCGGCTACAAGGGCGCCGGTTTCGCCGGCCGCGTCGTCGGCAACGCCACCGGCCAGGAGATGCAGCTGATGCGCTGCACCGGCAAGGGCCAGGTGTTCTTCGCCGACCAGTCCACGATGCTGCACCCCATCGAGCTCCAGGGCGACGCGGTCTGCGTCTCCGCCGAGAACGTCCTGGCGTTCGACGAGAGCCTCCAGTACGAGGTCCGTCGCATCGAGGGGCACGGCATCCCGGGCGGCGCGCTGTTCACCATGCAGTTCCAGGGCACCGGCACGATCGTCGTCAAGACGCACGGCACGCCCGTGGTCCTGCCGGTCACGCCCACCACGTTCGCCGACTGCAACGCGGTCGTCGCCTGGTCGGCCGCCGCCCAGGTCATCGTCTCCAGCCAGGTGCGGATGCGCCGCAACTCCTACGCCGGTGACACCGGCGAGAGCGTCAACCTCCAGTTCCGGGCGGCGCCCGGCAGCTTCGTCGTCGTCCAGCCGTACGAGATCTGAGGGAGAGCCCGACATGAACCAGCCGCTCGCGGGCTACGCCCCCGCCCCGGTCACCGCCCGGATGGAGAACCACGGCGAGCACATGCTCAAGGTCGCCATGCAGACCGGCAGCGACCTCTTCGCGCGCGTGGGCTCGATGGTCGCCTACGAGGGATTCGTGCAGTACGAGCCCAACCCGCCCGCCGTCCGCCAGATCGCCAAGGACTGGATGACCGGCGAGGGCGCGCCCCTGATGAAGTGCTCCGGCGACGGCCTGCTCTACCTCGCCGACTACGGCGCGGACGTCGTCGTGATCCAGCTCGACGGCGACGGGATCTCCGTCAACGCCACCAACCTGCTGGCCTTCGACGCCCACCTCACCTGGGGTGTGGAGCGGGTCAAGGGGCTGGCGAAGTTCGCCGGCCAGGGGCTGTGGAACACCAGGATCACCGGACAGGGCTGGGTGGCGCTCACCTCGCGGGGCAAGCCGATCGTCGTCGACTGCGGCGGCGGCGAGGACGAGACGTACGTCGACCCGGACGCGCTCGTCGCCTGGTCGCCGAACCTGAAGGTGAAGGGCAAGCGCAGCTTCAAGGCGGGCTCACTGATCGGCCGCGGCAGCGGCGAGGCCTACCAGATGGCCTTCTCCGGTGAGGGCATCGTCGTCGTCCAGCCCAGTGAGGACAGCACCGACCGTCTCCGGGTCCGGGGCTGAGGGGGAGCAGAACACCATGCAGAGCCCGCTTTTCGCCTACAACGACCAGCAGACCTCGGAACGCTGGAGCCTTCAGAACAAGCAGTTGCTCCGGGTCGCCCTGGCGGGACACGACGACATCCTCGCCCGCAAGGGCACGATGGTCGCCTACCAGGGGCTCGTCGAGTTCGACGCCGAGTACCAGGGCCACGGCCAGGCACGCGCGCGTGCGCACACGGGTGAGGGCCTGGACCTGATGCGCTGCCACGGGCAGGGCACGGTCTACTTCGCCAACCTCGCCCAGCAGATCCACGTGATGGAGGTGGAGCAGGAGGGCCTCACCGTCGACAGCGCCTACGTGCTGGCGATGGATTCCTCACTGCACCACGAGGTCATCGCCGTGGACAGCCTCTACGGCATCTCCGGCTCCGGGAAGTACCAGCTCAACATCACCGGGCGCGGCCGGGTCGCGCTGATGACCTCGGGCGCCCCGCTGCTGATGCGGGTGACACCCGAGACGTACGTCAACTGCGACGCCGACGCGATCGTGGCCTGGTCCACGGGGCTGCGGGTGCAGATGCAGGCCCAGACGCACTCCTCGGGCGTGTTCCGGCGGCGCGGCAACACCGGTGAGGGCTGGGAGCTCAGCTTCATGGGCAGCGGTTTCGCCCTGGTGCAGCCGAGCGAGCTGCTGCCGCCGCAGAACGCGGGGATCGGGTCCGGCCTGGCCGCGCAGTACGGCGTGGGCCAGCACGGGGCCCGGGCGCAGAACCAGGGCAACGTCTGGAGCTGACCCAAGGTGTACGGGTAAGGGGCGAGCACCTGGGTGCCCGCCCCTTACCCGTACACCGGCAGAGCCGGACACCCGTACGCCGCCGGAGCCTGTCCCCGTACTGCGTGTACTCCGTCAGAGGGCGGCCCGGGTGGCCGCCACCAGCCGGACCACCGAGTCGTCGGCCACGTCCGCGACCTCGTCGTAGCCGAACCAGCGCAGGTCCAGCGACTCGTCGCTGATCGCCTCGACGGCGCCCGGCGGGGCGATCGCCGCGTACTGGACGTCCAGGTGCCAGGCGCAGGGCGTGTGGTGGCGGTCCAGCCGCACCGGGCCGCCGGGCAGCAGGGTGAGGCCGGCGATGCCGGACTCCTCCATGGCCTCGCGCAGGGCGGCCGCGGCGAGCGTGACATCCTCGGGCTCGCAGTGGCCGCCCATCTGGAGCCACATGCGCAGCTTGCGGTGCAGGGTGAGCAGGACCCGGCCGCGCGCCGGGTCGACCACCAGGGCGCTGGCCGTGATGTGCCCGTCGCCGCACGACTTCCACATCCCGTCCGGATGGGCCGCCAGATGGTCCAGGTACAGCCGGCGCACCTCGTCCTGGTCCTCGTACTCCTTCAGTACGAGGACCGCGTCGTCGTACAGGCTCACTCGGCGTCGTCGCCCTTGGCGTCGCCCTCGTCGCCCGCGTCGCCCTCGTCCTTGCCCTTCTTGCGCAGGTCGGGCTTGCCGGCCGCCTCGCCGAGCATCTTGTCCAGCTCGGAGAAGTCCAGCTGCTCGCGGTGGACGAAGCCGTCCGGGTCGTCCAGGTCGGTCGCCGTCGGCAGCATGTCCGGGTGGGCCCACAGGCCGTCCCGGCCGTCCACGCCGCGCGCGTCGGTCAGCGACGCCCACAGCCGGGAGGCGTCCCGCAGCCGGCGCGGACGCAGCTCCAGGCCGATCAGCGTGGCGAAGGTCTGCTCGGCCGGGCCCCCGGAGGCGCGGCGGCGGCGCAGCGTCTCGCGCAGCGCGTCGGCCGACGACAGGCGCGGCTTGGCGGCGGCGTGCACCACCGCGTCCACCCAGCCCTCGACCAGTGCCAGGGCCGTCTCCAGGCGGGCCAGGGCCGCCTTCTGCTCCGGGGTGTCCTCCGGCTGGAACATGCCCTGCTGGAGCGCCTCCTGCAACTGCTCGGGGTTCTGCGGGTCGAACTGGCCGACCACGTCCTCCAGCTTCGCGGTGTCCACCTTGATGCCGCGCGCGTAGCCGTCGACCGCGCCGAACAGGTGCGAGCGCAGCCACGGCACATGTGCGAAGAGGCGCTGGTGGGCGGCCTCGCGCAGGGCGAGGTACAGCCGCACCTCCTCCTGCGGGACGCCCAGGTCCTTGCCGAACCGCTCGATGTTCGCCGGCAGCAGGGCGGCCTTGCCGGCCGGGCCCAGCGGCAGACCGACGTCGGACGAGCCGACCACCTCACCGGCGAGCACGCCGACGGCCTGCCCGATCTGCGTGCCGAACATGGCGCCGCCCATCGAGCGCATCATGCCGATCAGCGGGCCGGCCATGGCCTGCATCTCCTCCGGCAGCACGTCGCCCATGGCGTTGCCGACGCGCTCGGCGACCGGGTCGACCAGCTCCTTCCAGGCGGGCAGGGTCGCCTCGACCCACTCCGCGCGGCTCCAGGCCACCGCGGAACCCGCGCCGGAGGGCAGCGCGGTCGCGTCGTCGAGCCACAGATCCGCCAGCCGGACGGCCTCCTGGACGGCGCTGCGCTCGGCCGGGCCGACGCTCGCGTCCTTGGTGCCGTCCGGGGCGCCCTGGGCGACCGTCTGGCGGGCGATCTGCTTGGCCATGTCCCAGTTCACCGGGCCGCCCTCGTAGGAGAGCATCTGGCCCAGCTGCTGGAACGCGGCGCCCAGGTCGTTGGGGTTCATGGAACCGAACATGGCGGCGAACGGATTGTCGGCGCCGGGGCCACCAAAGCCCCCGGCTCCGGGCAGGCCGCCGAAACCGAACGGGTTGGCCGGTCCCTGACCACCACCGCTCTGCTGGTCCTTCTTCTTGCCCTCGTCGCCGTCGTCCGGCTCCTCCGGCGGAAGGCCGAATCCGAATGGGGTGTCACTCACGGGGTTCCTCGGCTGGTAGGGCCGCCGGTTCTTTCCGGCGGCACGGCTGCCCGACATTCACCACCCAGCGTAGACACCCGGGGCGGATCGGGCCTCGGTGCTTCGCCGACTGACGGCCTGCGGCAGGATGGATGCCACCTGGTACGTACGCGTCACCGCGTGCTTACTGAAGACAACCGCTGGAGACGCCCGGTGAGTTCCCCAGATCCGCAGGTTCGCGCAGCGCGAAACCAGTCAACCAGTCCCGCCGGCTCCGTGGCGCGAGGTCCCGTCGTGGCGGTGACCGGTGCCGCGTCCGGGACCGGCGCGCTGCTCACCGCGCGGCTCGCCGCGTCCGACGAGGTCAAGCGGGTCGTGGCGATCGACGAGCGGCGCGGCGAGTGCGCCGAGGCGCACTGGCACGTCCTGGACGTGCGGGACCCGGCCATCGCCGACAAGCTGCGCGGCGCCGACGTCGTGGTGCACCTCGCGCTCGACCTCGACCTGGAGACCGACGCGGCCGCCCGGACGGCTTACAACGTCCGGGGGACGCAGACCGTCCTGACCGCCGCCGCGGCGGCCGGTGTGCACCGCGTGGTGCTGTGCACGTCCGCGATGGTCTACGGCGCGCTGCCGGACAACGAGCTGCCGCTGTCGGAGGACGCCGAGCTGCGGGCCACGGCCGAGGCCACCGGCGTGGGCGACCTGCTGGAGATCGAGCGGCTCGCCCGGCGCGCCCCCCGCGCACACCCCGGCCTGAACGTCACGGTGGTCCGCCCGGCCACCCTGGTCGGTGGCACCGACACCGCGCTGACCAGGTACTTCGAGTCCCCTCGGCTGCTGGTGGTGGCCGGGTCGCGGCCCGCCTGGCAGTTCTGCCACGTCGACGACCTGTGCGGGGCGCTGGAGTACGCCGCCCTGGAGAAGGTCGATGGCGAGCTGGCCGTCGGGTGCGACGGCTGGCTGGAGCAGGAGGAGGTCGAGGAGCTCAGCGGCATCCGCCGCATGGAGCTGCCCTCCGCGGTCGCCCTGGGCGCGGCGGCCCGGCTGCACCGCATCGGGCTCACACCGTCCCCGGCCGGCGACCTGGCGTACACGATGTACCCCTGGGTGGTGAGCGGCAGCCGGCTGCACGACGCCGGGTGGCGGCCCAGGTACACCAACGAGGAGGTGCTCGCCGAGCTCCTGGAGGAGGTGTCCGGGCGGCACACGGTCGCCGGGCGGCGGCTCGGCCGCAAGGACGCGACGGCGGCGGGCGCGGCGGGCGCGACGGTGGCGCTGCTGGGCGCGGCGGCGGTGGTCCGCCGGGCCCGCAAGGCGCGGCGGCGCATCTGAGCCAGCATCTGAGCCGCGTCCGTCCTCGTAGCTGCCTCCGAAGCGGTACGCGCGCGTACCGGCCGACCGTACGGTTCCGCGTCGTCCGCGCGGTGCGGCACGATGGACGTATGGCAGCCATGAACGATCACCCCGGCGAGCAGGCCGCGCAGGACCCCGTGAAGCTGATCGCGGTCCGGGACACGCCGCTCAGCGTGGACGAGGTCTTCCGCGCCGTCGGGGACACCTCGGCCGGCGGGACCGCCCTGTTCGTGGGCACCGTGCGGGATCACGACGGGGGAGCGGACGTCGACCGGCTCGGCTACTCCTGCCACCCGAGCGCCGAGGCCGAGATGCGGCGGATCGCCGAGAAGGTCGTCGCCGGGCACCCGGTGCGCGCCCTGGCGGCCGTGCACCGCGTGGGTGACCTCCAGGTCGGTGACCTCGCCGTGGTGGTGGCCGTCTCCTGCCCGCACCGGGGCGACGCGTTCGAGGCGTGCCGGCAGCTGATCGACGACCTCAAGCACGAGGTGCCGATCTGGAAGCACCAGACGTTCAGCGACGGCACGGAGGAGTGGGTCGGCGCGTAGCGCCGTCGTTGAGGGGTGGTGGTCGGGTGACGGGAGGGCGGGTCGGCGCGTAGCGCCGTCGTCGAGGGGTGGTGGTCGGGCGACGGGTGGGCGCCTGCTGACGCCACCGCGCGGTCGTCCGGTTGCGTAACCGCACCCCCGGCCCGACCGTTGACCTTGCGGATGGTTAATCTGCTGATCAGTCAGTCGCGTACACGGGGTCGGGAGGTCGGCATGGGGGCGCTCGCCTGGTTGCTCATTCCACTGGTGGCCGCGATCGTCGCGGGTCTGTGGGGAAGTTGGGCCAACCGGACCCGCAGGGTACGCAGCGACGGCCCCGAGCTGGACGGGTACGCGCGCTTCCGCGAAGCCATGGAGAAGCAGCACAGCCGTACCTAGGAGGGCTTGCCCCGACGGTGCGCTGACAGGACCGTCCCGTACTGTCGTTCCATGCCACGCCGCACCGCGACGATGCTCGCCTCCACCCTGATGCTGATCGCGCTCCTGTGCGCGGGGGTGTTCATCCCCGTGCCTTACGCGGAGATGTCCCCGGGGCCGACGGTGAACACGCTGGGTGATCATGACGGCGAGCCGGTGCTGCAGATCTCCGGGCACAAGACGTACGAGGCGAGCGGGCACCTCAACATGACCACGGTCCGCGTCACCAGCGCCGACTACAAGATGAACCTGGTCGAGGCCGTGTACGGCTGGCTCGCGCACGACAACAAGGTGGTGCCGCACGACACGCTCTACCCGGACGGCAAGACCGAGGAGCAGTCGACCCAGGAGAACGCCGAGGAGTTCAGCCAGTCCCAGGAGAGCGCCAAGGTGGCGGCGCTCAAGGAGCTGGGCATCCCGGTGAAGTCGTGGGTGGTGGTCTCCACCGTCGTCAAGGACTCCCCGGCCGAGGGCAAGCTGCACGCCGGTGACGTCATCAAGTCGGTCGACGGCACGGCGGTGAAGCAGCCCGCCGACGTCGCCGAGCTGGTCACCAAGCACAAGCCCGGCGAGGACGTGACGTTCACGGTGGTGCCCGCCAAGGAGCAGGCCGCCGCCGAGAAGGAGAACCGGACGGCGACCACGACCGAGAAGGTCACCATCACCACGGCCGCCTCCGACGACACCGGCGAGAAGCGGGCCATCGTCGGGATCTCGGCCGGCACCGACCACACCTTCCCGTTCAGCATCGACATCAAGCTCGCCGACGTCGGCGGGCCGAGCGCCGGCCTGATGTTCTCGCTCGGCATCTACGACAAGCTGACGCCCGGCGACCTGACCGGCGGCAAGTTCGTCGCGGGCACCGGCACCATCGACGACGACGGCACGGTCGGCCCGATCGGCGGCATCGAGATGAAGACGGTCGGCGCCCGCAGCAAGGGCGCCCAGTACTTCCTGACGCCCGCCGACAACTGCGCCGCCGCCGCGAAGGACACCCCCGACGGGCTCACCCTGGTCAAGGTGGGCACCATCGACGACGCCCTGGCCGCGCTGAAGGACATCCGCTCCGGCGACACCGACGCGCTGCCCTCCTGCACGGCGAGCTGACCCCTACTCGGCGAACGTCGCCGCCAGCGCCTCCGCCAGCCCCGGCACCAGATCGGAGCCGGTGAGCACCTCGGTCGGCGTGTCCTTCTCGCGCAGCCGCAGCGCCGACTCGCGCGCCCCGTCGCGCAGCACGGCCACCGTCATCCGGACCTCCTGCCGGTCCGGGTGGTCCGCCACCCACTTCGCCAGCTCGGCCTCGCCCAGGCCCTCGGGCACCTGCGCCTCGGCGGACGGCGGCAGCATCAGCCGCTCCACCGCGAGCGCGCAGCCGGCCACCGCGTCCGGCCAGGCGATGGTGCCCAGGAACTCGTCCAGCGGCCGGTCCGTTGGTACTTCGTCCTGCTCGATCGGGGTGAGACCGGCCGACTCTCCTTCGTCGGCGAGACCGAGCCGGTCCGCGAGCGTGGGCTGTTCGGCCTGGAGCCGTGCGGTGTCTACGAGGGCGAAAAGGCGGGCGGGCTGGTCCCAGCCGAGACCGGCGACGTACTCGTCGATCTCGAGTACGGACCGGGTCAGCGGGCTCGCCGCCATGGGGGTGTTGGACATGGTCACAATCCTGCCTCGTTCGGGGCCGGAATCGGGAACCGAGTAAACGATGAGTAAGTTGCATAAGAGTGGGCCCACGAGCACGGGGGCGCACGAAGGGCCCGCGAACCCGGGGGTCCGAGACATACGACAGCGAACTTCGAGGTGCTCACCTTGGCTTTCCAGATGCCGGACCGCGGCGGAGGCCCGACGGGGCCACGGATCAGAGTGGGACGACCGTCCCGGCGGGTCCGGACCCTGCTCCTGACGCTGGGCGTCCTGGCCGTGCTGGCCATGGCGTTCACCATGTTCGCGGGCTTCTGGACGGACTGGCTGTGGTACCGGTCGGTCAACTACTCGTCGGTGTTCACCACCACCCTGTGGACGAAGATCGGGCTCTTCTTCGTCTTCGGACTGCTGATGGCCCTCGCCGTCGGGTTCAACATCTGGCTGGCCCACCGGATGCGCCCGCCGCTGAGCGCCATGTCGATGGAGCAGCAGAACCTCGACCGCTACCGGATGGGCATCGCGCCCTACAAGAAGTGGCTGCTGTTCGGCATCACCGCCCTGGTCGGCCTGATCGCCGGCGCCTCCGCGGCCGGCCAGTGGCGCACCTGGCTGATGTGGGTCAACGGCGTGCCCTTCGGCCAGAAGGACCCGCAGTTCAAGCTGGACGTCTCCTTCTACGCCTTCGACCTGCCCTGGTACCGGTTCCTGCTCGGCTTCGGTTTCGCCGCCGTGATCATCTCGGTGATCGCCGCCGCGCTCACCCACTACCTGTACGGCGGCCTGCGCGTCACCAGCCCCGGCGCCCGCGCCACGGGAGCGGCCACCGGCCACCTCTCCGTGCTGATCGGCATCTTCGTCGCCTTCAAGGCGGTGGCGTACTGGCTTGACCGGTACGGACTGGCGGTCAAGTCCAGCGACTTCAAGGCCACCGACAACTGGACCGGCCTGCGGTACGTCGACGCCAACGCCTATCTGCCGGCCAAGACGATCCTGTTCTGCATCGCCGTCATCTGCGCGCTGCTGTTCTTCGCCACCATCTGGCGGCGCACCTGGCAGCTGCCGGTGATCGGCTTCGGCCTGATGGTGCTGTCCGCCATCCTGATCGGCGGTCTCTACCCGGCGATCGTGCAGAAGTTCCAGGTCCAGCCGAACGAGCAGGCCAAGGAAGCGCCGTACGTCGAGAAGAACCTCAAGGCGACCCGGGACGCCTACGGCATCGACGGCACCAAGGTCAGTGAGTACGACGGCAAGAGCGACACCACGGACCTGACCCAGCTGCGGGACGACGTCGACGACACCGCCAGCATCCGGATCATGGACCCGAACATCGTCTCGCCGACGTTCCAGCAGCTCCAGCAGATGCGGAAGTACTACGCCTTCCCGACCAACCTGGACGTGGACCGCTACAGCACCGAGGACGGCGCCGACCAGGACACCGTCATCGGCCTGCGCGAGCTGAACCTCGCCGGTGTGGACAAGCAGAACTGGATCAACAACCACTTCCGCTACACCCACGGTTTCGGCGTGGTCGCCGCCAAGGGCACCGAGGTCGACGCCGAGGGCCGCCCGGTGTTCACCGAGTCCAACCTGCCGTCCAAGGGTGACCTCGGCACCTACGAACAGCGGATCTACTACGGCGAGAAGACCAACACCTACTCCATCGTCGGCGGTCCCCAGAAGGAGATCGACTACTCCGACGACAACGGGGAGAAGACCACCAGCTACCAGGGCGACGGCGGGGTCAACCTCTCCAACCCGGTCAACCGGGCCGCGTACGCGGTGGCGTTCAACGAGCCGCAGATCCTGTACTCCGGGGCGATCGGCGACGGTTCGCGCATCCTGTACAACCGCACGCCCAAGGACCGGGTCGAGGCCGTCGCGCCCTGGCTGACCATTGACGGCGACGCCTATCCGGCGGTGGTGGACGGCCGGATCCAGTGGATCGTGGACGCCTACACGACCACCAACGGCTATCCGTACGCCTCCCGCACCACGCTCGGCGACACCACCGCCGACTCGCTGACCGCGACCAACGACAACCGCGCGGTGGTCGCCCAGCAGAACCAGGTCAACTACATCCGCAACTCGGTGAAGGCGACCGTCGACGCGTACACCGGCGACGTCAAGCTCTACCAGTGGGACACCGAGGACCCGGTCCTGAAGACCTGGATGAAGGCGTTCCCGGACACGGTGCAGCCCAAGTCGGAGATCTCCGACGCCCTGATGGCCCATCTGCGCTACCCGCAGGACCTGTTCAAGGTCCAGCGCGAGCTGCTCAGCCGCTACCACGTGGACGACGCCGAGACGTTCCTCAGCGGCAGCGAGGTGTGGCAGGTGCCGGAGGACCCGACCAACAAGTCGGGCGACGCGGTGCCGCCGTACTACCTGAGCATGAAGATGCCCGACCAGGACCAGCAGGCGTTCTCGCTGACGACCACGTTCACCCCCAACGGGCGGGACAACCTCAGCGCGTTCATGTCGGTCGACGCCGAGGCCGGCACCAGCGGCTACGGCAAGATCAGAATCCTGAAACTGCCGACGAGCACGACCGTCGACGGTCCTAAACAGGTGCAGAGCCAGTTCAACTCCGAACAGGACATCGCCGAGTCCATCAGACTGCTCAGAGGCGGCGACTCGGAGGTGGAGTACGGCAACCTGCTGACGGTGCCGCTCGACGGCGGACTGCTCTACGTGGAACCGGTCTATGTGCGCGGCGGCGGCCTCAAGTACCCCCTGCTGCGCAAGGTGCTGGTGACCTACGGCGGTCAGACGGCCTTCGAGGACACCCTGGACGAGGCCCTCGACAAGGTCTTCGGGGACGGCGGTACGACCACCGAGCCGCCGGACGAGGGCGACGACACCACCCAGCCACCGCCGACATCGAGCGATCCCACGGTCCAGGAGGCGCTGAACGACGCCCAGGAAGCCTTCGAGGCCGGCCAGAAGGCCCTGAAGGAGAACGACTGGACGGCGTACGGCGAGGCCCAGAAGGACCTCGAGGACGCGCTGAGCCGGGCCGAGGAGGCCCAGGCGGAGGCCGACAAGAGCAGTGGCGGCAGTGGCAGCGGCAAGAACGGGGACGACGGCGAGGCCAGTCCGAGTCCCAGCGCCAGTGCCGGGGACAGCGGCTGACCCGCCTGGTCAGGCTCCCTCCCGCGCCGTGATAGGTTGAGATCACAACGGCGCGGGGTGGAGCAGCTCGGTAGCTCGCTGGGCTCATAACCCAGAGGTCGCAGGTTCAAATCCTGTCCCCGCTACTGACAGCGAAGGCCCGGATCCCATCAGGGATCCGGGCCTTCGTCATGTGCGAACGCATGTGTCGGTCCGGTGTGACGGCCGTGCCGGGCGCGGGAGTTGGGCGATCTGTGTTTGACTTGTCTCTCTGTGGGCATGTCGACAAAACGCTGAAGTGACCTCACTGACTGCGGTATACCGGGTGTACGCAGGTTGCAGGTGGTGCGACGATGGACGTTATGGGGGACATGGCAACTCTGTTCGAGACGGGGCGATTTGTGCAGCCATCCGGTCCCGACGGGGTCCGGGACGAGACCGGGGAGGCCGCCGACGAGGCGGCCGAAGAGGTGCGCCGGCGGTTCGCCGCCGAGGCCGGCGACGTCGAGGCGATGAGCGTGCTCGGGTCCATGCTGCTGCGCCGCGGTGATCTCGACGGGGCCGAGCCGCATCTGCGGGCCGCCACCGCGGCCGGAGACCGGGCCGCCGCCAACAACCTGGGTGTCCTGCTGCACCAGCGCGGGTACGCCGACGAGGCCGCCGGGTGGTGGCGGATCGCCGCCGTCGCCGGATCGGCCGCGGCCGCGCACGCGCTGGGGCGGCACTTCCGCGAGCGCGGCGACGAGCCCGCCGCCGAGTACTGGCTGCGCCAGTCCGCCGAGCAGGGCCATGTGCTGGGCGCCTACGCCCTCGCCGACCTGCTGGAACACCGCGGCGACAGCGCGACCGAGCGCTGGATGCGGGTGGCCGCCGAGCGGGGCCACCGGGAGGCCGCGTACCGGCTGGCCCGGACCCTGGACCCGCGCACCAGCGACACGATCGGGGACGACGAGCGCGCCGCGCGGGCCGCCGAGGAGGCCGAGCGGTGGTACCGGCAGGCGGCGGCCCGCGGCCACCGGCGGGCCGCGCTGCACCTCGGGGCGATCCTGGAGCGCCGGGGCGAGCTGAAGGAGGCCGGGCGCTGGTACCTGACCTCCGCCAAGGACGGCGAGGCGCGCGCCGCCTGCGCGCTGGGCTTCCTGCTGCGCGACGCCGGGGACCCGGAGAGCGCGGCCGTCTGGTGGCTGCGGGCCGCGCAGGAGGGCGACGGCAACGCCGCCAACGCGCTGGGCGCGCTGCACGCCGAGCGGGGCGAGCCGCAGACCGCGGAGCGCTGGTACCGGGCGGCGACTGACGCGGGCGACGACAACGGCGCGTACAACCTCGGGCTGCTCTGCGCCGCGCAGGGCCGGGTCCAGCAGGCCGAGCAGTGGTACCGGCGGGCGGCCTACGCCGGACACCGGGAGGCCGCCAACGCGCTGGCCATCCTGCTGCTCCAGGGCGGCGACCGGACTGGGGCCGAGCCCTGGTTCTCCAAGGCCGCGGAGGCGGGCAGCGTGGACGCCGCCTTCAACCTCGGCATCCTGTACGCCGGGCGCGGGCAGGACGCGGAGGCGCTGCGCTGGTACGGGCGGGCCGCCGCGGCCGGGCACGCCGAGGCCGCGCTCCAGGTCGGGATGGCCCGGCTGCGGGACGGCGACGAGCAGGAGGCCGAGCGGCACCTGCGGTGCGCGGCCGGCGGCGGCAGCGCGGAGGCCGCGTACCGGCTGGCCACGCTGCTCGACGCGCGCCGGCCGCCGGAGCCGGCGCACGAACTGGGCGAGCCGGCGCACGAGAAGACCGAGTGCGAGGAGTGGTACGAGCGGGCGGCCGGGCAGGGGCACCGGCGCGCCCAGGTGCGGGTCGGGATGCTGGCCGCGGCGCGCGGCGACGTCATGGAGGCGGCCCGCTGGTACCGGGCGGCGGCCGAGGCGGGCTCCCGCAACGGCGCCTTCAACCTCGGGCTGCTGCTGGCCCGCGAGGGCAGCGAGCCGGAGGCCGCCCTGTGGTGGACCCGGGCGGCCGACGCCGGCCACGGCCGGGCGGCGCTCCGCCTCGCCCTGGTCTACGCCCGCCGCGGGGAGCTCGCCGAGGGCCAGCGCTGGGCCGACCGCGCGGTCACCCTGGGCCCCACCGAGGTGGCCCGCCGGGCGGCCCGGCTGCGGGACGCGCTGCGGGAGGAGCTGTCGGCCTGACGGCACGCGATTTGCCTGCGCGCGCGACCTTGACGTAATGTTGCATTCATCGCCGCGGGGTGGAGCAGCTCGGTAGCTCGCTGGGCTCATAACCCAGAGGTCGCAGGTTCAAATCCTGTCCCCGCTACTGATCGTCGAGGGCCGGAATCCGAAAGGGTTCCGGCCCTCGACGCGTTGTCCGGTGCACGGGCGTGAAAAAACCCCGGCACCGTGAGGGTGCCGGGGGAAGGCGGACGGTCAGGCCGCCGCGCAGTTCGGGCAGACGCCGCGGTAGGTCACCTCGACGTCCGACACCGTGAAGCCGAAGCGCTCCGAGTCGGGGAGGTCGGCCAGCGGGTTGCCCGAGGGGTGCACGTCGCGGATCGCGCCGCACTGGGCACAGACCAGGTGGTGGTGGGGCTGATGGGCGTTCGGGTCGTAGCGCTTGGCGCGCTTGTCCGTCGCCACTTCCAGCACCTCGCCGAGCGAGACCAGCTCGCCCAGCGTGTTGTACACGGTGGCCCGGGAGATCTCCGGGAGTTTCGTGACGGCCCGGGCGTGCACCTCGTCGGCCGTCAGGTGGACGTGCTCGCCGTCCAGGACCTCGGCCACGACGCGCCGCTGGGCGGTCATACGCCATCCACGTCCACGCAGCCGTTCCAGTAGGTCACTCATGCGAACCAGCCTAACAGCCAGGGGAGCCGTGTCCCGAACCAGTGTGACTTTGGAGTCTTACTTGACTTAGACATTGTCCATTGTAGGATCGGCAACGGCTTAGGCCAAGGGACAGGAACAGCAAGAATGGCCAGGAGGCCCACGTGACTCAGGGACCGCTTACTACGGAGGCCGGCGCTCCGGTCGCCGACAACCAGAACAGCGAGACGGCCGGTGTCGGTGGCCCGGTGCTCGTCCAGGACCAGCTCCTTCTGGAGAAGCTGGCCCACTTCAACCGCGAGCGCATCCCGGAGCGTGTCGTGCACGCCCGTGGCGCCGGTGCCTACGGCACCTTCAAGGTCACCGCGGACGTCACCAAGTACACCCGCGCCGCCTTCCTCTCCGAGGTCGGCAAGGAGACGGAGGTCTTCCTCCGCTTCTCGACCGTGGCCGGCAACCTGGGCGCGGCGGACGCCGTCCGTGACCCGCGCGGTTTCGCGGTGAAGTTCTACACCGAAGAGGGCAACTACGACCTCGTCGGCAACAACACCCCGGTGTTCTTCATCCGGGACGCGATCAAGTTCCCCGACTTCATCCACACCCAGAAGCGCGACCCGTACACCGGCTCGCAGGAGGCGGACAACGTCTTCGACTTCTGGGGGCTGAGCCCGGAGAGCACCCACCAGGTGACCTGGCTGCACGGCGACCGCGGCATCCCGGCCTCCTACCGGCACATGGACGGCTTCGGCTCGCACACGTACCAGTGGAACAACGAGGCCGGCGAGGCCTTCTGGGTGAAGTACCACTTCAAGACGGACCAGGGCATCAAGAACCTGACCGCCGAGGAGGCCGAGGTGCTGGCGGGCAAGGACCCCGACTCGCACCAGCGCGACCTGCGCGAGGCCATCGAGCGCGGCGACTTCCCGTCCTGGACCGTCGGTGTGCAGATCATGCCGGTGGCCGAGGCGGCGACGTACCGCTTCAACCCGTTCGACCTGACCAAGGTGTGGCCGCACGCGGACTACCCGATCGTCTGGTTCGGCAAGATGGAGCTCAACCGCAACCCGCAGAACGTCTTCGCCGAGGTCGAGCAGTCGATCTTCTCCCCGGCGCACTTCGTGCCCGGCATCGGCCCGTCCCCGGACAAGATGCTCCAGGGCCGCCTCTTCGCCTACGGCGACGCCCACCGCTACCGCGTCGGCATCAACGCCGACCACCTGCCGGTGAACCGCCCGCACGCCACCGAGGCGCGCACCCACGCCCGTGACGGCTACCTGTACGACGGCCGCCACAACGGTGCGAAGAACTACGAGCCGAACAGCTTCGGCGGCCCGTTCCAGACGGACCGCGCGCTGTGGCAGGGCGTCCAGGTCACCGGTGTCACCGGCGAGACCGTGACCCCGGTGCACACCGAGGACAACGACTTCGTCCAGGCCGGCAACCTCTACCGGCTGATGTCGGAGGACGAGAAGGAGCGCCTGGTCAACAACCTGGCCGGCGGTATCGCCAAGGTCTCGCGCGAGGACATCCGGGAGCGCGCGATCAACAACTTCCGCCAGGCGGACGGCGACTTCGGCAAGCGGCTGGAGGCCGCGGTCCAGGCCCTGCGCGGCTGACAGCACTGGACCGCTTGTCGGGGCGGCGGGCCGGGCACCTCGTTGGTTCGAGGGGCCCGGCCCGTTTCGCGCGTTCAGGCCGGTACGCGGTCGGGGACCCAGCAGCGGATGATGTCGCGGACCGAGACGATGCCGGCCGGCCCGCCGCGGTCCAGGACGATGAGGTGGCGGAAGCCGCCGTGCGTCATCGCCCGCGCCGCCTCCTCCAGCGTCCAGGACGGCGCGGCGAACACGACGTCGCCGGTGGTGTGGGCGTGGGTGCGCTCGGCGTCCGGGTCCTGGCCCCGGCCGACGGAGTTGAGGATGTCGCGTTCGGTGAGGATGCCGATGCCCTCGGCGTCGGGGTCGTGGACGACGGCCGCGCCCACGCGCCGGGCGGCCATCAGGGCGGCGGCCTGGCGCAGCGTGTGGTCGGGGCCGATGGTGAGGACGACCGTGCTCATGGCGTCGCGGACGAGCATGGGTGGAGCCACCTCCTGAACCATGATTAGTTCATGGATTCACAAGTTCACAAGTGAGGGGGCTCTCAGAGTGACAGGTAAAGCGGAAGCAAACAAGGGTGCGGTCAGTGCCGCGCTTCCAGGTGGCGCAGCAGTTCGTCGTGGAGCAGGCCGTTCGACGCCGCCGCGTTGCCGCTGTGCGGTCCCGGGCGGCCGTCCAGGCCGGTGAAGGTGCCGCCCGCCTCGGTGACGACGATCGCGGGGGCGGCCATGTCCCACAGGGACAGCTCCGGCTCCGCGCACAGGTCGACGGAGCCCTCCGCGACCATCATGTACGGCCAGAAGTCGCCGTACGCGCGCGTGCGCCACACCTTGCGGGTCAGGTCCAGGAAGCCGTCGAGGCGGCCCTGCTCCTCCCAGCCGCTGAGCGAGGAGTACGCGAAGGAGGCGTCGGGGAGCCCGGACACCTTGGAGACGTGCAGCCTGGAGGCCGAGGTCAGGCTGCGGCCGGTGAAGGCGCCATGGTCCTTGACGGCCCACCAGCGGCGGCCCAGGGCGGGCGCCGAGACGACGCCCACGACCGGCTGGTAGCCGCCCTCACCCGCCTCCATCAGGGAGATCAGCGTGGCCCAGACCGGGACGCCGCGGACGTAGTTCTTGGTGCCGTCGATCGGGTCGACCACCCAGCGGCGCGGACCGGTGCCCGCCACGCCGTACTCCTCGCCGAGGACCGCGTCCCGGGGGCGGGCCCGCTGGAGGTGGCCGCGCACCAACTCCTCGGCCGCCTTGTCCGCTTCGCTGACCGGCGTCATGTCCGGCTTGGTCTCGACCTTGAGGTCGAGCGCCTTGAAGCGCTCCATGGTGGTCGCGTCGGCGGCGTCCGCGAGGACGTGGGCCAGGCGGAGGTCGTCCAGATAGTCGGGCATGCGGCAACCGTATCGGCCGGGGACCGCGGCGGGCCAACAGGGTGGCCGGCCCGCGAGTGGCGCGCGGTGCCCCCGGTACGGGCGCAGCGGACGGCCGCCCCGGGGGGCGCGCGGTCGTGACGCGCACCCTTGACAGTGCCCCGGAGCGCGTCAAACCTGTGCCGCAGAGCCGCTCGCCGCTGGGGAGGCGATGATGCCTGGAGCGCGGGAATCGCTGCTCGACGCCGCCCACAAGGCGCTGTCCCGGCAGCCCTGGTCCGCCGTGCGCATGGTGGACGTGGCCACCTCGGCCGGAGTGTCCCGGCAGACCCTGTACAACGAGTTCGGCAGCAAGGAGGGGCTCGGGCGGGCGCTGGTGCGCCGGGAGGCGGACGGTTTCCTCGCCGGGATCGAACGCGCCCTCGCCGGCCCCGGCGGCCCCTGCGCACAGCTCACCGCCGCCGCCGAGTGGACCACGTCGGCCGCCCGCCGCAGCCCGTTGGTACGGGCCCTGCTCACCGGCTGCTGGGAGCCGCGGCTGCCGGCCCCGGCGCTGGCGGCGGTGGAGTCCACCTCCGCGGTCCCGGCCCAGCGCCGGGCGGACGGACCGCTGCCCTCACCCGGCGAGTTCGTGGCCCTGGTCCGGGACCGGGCGGCGGCGACTGTGTCGGGGCGGGAGGCGGCCCCCGGGTCCGGAGCCGGCGCGGGGTCCGGCGACGGCCGCCCCGAGCAGCCCGACGCCGTCGACCTGACCCGGGTGTGCGAGCTGGCCGTCCGGCTGGCCCTGTCCTGTGTCGCCGCGCCGCCGGGCGAGGGCGGGGTGGCCGATCTGGTACGGACCGCGCTGCCGCGGCAGCTGACGCACTGACGGCCGGCGGGGCCGGCGGATCAGCGGAATCAGGGGACCAGCGGTCAGCGGCTCAGCGGAATCAGGGGATCAGTGGGAGGAACCCGACAGCTGGAGTCCGATGACGCCCAGGATGACCAGGCTGACCGAGACGATCTTCAGGGTCGACACCAGGTCGCCGAGGAAGATCATGCCGTAGATGGCGGTGCCCGCCGCGCCGATGCCGGTCCACACGGCGTAGGCCGGGCCCACGTCGAGCTTCTTCAGGGACAGGGTCAGCAGGCCGAAGCTGCCCAGCGCGAAGGCGGCGAAGGCGATGGTCGGCCACAGCCGGGTGAAGCCGTGCGACAGCTTCAGACACACGGCGAAACCGGTCTCCAGCAACCCGGCCACTATGACCAGCAGCCACGCCATGTGTTCGTCCTCCCGTAAGGTCCAGCCGCAGTCCCGGGCACCGTGACCGCTTTGCTCGGGCTTGGGTCCGGCTTGGTGCGATTATGCACTTACCGGTGCCGCGTCCCCCGCAAACAACGCGAAGGTCAGTCGCCTTCCTTCCGCTCCCGCGTCGCCAGTAGCCGGCGCAGCGAGTACAGCCGCGCCGGGTCCGCGTGGCCCTCGGCCACCCAGGCGTCCAGCGCGCAGTCGGGCTCGTCGTGCCCGCACGCGCGCGGACAGCCCTCCGTACCCGGCTCCAGGTCGGGGAAGGCGTGGATCACGCGCGACGGGTCGACGTGGTTGAGCCCGAACGACCGTACCCCCGGGGTGTCGACGACCCAGCTGTCGGGGGCCGCCAGTGGCAGCGCGAGCGCCGAGGTGGTGGTGTGCCGGCCGCGGCCCGTCACCGCGTTGACATGCCCCGTGGAGCGCCGCCGGTCGTCCGGGACCAGTGCGTTGACCAGCGTGGTCTTGCCGACGCCGGAGTGGCCGACGAACGCGGTGATCTTGCCGGTGAGATGGTCCCGGACCCGGTCGGCGGCCTCCCCGTCGGCCAGTTCCTCGCGGCTGGTGACCACGTGCGGGATGTCCAGGGCGCCGTACAGCTCGAGGAGTTCGTCCGGCGGGGCCAGGTCCGACTTGGTCAGCACCAGGAGCGGGGTGAGACCGCCGTCGAACGCCGCGACCAGGCAGCGGTCGATCAGCCGGGGGCGCGGCTCGGGGTCGGCGAGGGCGGTGACGATGGCGAGCTGGTCGGCGTTGGCGACGACCACCCGCTCGAAGGGGTCGTCGTCGTCCGCGGTGCGGCGCAGCACCGAGGTGCGCTCCTCGATGCGGACGATCCGGGCCAGCGTGTCCTTCTTGCCGGACATGTCGCCGACCAGGGCGACCCGGTCGCCGACCACCGCCGCCTTGCGGCCCAGTTCGCGGGCCTTCATCGCCAGGACCGTACGGCCCTCGACGAGGCAGGTCAGCCGCCCCCGGTCGACGGTGAGGACCATGCCCTCGGCGGCGTCCTCGTGCTTGGGGCGGATGTTGGTCCTGGGCCGGGTGTTGCGGCGGCCCGGCCGGGTGCGGATGTCGTCCTCGTCGGTGTGCTTGCCGTAGCGGCGCATGGCTTGTCCCGCGTCCCCTACGCCCCGAGCATCCCGGTCCACAGGTCGGGGAAGTCCGGCAGGGTCTTCGCCGTCGTCGCCACGTTCTCGATCACCACGTCCTTCACCGCCAGACCGAGGATCGCGCCGGCGGTGGCCATGCGGTGGTCCTCGTAGGTGTGGAAGGTGCCGCCGTGCAGCGGGCGCGGGCGGATGTGCAGGCCGTCGGCGGTCTCGGTGACGTCGCCGCCGAGTTCGTTGATCTCCTTGGTGAGCGCGGCCAGCCGGTCCGTCTCGTGCAGCCGCAGGTGGGCGACGCCGCGCAGGGTCGAGGGGGAGTCGGCGAGGGCGGCGACCGCCGCGATGCCCGGGGTCAGCTCGCCGACCTCGGAGAGGTCCACGTCGATGCCGTGCACCGCGCCCGAGCCGGTGAAGACCAGGCCGTAGTCGGTCAGTTCGCAGGAACCGCCCATTTCGGTGAAGATCTCGCGCAGCCGGTCGCCGGGCTGGGTGGTGCGGGCCGGCCAGTCCGGGACGGTGACCTTGCCGGCGGTGACCAGCGCCGCCGCGAGGAACGGCTGCGCGTTGGACAGGTCCGGCTCGATGGTGAGGTCGCGGCCGAGCAGCGCGCCCGCCGTCACCCGCCACACGTTGGGCTCGCCGCCCGACTCCGGGGTGTCGACCTGGGCGCCGACCGCGCGCAGCATGTCGACGGTCATCCGGATGTGCGGCATGGAGGGCAGCGCCGTGCCGGTGTGCCGGACCTCGACGCCCTGGTTGAAGCGCGGGCCGGAGAGCAGCAGGGCGCTGACGAACTGCGAGGACGAGGAGGCGTCGATCGCCACCGGGCCGCCCTCCAGGGCACCGCCGCCGTGCACGGTCAGCGGCAGCGCGCCGCGGCCGTCGTCGTCGATCCGGGCGCCCAGCGCGCGCAGCGCGTCGATCACGCCGTGCAGCGGACGCTCGTAGGAGCGCGGGTCGCCGTCGAAGCGGATCGGGCCGTCGGCGAGGGTGGCGACCGGGGGCAGGAAGCGCATCACGGTGCCGGCGTTGCCGACGTCGACGGTGGCCGGGCCGCGCAGCCCGGCCGGGATGACCCGCCAGAACTCGCCGGTGCCGTCCGGACCGACGCCCTCCTCGATGCCCACGCCCAGCTCCCGCAGCGCGCCCGCCATCAGCAGGGTGTCGCGGGAGCGCAGCGGGCGGCGCAGCCAGCCGGGCTCGGAGGCCAGGGCGGCGAGCACCAGGGCGCGGTTGGTGACCGATTTGGACCCGGGCACGTGGACGGTCGCGTCCACGGCTCCGCTCGCGTGCGGGGCGGGCCAGAGGGCGGTGTGCGCGGGGTTCAGCGTCATGGGGCCCACTTTAGTGGCTGAGCGCGACCGGAGATCTTGATCAAAAGTGGCGAAACCAGACCGAAACACCGTCATGGTACGTGCCGTGCATATATGCGTTCGATCTCACCGGGAAGGTGCCCCGGACGGCCCGGTTCACAGCTCCAGCAGCCAGCGCCCCCCGCCGAGCAGCGAGCACAGCGACACCATGTGGAACAGGAAGAACCACACCCCGGCCGGCGCATGGGTGAGCCGCGCCAACTGGTCCGCGTCCGAGTCCCCGGCACCCCCGCGTGACCGCTTCGCCTGGAGCTCGAACGCCGGCCGCACCCCGCCGAGCAGCAGGAACCACACCACCGCGTACGCGAACGCCGCCTGCACCTGCGGACCGGTCAGCCACGACACCAGGACGAAGGCACCGCCGGTCAGGACGACCGTCAGCGCCCCGTAGGCGTTGCGGATCATCACCAGCAGGGCGAGCAGCAGCGCGGTGGCCAGCCACAGCAGCAGCGTGATGCGGCCCGCGCCCAGCAGCGCGGCGCCGCCGAGACCGAGCAGCGGGGGAGCGGTGTAGCCGGCCGCCGCGGTCAGGATCATGCCGAGGCCGGTCGGCCTGCCCCGGCTGACGGTCAGGCCGCTGGTGTCCGAGTGCAGCCGGATGCCGGTGAGCTGCCGGCCGGTGAGCAGCGCCACCAGCCCGTGCCCGCCCTCGTGGGCGATGGTGATGGCGTTGCGCGCTATCCGCCAGGGCCGGTGCGGCACGACGACCACCAGCGCGGCGACCACGGTCGCGATCACCACCCACAGGTCGGGATCGGGCTGGGTACCGGTGACCTCGTCCCAGAGCGAGGTGGCTGTGGTGCTGTCCATGTGCGGTGAGGGCCCCTCCGGTCCGGCGGAATCTGGCAGTGTTGCACGTATGTGCGGACGGTATGCGGCGAGTCGTGGACCCGAGGATCTCGCAGGAGTCTTTGAGATCGAGAAGTGGGAGCCCCAGGAGACGGTTCTGGAGCCGGATTACAACGTGGCCCCTACAAAAGAGGTCTACGCCGTCCTCGACCGCCCTCTCAAGGACGCCGGCGACCCCCGGCCGGTTCGCCAGTTGCGCAAGCTGAGGTGGGGGCTGGTGCCCTCCTGGTCCAAGACGCCCGAGGGCGCCGCGCGGATGATCAACGCCCGCGCGGAGACCGTCCACGAGAAGCCCTCCTTCCGCCGCGCCTTCGCCACCCGCCGCTGCGTGCTGCCCGCCGACGGCTACTACGAGTGGGTCACCGGCAGGCAGGAACGCGACCTGGAGGTGGAGGGGAAGAAGAAGCGGCCCCGCAAGCAGCCCTACTTCGTCACCCCGGCCGACGGGTCGGTCTTCGCGATGGCCGGGCTGTACGAGTTCTGGCGCGACCGCACGCTGCCGGACGACCACCCCGGCGCCTGGTGGGTGACCTGCTCGGTGATCACCACGGAGGCCGAGACCGCCCCGCTGGCCGTCGCGCCCGCCGACGGCCCGCACGCGCTCGCCGAGATCCACCCCCGGATGCCGCTGATGCTGACCCCGGACCGCTGGGACGCCTGGCTGGACCCGGCCCGCACCGACCCGGACGAACTGCGCGCGCTGCTCGCGCCGCCGCCCGCGGGCCTGATGCGGGCGTACCCGGTCACCACCGCCGTCAGCAACGTCCGCAACAACGGCCCGGAGCTGCTGAAGGAGCTGGAGGGGCCGGAGGAGGGCACACTCTTCTGACGTGACGGTTATCCAAGAGACCACCGAGACGGCGGCGGGCACCGCCCGCATCACTTGGCACGAGGCCGAGGACCCCCGACTGGTGCTCGCCCTGAGCCACGGCGCCGGCGGCGGCATCGAGGCCCGCGACCTGGTGGCCCTGGCCGCCGCCCTCCCCTTCCACGGCGTCACCGTCGCCCTCGTCGAGCAGCCCTGGCGGGTGGCGGGCAAGAAGCTGGCGCCCGCCCCGAAGACCCTGGACACCGGCTGGCGCGGCCTGTGGCCGGTCCTTGCCCGCCCCGGCCTGCCGGTGATCTCCGGGGGCCGCAGCGCCGGCGCCCGGGTGGCCTGCCGTACCGCCGCCGGACTGGGCGCCCGCGCCGTCCTCGCGCTCAGCTTCCCGCTGCACCCGCCGGGCAAGCCGGACAGGTCCCGCGCCGGGGAACTGCTCGGCGCCGGGGTCCCCGCCCTGGTCGTGCAGGGCGGCAACGACCCCTTCGGGAAACCGTCGGAGTTCCCGGCCGGCCCGTACGAACTGACCGAGGTGGCGTACGGCGATCATGGCTTCGCCGTCCCCAAACGGGCCCCGGTCGGCCAGGACGAGGCGCTGGCACAGCTCACCGGGGCGGTCGTGAAGTGGACCGGGTCACTGGAGTGAACTCCAGGGAATGACCGGCGGGCGACGGCTGTTGTGAGGGGCGTACGTGATGGTGCCCCCGGCACCGCAGCCGTAGGAGAGGAAGTCCACCGCATGGGTTCCACCTTCTGCCCCGCCCGTGGCAGCCGCCCAGACCTCGAGTGGTCGGTGCTGCACGCGGCGAAGACCGCCCCAGTGCGGGCGGCGGGCGGACCGGGAAGTCGTCTATCCTCCGATTCGAGCGGGCCCGGATTCGGTCCCGTGACGGCATTGGAGGAGGTGGGTCCGGTCACCGGTACCGACGCAGGGACCGACAACGGCCAGGCGGAGCAGCCCGAGGGCCGGGGCGGCGCGAGCACGGAGACGACCGCGGAGCGCAGCGCGCGCTTCGAGCGGGACGCGCTCGAGTTCCTCGACCAGATGTACTCGGCCGCGCTGCGCATGACGCGCAACCCGGCCGACGCCGAGGACCTGGTGCAGGAGACGTACGCGAAGGCGTACGCGTCCTTCCACCAGTTCCGCGAGGGCACCAATCTCAAGGCGTGGCTCTACCGGATCCTCACCAACACCTTCATCAACTCGTACCGCAAGAAGCAGCGCGAGCCGCAGCGCAGCGCGGCCGAGGAGATCGAGGACTGGCAGCTGGCCCGCGCCGAGTCGCACATGTCGACCGGTCTGCGCTCCGCCGAGTCGCAGGCGCTCGACCACCTGCCCGATTCGGACGTGAAGTCGGCGCTCCAGGCGATCCCCGAGGAATTCCGCATCGCCGTGTACCTGGCCGATGTAGAGGGCTTTGCCTACAAGGAGATCGCGGACATCATGGGGACACCCATCGGGACCGTGATGTCACGGCTGCACCGTGGGCGCCGCCAGCTGCGCGGCATGCTGGAGGACTACGCCCGCGACCGCGGACTGGTCCCGGCCGGCGCCGGAGAGTCGAACGAAGCGAAAGGCTCGGGGTCATGAGCTGCGGAGAGCCGCACGAGACGGATTGCAGCGAAATCCTCGATCATCTCTACGAGTTCCTCGACAAGGAGATGCCGGACACGGAGTGCTCCAAGTTCGAGACGCACTTCGAGGAATGCTCGCCGTGCCTGGAGAAGTACGGCCTGGAGCAGGCGGTGAAGAAGCTGGTCAAGCGGTGCTGCGGGCAGGACGACGTGCCCGGTGACCTCCGCTCCAAGGTCATGGGCCGACTGGAGCTGATCCGCTCCGGGGATGCCGTCCCCGATCACGACATCGCGGCTGCCCCTTCTCAGTCGCGGGATGCCTGAGCGGCGTACCGCGTCACTCGAACGTGCTAACCGGCGGGACATGGCGAGGTGGTTCGCCGTGTCCCGCCGCTGTCTTACCTCCCGCGCGGCTGGGTAACCCATGGGTAATGAGCGCCTCTCCAGCCGTACGTGGTTTGATGCGCAGGAGAGGGTGTCCGGGGGGCAAAAAGGCACAGCCAGCCCACAGAACGGAACTGGCAGGCGGGAATCGTGAGGATCTTCGGCAAGGGACGGCACCGGCCCTCCGCCTCCTGGCGGCAGGCCACCGACCGGGCGTTCACCCTGATCGGTGACGGCAGGTACGACGACGCGGGGGCGCTGCTGACGCGGGCCGCCGATCTGGAGCCCTGGCTGTCGGAGTCGTGGTTCAACCTCGCCCTGCTGCACAAGTTCCGGCACGACTGGGAGCAGGCCCGCACGGCCGGGCTCAGGGCCGTCGCCCTGCTCGACCGGGACACCGGGGCCCCCGACTGGTGGAACGTCGGCATCGCCGCGACCGCCCTCCAGGACTGGCCGCTGGCCCGCCGGGCCTGGCAGGCGTACGGGCTGCGGCCCCCCGGCGACGCGACCGACTCCGGTGAACCGCTCGGCATGGAGCTGGGCAGCGCGGCCGTACGGCTCTCTCCGGAAGGCGAGGCCGAGGTGGTGTGGGGGCGGCGCCTCGACCCGGCCCGCATCGAGGTGCTGTCGATCCCGCTGCCGTCGTCCGGCCGGCGCTGGGGCGAGGTGGTGCTGCACGACGGCGTCCCGCACGGCGAGCGGACCACCGCCGCCGGGCACGCCTACCCGGTCTTCGACGAGATCGAGCTGTGGGCGCCGTCGCCGGTGCCGACCTGGGTGGTGCTGCTGGAGGCGGCCACCGAGTCCGACCGGGACGCGCTGGAGCAGCTCGCCGCCGACGCCGGGTTCGCGGCGGAGGACTGGTCGTCGTCGGTGCGGCTGCTGTGCCGGATGTGCTCGGAGTCCCGGATGCCGTCCGACGAGGGCGACGGGGAGCATCTCGACCCGCACGACCACAGTGAGCCGGGGCATCCGGGGCCGCTGGGGCACCGGACGGACGGGCAGTTGTGGGTACCGGAGCGGGAGTGCGGGGTGGCCGCGCCGGCTTCTCTGGTGCGGGGGCTGCTGGACGGGTGGGTCGCGGACAGTCCGGAGTCGCGGGACTGGCGGGATCTTGAGGAAGTCTGTTAGGCGCGGCGCCGTCCTGGTTGTTGGCGCCCGCGTACGGACCCGGTCCCGCGCCCCTGACGGGACCCGTTGCCCGTACCCTGTAACAGCGACATCCCCCCGGTTTTTCTAGGAAGGCGTACGTCCGTCATGGCGCAGCAGGACACCGATCAGCAGCACGTGGGCGCGGATCCCGTGGATGACGAGGGATACGTCGTCGACACGGAGGACTGCGAGGAGCGCGAGGCCGCCTGGCGGGAGCGCGGGACCTCGCGGCCGATCACGGTGGTCGGGAACCCGGTGCTGCACAAGGAGTGCCGTGACGTCACCGACTTCGGCGACGAGTTCCAGCAGCTGGTCGCGGACATGTTCGCCAGCCAGCGCACCGCCGAGGGCGTCGGCCTGGCCGCCAACCAGATCGGTGTGGACCTGAAGGTCTTCGTCTACGACTGCCCCGACGACGAGGGCGTCCGGCACGTCGGCGTGGTCTGCAACCCCCGGCTGGTCGAGCTGCCGGCCGAGTCGCGCCGGCTCGACGACAGCAACGAGGGCTGCCTGTCGGTGCCCACCGCCTACGCGCCGCTGGCCCGCCCCGACTACGCCGAGGTGACCGGGCAGGACGAGCGGGGCAACCCGGTCAAGGTGCGCGGCACCGGCTACTTCGCACGGTGTTTGCAGCACGAGACCGATCACCTGTACGGGTACCTGTACATCGACCGGCTCTCCAAGCGGGAGCGCAAGGACGCGCTGCGGCAGATGGCCGAGAACGAGCCGCGCTACCCCGTGGTCGCGAACGACTGAATCGGATCATCGGCCCCTCCCTTCGCTTTCGAACGGCGTCTGTACCGGAACACCTTCCGGAACAGGCGCCGTTCGCGCGCGTGTTCCCCAAAAGCCGCCACACACCAGGAGAATTCCGGCGCTGCGGGCAGCGAATGCGGCAAATCCGTTCCCAAATCGGTCAGTTGTAGGGCTGAATGGGAGTGCGGGGATACGCAAGAGCGCGCGCTCGGCTTGCGGGAGGCGCGCGCCACCGGCGGCTGAGAGGGGCTAGTTCGTGCTTGCTTTCCCATCCGGCACCACATCGACACCGACCGCGATCGCGGTCCCACCGTCGCTCTCCCTCCCTCTGATCGAAGCGGCATTTCCGCGCCGCCTCCACGAGTATTGGCCAAAGCTTCAGGAGAAGACCCGTGGGTGGCTCCTGGAAAAGCGGCTGATGCCCGCGGACAAGGTCGAGGAATATGCCGACGGCCTGTGCTACACGGACCTCATGGCCGGGTACTACCTGGACGCGCCCGAGGAGGTGCTCCAGGCGATAGCGGACTACAGCGCCTGGTTCTTCGTCTGGGACGACCGGCACGACCGCGACATCGTGCACGGCCGGGCGGCCGCCTGGCGGCGGCTGCGGGACCGGCTGCACACGGCCCTCGACTCCCCCTGGGACCATCTGCACCACGAGGACGCCCTGGTGGCCGGGTTCGCGGACAGTGTGCGCAGGCTGTACTCGTTTCTGCCGGCGACCTGGAACGCCCGGTTCGCCCGGCACTTCCACGCGGTGATCGACGCCTACGACCGGGAGTTCCACAACCGGACGCACGGCCTCGTGCCGCGCGTCGACGACTACCTCGCCCTGCGCCGCCTCACCTTCGCGCACTGGATCTGGACCGATCTGCTGGAACCGAGCGCGGGATGCGAACTGCCGGACGCCGTGCGAAAACACCCGGCATACCGGCGGGCGGCGCTGCTGAGCCAGGAATTCGCCGCCTGGTACAACGACCTCTGTTCGCTGCCGAAAGAACTGGCGGGAGCCGAGGTGCACAATCTCGGAATCAGCCTCATCGTGCACGAGGAACTGACGCTGGAGGAGGCGACGACCGAACTCCGGCGACGTGTGCAGCAATGCGTGGTGGAATTCATCGCGGCCGAACGGGACGCGCTGCGGTTCGCCGACGAACTCGCCGACGGGACCGTACGCGGAAAAGAACTCGGCATCGCCGTGCGCACCTGTGTGAGCAATATGCGGAACTGGTTCAGTTCGGTCTACTGGTTCCACCACGAGTCCGGCCGGTACGCCGTCGACAGCTGGGACGACCGGTCCACGCCCCCGTACGTCACCAACGCAGCGGCAGGTGAGAAATGACCGTCGAGTCAGTGAACGAGTCAGCGGACCCCCGCACCACCGCGGCGGCGAGCGAGCCGCCGCCGGCCGGCGGCGGCCTGCCGCTGCTCGGCCACGGCCTGAAGCTGGTCCGCGACCCGCTGGCCTTCATGGCCCGGCTGCGCGACCACGGCGACGTGGTCCGCCTGCGCCTCGGCCCCAAGACGGTGTACGCCGTCACCGCCCCGCACCTCACCGGCGCGCTGGCGCTCAGCCCCGACTACGTCATCGCCGGACCGCTCTGGGAATCCCTGGAGAGCCTGCTCGGCAAGGAGGGCGTGGCCACCGCCAACGGCCCGATGCACCGGCGCCAGCGGCGCACCATCCAGCCCGCGTTCCGGCTCGACGCGATCCCCGGCTACGGACCGATCATGGCCGAGGAGGCGTACGCGCTGGTACGCCGCTGGAGCGACGGCCAGGTCCTCGACATCACCTCGGAGTCCTTCAGGGTGGCCGTCCGGATCTCGGCCCGCTGCCTGATGCGCGGCAGCTACATGGACGACCGTGCCGAACGGATATGCACCGACCTGGCCACGCTGTTCAGCGGCATGTACCAGCGCATGGTCGTCCCGCTCGGACCGCTTTACCGGATACCCGTGCCGAGCAACCGCGAATTCAACCGGGCATTGGCCGATTTGCATCTCCTGGTGGACGAGATCGTCGCCGACCGGCGGGCCGGCGGGCAGAAACCGGACGATTTGCTGACGGCTTTGCTGGACGCGACGGACGAGAATGGCGAGCCCATCGGGGAACAGGAGATCCACGACCAGGTCATCGCGATACTCACCCCCGGCAGCGAAACCGTCGGCTCCGTGCTCATGTCGTTGCTGCTGGTGCTCACCGAGCACCCGGAACTGGGCGACAAGATCCGCGCCGAGGTGAATAGCGTCGCGGCGGGCCGGCCGCTCGCATTCGAGGACGCCCGGCGGCTGACGTACACCGCGAATGTGGTCGTCGAGACAATGCGGCTGTATCCCGCCGTGTGGATTCTGACCCGCCGGACGGTGGCCGAGACGGAGCTGGGCGGGTATCGCATTCCGGCCGGGGCGGACGTCATCTACAGCCCGTACGCCGTCCAGCGCGACCGGCGGTCCTTCGAGCGGCACGAGGAGTTCGACCCCGACCGGTGGCTGCCCGGCCGGGGCGGGGAAGTACCGAAGTACGCGATGGCCCCGTTCAGCGTGGGCAACCGCAAGTGCCCCAGCGACCACTTCTCCATGGCGGAGCTGACCCTGGTCACCGCGGTGATCGCCGCCGCCTTCCGGTTCGAGCACGCGCCGGGGTCGGACACCCGGCCGCGGATCGGCATCACCCTGCGGCCGCGCCGGCTGCGGCTGCGGGCACTGCCGAGGTGAGCGGGGCCCGGCACGTTCAGGCGGCCCGCGGGCCCCTGAACGTGCGCCGGTAGGTCCCCGGGGTGGTGCCCAGCACCCGGGTGAACTGGTACCGCAGCGCCGCCGCCGTGCCGAACCCGGTCCGCCAGGCGATCGTGTCCATCGTCTCGTCCGTGCCCTCGAGCAGCCGCTGGGCCAGCAGCACCCGCTGGCGCAGCAGCCAGCGGTAGGGCGTCGTGCCGGTCTCCTGCTGGAAGCGGCGGGCGAAGGTGCGCGGGGACATGGCGGCGCGGCCGGCCAGCTGCTCGACCGTGATCTCCTCGTCGAGGTGCTGCTCCATCCAGGCCAGCACCCCGCCGACGGTGTCGCACGACGAGCGCGGCAGCGGACGCTCGATGTACTGCGCCTGCCCGCCGTCCCGGTGCGGCGGCACCACCATCCGGCGGGCGATCCCGTTGGCGACCTCCGGTCCCTGCTCCTTGCGGACGAGGTGCAGACAGGCGTCGATCCCGGCGGCCGTGCCGGCCGAGGTGATCACCGGGTCCTCGTCGACGTAGAGCACGTCCGCCTCGACCGCCGCCCGCAGATAGCGCCGGGTCAGCTCCTCGGCGTGGTGCCAGTGCGCCGCGCAGCGCCGCCCGTCCAGCAGACCGGCGGCGCCCAGCACGAAGACCCCGGAGCACACGCTCAGCACCCGCGTCCCGCGCGCCACCGCCCGCCGCAGGGCGTCGAGCAGCTCCGGCGGAAAGCTCCGGCGCGCGAACTCGTTGCCCGCCGGTACGGCGATCAGATCGGCCTCGTCGAGCCGGTCGAGGCCGTACGGCGTGCCGACGGTCAGCCCGCCGACGTGGGTGGTCAGCACCGGCCCCTCCGCGGAGACCACCGCGAAGTCGTACCCGGGCAGCCCCTCGTCGGCGCGGTCGATGCCGAACACCTCGCACACGACGCCGAGTTCGAAAGGGTGTACTCCGTCCAGCAGGACGGCGGCCACGTTCTTCAGCATGCCGCCAGTGTGCCCCGCCCTTGGCAGGAATTCGAGCCCCTACGGCAGTCCTGCCACTCATGGTCGGCGGTCCCCCGCGCGACAGTGATGTCATGACTGGAGAACAGACGCAAGCACTGATCGGAATGGGCCTGACCTTCGCGATCCTGGTCGTGATGGTCCTGCCCTCGCTGTTCGGCATCGTGCGCGAGCGGCGTATCGACCGGGAGATCACGCGGGCCCGGCGGGCGCTGGAGGCGCAGAGGTCCGCGGAGCGGCCGACGGGGCCGGCCGCCGCCACCCGGGGGGCCGCCGTGCTGCTTCACGCCGGCGGCCCGCCGCGGGGATGTGGGACTGAGCGGGCGGTTCCAGCGCCCTGACGGGGTGCTTCAGTGGGCCGAACCAGCGGTGGCCGGCGGCAGCTCCACCCGCACCCCCGGGTCGCCCGCGTCCGCCGTGTAGTCCTCCGGGCTGGTCTCGTCGATGCCGTCGGGGGCCTTGGCGGCGCGCAGCACGAAGGTCAGCACGACCGTCACCACCACGTTCAGGACGAACGCCGTCGTGCCGATGTAACCGATCTCGCCGATGCCGGGGATCTCCTTCGACGAGCCGCCGAAGTGGGACTGCGTCGGCGAGGCGACCCCGTACGCGGCGAGCGTGCCGTAGACCATGCCGACCGCCCAGCCGGCCAGCAGTGCCCAGCGGTGGAACCAGCGGGTGAACAGGCCGCCGACCAGCGCCGGGAAGGTCTGCAGGATCCAGATGCCGCCGAGCAGCTGGAAGTTGATCGCGACCGTCTTGTCCATGCCGAGGACGAAGATCAGCGCGCCCACCTTCACCAGCAGCGACACCAGCTTGGAGACCTTGGTCTCCTGCTCCGGCGTGGCGTCGGGCTTGAGGAAGTCCTTGTAGATGTTGCGGGTGAAGAGGTTGGCGGCGGCGATCGACATGATCGCCGCCGGGACCAGCGCGCCGATGCCGATCGCCGCGAAGGCCACGCCCGCGAACCAGTCCGGGAACATGTCCTCGAACAGCTGGGGGATCGCCAACTGCCCGTTGTCCACCTTGATGCCGGCCGCGATCGCCATGAAGCCCAGCAGCGCGAGCAGGCCCAGCATCAGGGAGTACAGCGGCAGGATCGTGGTGTTGCGGCGGATCACCTCACGGCTGCGCGAGGACAGCGTCGCGGTGATCGAGTGCGGGTACATGAACAGGGCCAGCGCGGAGCCGAGGGCCAGGGTGGCGTACGTCCACTGGCCGGTCGCGGGCGGCGTCACCCCGCCCGCGCCCGCCGCCTCGAACTTGTCGCCCGCCGCGGCGAAGATGTCGTCGAAGCCGCCCAGCTTGATCGGGATGTAGATGATGGCGACCGCGATCACGATGTAGATCAGCGTGTCCTTCACGAACGCGATCAGCGCGGGCGCCCGCAGCCCGGACGAGTACGTGTACGCGGCCAGCACGCCGAAGGCGATCAGCAGCGGCAGGTCCTTGACGAACCAGTTGGTGTCCTCGCCGCCGCCGACGCCCATCACGTCGAGCACGGCCTGGATGCCGACCAGCTGGAGGGCGATGTACGGCATCGTGGCGAGGATGCCGGTGACGGCGACCGCCAGCGACAGGCCCTTGGAGCCGAACCGGCCGCGCACGAAGTCCGAGGTCGTCACGTACCCGTGCTTGTGCGAGACCGACCACAGGCGGGGCAGGAAGGTGAAGATCAGCGGGTAGACCAGGATCGTGTACGGCACCGCGAAGAAGCCGGAGGCGCCGGCCGCGTAGATCGCCGCCGGGACGGCGACGAAGGTGTACGCCGTGTAGAGGTCGCCGCCCAGCAGGAACCAGGTGACCCAGGTGCCGAACGACCGGCCGCCCAGGCCCCATTCGTCGAGGCTGTGCTCGTTCTCGGCCCGGCGCCAGCGCGCGGCCAGGAAGCCCATCGCGGTGACCAGGGCGAAGAAGATGATGAAGACGGCGAGTGCCACGCCGTTCACGCCGTCGTTCACTTGGCCGCACCTCCCTTACGGGCCCGCTGGTCGCGCTGCCACAGCTTGTACGCGGTCATCGTCAGCGCGGTGGAGATCAGCACCCAGGCCATCTGGTACCAGTAGAAGAACGGGATGCCGATGAAGGCCGGGTCGGTCTTCGCGTAGGAACCGACCCACAGCATGGCCACGAACGGTGCGACGAGGCAGAGGCCGATGACGACCCGGACCGGCGTCACCACCGGCTCTCTGCCCGGCTGAGCTGGTTGCGACATACGGCGGCTCCGTCCCCTCACTGATCACCAGAAGTAACGCGCAGGCAATCTAGGTGACGGTGACACGACAGCGGAAGACCCGGTCCGTATATCGGTCCGCGAGGCTTCTCAGCAGCAGCGGAAACCCGAACGCGGGTCCGCCTCCCGCCGGTCCGAGCGCATCCGCTCGAAGTCGCGCCGGGACGGCACCCGGGCCTCGGGCCGGTGGACGCGCAGATGGGCGACATGGCGGTCGTAGGCCGTCTCGTCGGTCAGCTCCCGCAGGTACCAGCGCACGGCCCTAAACAGACGTCGCACGGCGGGCCGCCTCCTTCTCCTCGCGGGTCGGGATCAGCCCGGCCGGGGCGACGATCCGCGACTCGACGTACGGTGCCTCGCTGAGGGTGGAGAGCGCGGGGCGGCGGACATGCCGGACACAGACCCGCAGGGCGTCCGCGATCACCACCACGATCAGCAGGGCCAGTACGGCGGTGAGGACGCCGTCCACCGTGGAGTTGGTGACGACGGTGCGCATGTCGGCCATGGACTTGGCGGGCGCCAGCACCTCGCCCCGGTCGATGGCGTCCTGGAAGACCTGGCGCTGCTTGAAGAAGCCGACCCTGGGGTCGCCGGAGAAGACCTTCTGCCAGCTCGCGGTCAGCGTCACCGTGGCGTCCCAGGCCAGCGGAATCCCGGTGATCCAGGCCCACTTCAGGCGGCCGGACTTCACCAGCAGGGTGGTGCAGACGGCCAGCGCGACCGCCGCGAGGAGCTGGTTGGCGATGCCGAAGATCGGGAACAGCTGGTTGATGCCGCCGAGGGGTTCGTGGACGCCGACCCACAGGAAGTAGCCCCACGCCCCGCAGACGAGCGCGCTGGTGAGGACCAGGCCCGGCTTCCAGCTGACGTTCCGGAACGACCGGTGCACGTTGCCCAGCATGTCCTGGAGCATGAAGCGGCCGACCCGGGTGCCGGCGTCCACCGCGGTCAGGATGAACAGCGCCTCGAACATGATGGCGAAGTGGTACCAGAACGCGCGCAGGCTCCCGCCGGTGACGTCGGAGAAGATCTGCGAGATGCCGATCGCCAGCGTCGGCGCGCCGCCGGTGCGGGAGAGCAGGCTCGCCTCCTCGACCTCCCGCGCCGCCCGCGCCAGGTCGCCCGGCGAGATGGCGTAGCCCCAGCCGGTCACCACCTGCGAGGCGTTCTGCACCGTGTCGCCGATCACCCCCGCCGGCGCGTTCATCGCGAAGTACAGGCCCGGGTCGATCACGCTCGCCGCCACCAGGGCCATCACCGCGACCGACGACTCCATCAGCATGGAGCCGTAGCCGATCATCCGGACCTGCGTCTCCTTCTGGATCATCTTGGGCGTGGTGCCCGAGGAGATCAGCGCGTGGAAGCCGGACAGCGCGCCGCAGGCGATGGTGATGAAGACGAACGGGAAGAGCGACCCCGCGAAGACCGGACCGTCGCCGCGCGCGGCGAAGTCGGTGACCGGGTCCATCCGCAGCGTCGGCAGGGAGACGACGACACCCAGCGCGAGCAGCACGATCGTGCCGATCTTCAGGAAGGTGGAGAGGTAGTCGCGCGGCGCGAGCAGCATCCACACCGGCAGGATCGAGGCGATGAAGCCGTACGCCACCAGCCAGACGACCAGGGTGGCGGGGGCGAGGGTGAAGGCGTCCGCCCAGGACGACTCGGCGACCCAGCGGCCGGAGACCAGCGCGAGGAGCAGCAGCGCCACGCCGATCAGGGAGACCTCCACCACCCGGCCGGGGCGCAGCACCCGCAGGTAGCAGCCCATCAGCAGGGCGATCGGGATGGTCATCGCGATGGAGAAGGTGCCCCACGGGGAGCCGGCCAGCGCGTTGACGACGACCAGGGCCAGCACCCCGAGCAGGATGATCATGATGGCGAACGCGGCCACCAGCGCCGCCGCCCCGCCGAACGGGCCGATCTCCTCCCGGGCCGTCTGCCCCAGCGAGCGGCCGTCCCGGCGGGTGGAGAAGAACAGCACGATCATGTCCTGCACCGCGCCCGCGAAGATCACCCCGACGATGATCCAGATGGTGCCGGGCAGATAGCCCATCTGCGCGGCCAGTACCGGCCCGACCAGCGGTCCGGCGCCCGCGATGGCGGCGAAGTGGTGGCCGAGCAGCACCCGGCGGTCGGTCGGGTGGAAGTCGATGCCGTTGTCCAGCCGCTCGGCCGCGGTGGCCCGGGTCCCGTCGACCTCGAGCACGCGGCGCGCGATGAACCTGGCGTAGAAGCGGTAGCCGATGGCGTACGAGCCGAGGGCCGCCGCCACCATCCAGGCGGCCGAGACCTCCTCGCCCCTGGACAGCGCCAGCACCGACCAGCCCGCCGCGCCGACCAGCGCGACCAGGGCCCACACGACGACCGTACGAGGGTTCGCGGTACGCACTGGGGGAGCCCTCCCGTCCACGCGGCGACGGGAGGAACGTAGAACAGCGAGCGCCGTTCGGCTAGGTACGCGGACGCCTCAAATGGCTTACTCGACCGGCCGCTTGAGCCGGGCCACGAACTTGTACCGGTCCCCCCGGTACACCGACCGCACCCACTCCACCGGCTGTCCGTCCCGGTCCCGGGAGTGCCGGGAGAGCATCAGCATCGGCAGCCCCACGTCGGTGCCGAGCAGGCCGGCCTCGCGCGGGGTGGCCAGCGAGGTCTCGATGGTCTCCTCGGCCTCGGCCAGGCGGACGTCGTAGACCTCGGCGAGTGCCGTGTAGAGGGACGTGTACTTGACCAGCGAGCGGCGCAGCGCCGGGAAGCGCTTGGCGCTCAGGTGGGTGGTCTCGATGGCCATCGGCTCGGCGTTGGCCATCCGCAGCCGCTCGATGCGCAGCACCCGGCCGCCGGCGGTGATGTCGAGGAGCGCGGCGATCCGGTCGTCGGCGGTGATGTAGCCGATGTCGAGGAGCTGCGAGGTGGGCTCCAGGCCCTGGGCGCGCATGTCCTCGGTGTAGGAGGTCAGTTGCAGCGCCTGCGAGACCTTGGGCTTGGCGACGAAGGTGCCCTTGCCCTGGATGCGCTCCAGGCGGCCTTCGACCACCAGTTCCTGGAGGGCCTGGCGGACCGTGGTGCGGGAGGTGTCGAACTCGGCGGCCAGCGTGCGCTCCGGCGGGACCGGGGTGCCGGGCGCCTGGGTCCGCACCATGTCCAGCAGGTGCTTCTTCAGGTGGTAGTACTTGGGCACGCGCGCGGTACGGACACTCGCCCCACCCTCGTTCTCCGCACTGCTGACGTCGGTGCTCATCGCTGCCTTCCCGGCTCCGGATGCCGAAGCGGCCGACGTCCCCGGTCGGCCACGGCTCACATCGTGGCACGGCTCGCTACCGGGTGGCCCCGCACGCTCCGTGACTCACTCTGTATACCTGCGCGACCCCCGTTGGTCTAGTCCACCGCGCCGTCAAGACCCGGTGGTACGCGCCCGCGGAGCCCCTTCGGACCGCGGTCCGCGGCGGTCTGGTACAGGCGCCGGGCGGGGTCCGGGCGGCGGCTCGCGGAATGAAGGAACCCTGCATATCTCGGTCGCATCACGGAGGCCCGGAGGGTGGTGGAACACCCTTGACAGTCTTATTGGTCTGGGCCAGTCTCCCCGTACTGGTCTACACCATTGGTCCAGTCCCGGCCCCAAGGGCGGTCACGCGTCGGCGAGTTACCGCGGGGAGGCAGGGGGGTTGTGGCATCCCTGAGGAGGGTGGCGTGAAGCGCAAGCTGATATCCGCGATCGGTGTCGCGGGCATGATGGTCTCCATCGCGGCGTGCGGGGGCGACGGCGGCGACAGCGAGGCCGGGACGAAGGGCCAGACCCTCACCGTGTGGGTGATGGACGGCTCCTCCCCGGACAAGTGGCAGAAGGACCTGGGCGCCGCCTTCGAGAAGCAGACCGGATCGAAGGTCAAGTTCGAGATCCAGCAGTGGAACGGCATCCAGCAGAAGCTGACCACCGCCCTTTCCGAGGAGAACCCGCCGGACGTCTTCGAGATCGGCAACACCCAGACCCCGGCCTACGCCAAGACCGGCGGCCTCGCCGACCTCGGTGACCTGAAGTCCGAGATCGGCGGCGACTGGACCGAGTCCCTCAACGCCTCGTCCGTCTACGAGGGCAAGCAGTACGCGACGCCCTGGTACTTCGCCAACCGCGTCGTCGTCTACAACAAGCAGGTCTGGGCCGACGCGGGCATCAAGGACACGCCCAAGACCCGGGACGAGTTCTACGCCGACCTGAAGACCATCGGCGACAAGACCGACGCCGAGCCGATCTACCTGCCCGGTCAGAACTGGTACCACTTCGTCGGCCTGGTGGTCGGAGAAGGTGCCGAACTGGTCAAGAAGGACGGCGACAAGTACGTCTCCAACCTCGACGACCCCAAGGTCACCGCGGCGATGGAGACCTACCAGAAGTTCCAGGCCCTCTCCGACGCCCCCAAGGACAAGGACGAGGCCACCCCGCAGCAGGCCGAGGTGTTCGCCAAGGGCGACGTCGGCGCCTTCATCGGCATGGGCTGGGAGGCCGCCACCGCCATCCAGGCCAACCCGAAGATCGAGCAGGACATCGGCTACTTCACCATCCCGGGCGCCACGGCCGACAAGCCCGAGGGCGTCTTCCTCGGCGGCTCCAACCTGGCCGTCGCGGCCGGTTCCAGCAAGCAGGACCTGGCCAAGGAGTTCCTGAAGCTCGCCCTGTCCGACAAGTTCGAGGGCCAGCTCGCCAAGGAGAACGGCGTCATCCCGAACAAGGAGTCGCTGCAGACCAACCTGAAGGGCAACGCCCCGGCCGAGGCCGCCGCGCCGGCCGCCGCGGTCGGCGGCACCACGCCGCTGATCCCGGAGTGGGCCGCGGTGGAGAACGCGCCCAACCCGATCAAGACGTACATGACGGCCGTGCTGAACGGGAAGTCCCCGGCGGCGGCCGCGAAGCAGGTCGAGGGCGAGTTCAACAAGCGCCTGGCGCAGCAGCAGTAGCAGCCGCAAGCGCTTCGGCGGACACGGGGACCGGCTGCCGTACCGGTCCCCGTGCCCGGTGTCGTACAGGCCGAGTAGAGAGATCGCGAGCATGACCGTGCAGACCGAACGGCCGCCGTCCGGCCCGTCGGACGTCCGGGGGACGGCCGGTGGGGCAGCTGGCGGGCCGGCCCCGAAAGCCGGGTCGCGGGCCGGCCGGCTCGCCCCCTACCTGTTGCTGCTGCCCGCCGTCGCGGCCACCGTGCTGCTGCTCGGCTGGCCGCTGCTGAAGGACCTGCTGCTGTCGTTCCAGAACCTCAACATGGCGCAGCTGATCCAGCACGCCACCGAGTGGAACGGCGTCGAGAACTACAAGCAGGTCCTGACCGGCGAGGACTTCTGGCGGGTCACCCTGCGCTCGATCCTGTTCACGGCGGTCAACGTCGCCCTGATCATGATCGCGGGCACCCTGACCGGCCTGCTGCTGGCCCGGCTCGGCAAGCGGATGCGAGTCACCCTGCTGATCGGCCTGGTGCTGGCCTGGGCGATGCCGGTGGTCGCGGCGACCACTGTCTACCAGTGGCTGTTCGCCCAGCGCTTCGGCGTCGTCAACTGGGTCCTGGACAAGCTCGGCTGGCACTCGATGGCCGACTACTCCTGGACCAGCAGCCAGCTGTCGACGTTCTTCGTCGTCACCCTGCTGATCGTCTGGATGTCCATCCCGTTCGTCGCGATCAACCTCTACGCGGCGACCACCACCATCCCCGGCGAGCTCTACGAGGCCGCCGCCCTGGACGGGGCCGGGGTCTGGCGCAGCTTCACCACCGTGACCATGCCGTTCCTGCGGCCGTTCCTGTACGCGACGACGTTCCTGGAGATCATCTGGGTCTTCAAGGCGTTCGTCCAGGTCTTCAGCTTCAACGGCGGCGGCCCGGACCGGCTCACCGAGATCCTGCCCGTCTACGCCTACGTCGAGGGCGTCGGCAACCAGCACTACGGCATGGGCGCGGCGATCGCCGTCCTGACCATCCTGATCATGCTCGGCCTGACCGCGTACTACCTGAGGATCGTGCTCAAGCAAGAGGAGGACGAGGCGTGAAGCGCTCGCTCTTCGGCCGCCTGTGGCCCAACGTCACGGCCGTCGTGTTGTTCATCGGCTTCGTCTTCCCGGTGTACTGGATGTTCGCCACGGCGTTCAAACCGACCGGCGACATCATCTCGGAGACCCCGGTCTGGTTCCCGACCGAGGTCACCTTCGACCACTTCCGGACGGCGATCGACGCCGACAACTTCTGGACGATGGTCGCCAACTCGCTGATCGTCACCGTCCTCGCGGTGGTCTTCTCCCTGGTCGTCGCGCTGCTCGGCGCCTTCGCGCTGGCCCGGATGCGGTTCAAGGGGCGGCGCGGCTTCATCATCGGCTTCATGTGTGCCCAGATGGCACCCTGGGAAGTCATGATCATCGCGATCTACATGATCGTCCGGGACGCCTCGATGCTGAACAGCCTGGTCCCGCTGACGCTCTTCTACACGATGATGATCCTGCCCTTCACCATCCTGACGCTGCGCGGCTTCGTCGCCGCCGTGCCCAAGGAGCTGGAGGAGTCCGCGATGGTCGACGGCTGCACCCGCCCGCAGGCGTTCCGGCTGGTCATCCTGCCGCTGCTGGCCCCGGGCCTGATGTCCACCTCCATGTTCGGCTTCATCACCGCCTGGAACGAGTTCCCGCTGGTCCTGGTGGTCAACAAGGAGGCCGGGGCGCAGACCCTGCCGCTGTGGCTGTCCAGCTTCCAGACCGTCTTCGGCGACGACTGGGGCGCGACCATGGCCGCCTCCTCGCTCTTCGCCATCCCGATCCTGATCCTGTTCGTCTTCCTCCAGCGCCGGGCCGTCAGCGGCCTGACCGCCGGTGCCGTGAAGGGCTGACGCCACCGATGACGACACTCACCAGCGGCACCGACACCCTCACCCGCGACGCGCTCGCCGTCCTCCAGCCCGGCTTCACCGGCACCACCGCCCCCGACTGGCTGCTGCGCCGGCTCGGCGAAGGACTGGCCGCGGTCGCCCTGTTCGGCCGCAACATCCACACCGCCGAGCAGGTCGCCGCGCTCACCGCGCAGGTCCGCGCCGAACGCGACGACGTACTGATCGCCATCGACGAGGAGGGCGGCGACGTCACCCGGCTGGAGGTGCGCACCGGATCGTCCTTCCCCGGCAACAACGCCCTCGGCGCGGTCGACGACACCGCTCTGACCCGGGCGGTCGCCGCCGAACTCGGCCGCCGGCTCGCCGCCTGCGGCGTCGACTTCGACTGGGCCCCGGCCGCCGACGTCAACGCCAACCCCGACAACCCGGTGATCGGCGTCCGCTCCTTCGGCGCCGACCCGGCCCTGGTCGCCCGGCACACCGCCGCCTATGTCACCGGCCTGCAGTCGGCGGGCGTGGCGGCGTGCACCAAGCACTTCCCGGGCCACGGCGACACCGCCGTCGACTCCCACCACGCGGTGCCCCGGATCGACGCGGACGCCACGGTGCTGGCGGAGCGCGACCTCGTCCCCTTCCGCGCCGCGATCGCCGCCGGCACCCGCGCGGTGATGAGCGCCCACATCCTGGCCCCGGCCCTGGACCCCGACCTTCCCGGCACCCTCTCCCGGCGGGTGCTGACCGAACTGCTCCGCGAGGAACTCGGCTACGACGGCCTGATCGTCACCGACGGCATCGAGATGCGCGCCATCGCCGGCACCTACGGCATCGAACGCGGCACCGCCCTGGCCATCGCGGCCGGCGCCGACGCCATCTGCGTGGGCGGCGGCCTCAGCGACGAGGACACCGTACGGCGGCTGCGGGACGCCCTGGTCGGCGCCGTCCGCGCCGGCGAACTGCCCGAGGAACGCCTCGCCGACGCCGCCGAACGGGTCCGCTCGCTGGCCCGCTGGACGACGGCCGCCCGCAACTCCGGCACCCGGCCCGCCCCCGACCCGGAGGTCGGCCTGCGCGCCGCCCGCCGCGCCCTGCGGGTCACCGGCGCCCCGTTCGCCCCCCTCACCGCACCGCCCTACGTCGCCCAGCTCACCCCCGCCCCGAACATCGCGGTCGGCGACGAGACCCCCTGGGGCGTCGCCGCCGAGCTGTCGCGGCTGCTGCCGGGGACGGAGACGGGCAGCTTCACCGGTCCGGCGGCCGGCCCCGAGGTGCTGCGGGCGGCCGGGGCGCGCCGGGTGGTGGCCGTGGTCCGCGACGAGCACCGCCACCCCTGGATGGCGACGGCCCTGGACACCCTGCTGGCCGCCCGCCCCGACACGATCGTGGTCGAGATGGGCATCCCGCAGGCCCCGCCCCGCGGCGCCCTCCACCTGGCCACCCACGGCGCGGCCCGGGTCTGCGGCCGGGCGGCGGCGGAGGTCGTCGCGGGGGTGTGATGGCAGGTACGTACCGCGAAAGGCGCCGGCCCCCTGAGAGGGAGCCGGCGCCTTTTCGGTCCGTCCGTCCGTACCGGGGACTCAGATGCCCTGCCACTCCGGCTTGTTGGCGTAGGTGTGCCGGAAGTAGTCGGCCAGCTTCAGCTTGGACGCGGCCGGCTCGTCGACCACGACGGTGGCGTGCGGGTGGAGCTGGAGCGCCGAGGCCGGGCACACCGCCGCCACCGGTCCCTCCACCGTCGCGGCGACCGCGTCCGCCTTGCCCTCGCCGGTGGCCAGCAGCACCAGGTGCCGGGCCTCCAGGATGGTGCCGATGCCCTGCGTGATCACGTGGTGCGGCACCTGCGCGATGTCACCGCCGAAGAACCGCGCGTTGTCCACCCGGGTCTGCTCGGTCAGCGTCTTGATCCGGGTCCGCGAGGCCAGCGAGGAACACGGCTCGTTGAAACCGATGTGCCCGTCGGTGCCGATCCCCAGCAGCTGGAGGTCGACCCCGCCGGCCCCGGCCAGCGCCCGGTCGTACGCCTCGCACGCCGCCTGTACGTCCGCCGCCGTGCCGTCCGGCCCCAGGAACGCGTCCATGCCGATGCCGAGCGGCTGAAGCACCTCGCGCCGCAGCACCGACCGGTACGACTCCGGATGGTCGGCCGGCAGCCCCACGTACTCGTCGAGCTGGGCGATCCGGGCCCGCGCGGTGTCCACCGAACCCGCGCGCACCTTCGCCGCGAGCGCCTCGTACACGGGCAGTGGCGTCGAGCCGGTGGCCACCCCGAGCAGGGCGTCGGACTTGCGCCTGAGCAGCTGCGCCATGGCCTCGGCGATCAGCTCGCCGCCCGCCCTGGCGTCCGAAACGATGACAACTTCCACGCTGGCCTGCCGTTCTGTGGTTTAGCCGTTCTGTGGTTTAGACCAATCCTCGGACCAATCTAACAGAGCGGCCCCTTACCGGTCCCGCGCTTGCCCCGTCCGGGCTAGGCTGCTGCCGACTGCTCGGACGTCCGAGCAGTCGTGGGAAACCGACAACGACTGACCCGTTCCGATGCATGGACACCACTAGTGGTCTAGTCCAGAATGACGTCATGCTTCCGCTCTCCCCGCACAGGAGGGCGGACCGAGGATCCGAGGCTCTCTGCCCTGACTGCTCCGGCTCCTCGACCTTCGGCCGACCGGGACCGCACACCCCACGGCCGTGGTTGCTCCGGGCTGCGGTGCCGGGAGGGTTGAGGGTCCCTCCCAGGCGCCGCGGCCCGCGGGTGCCCCCCAGGGGCCCGAAGGCGGCTGATTCCGGGGGCGGTCCGTACCGCCAGGTACGCTCAACCCCGTGCCCTCCATGAACGAACTCGTACGCCAGCACACCGCCCTCGACAGGTCCGACCTGGAATGGCTGCACCTGCTGGTGTCGGAGTGGCAGCTCCTCTCCGACCTCTCCTTCGCCGACCTGGTCCTGTGGGTCCCCACCCGGGACGGCACCCGGTACGTCTCCGTCGCGCAGATGCGGCCGAACACCGGCCCCACCTCGTACCAGGACGACATGGTCGGGCACCTCGTCCCGCGCGGCCGGCGCCCCATGCTGGACATCGCCCTGGACGAGGGCCGGATCGTGCGCGAGGGCGACCCGGAGTGGCGCGAGGAGGTCCCGGTCCGCATCGAGTCGATCCCGGTCCGGCGCCAGGGCCGGGTGCTCGGTGTGATCGCCCGCAACACCAACCTGCTGACCGTGCGCACCCCGAGCCGCCTCGAACTCACCTACCTGCAGAGCGCCTCCGACCTCGCCCAGATGATCGCGGCGGGCGCCTTCCCGTTCGAGAACCAGCAGGTCGACATGGACGCCTCGCCGCGCGTCGGTGACGGCCTGATCCGGGTCGACGGCGACGGCATCGTCCAGTACGCCTCGCCGAACGCCCTGTCGGCCTACCACCGCATGGGCCTCGCCGCCGACCTGGTCGGCCATCACCTGGGCCGTACCACCGCCGAACTCGCCCCGACCCACGGGCCGGTGGACGAGGCGCTGGCCAAGGTGGCCAGCGGCTGGGCGCCGCGCGAGTTCGAGATCGAGGCCGCCGACGGCGTGATCCAGTTCCGCGCCATCCCGCTCAAACCCAAGGGCACCCGCATCGGTTCCCTGGTGCTGCTGCGGGACGTCACGGAACTGCGCCGCCGGGAGCGCGAGTTGATCACCAAGGACGCCACCATCCGGGAGATCCACCACCGGGTGAAGAACAACCTCCAGACGGTGGCCGCCCTGCTCCGGCTCCAGGCCCGGCGCATCGAGTCCGAACGCGGGCGCGAGGCGCTGGAGGAGGCGGTCCGCCGGGTCGGCTCGATCGCCATCGTGCATGAGACGCTGTCCCAGAATCTGGACGAGCGGGTGGAGTTCGACGAGATCGCCGACCGGGTCCTCGCGATGGTCGCCGAGATCTCGCCGGGCAAGGTCACCGGCCGGCGCACCGGTCACTTCGGCATCCTGGACGCCGAGGTGGCGACCCCGCTGTCCATGGTGCTGACCGAGGTGCTGCAGAACGCGCTGGAGCATGGCTTCCGGGAGGGCGACACCGGCACGGTGGAGGTCTCCGCGGTCCGCGGCGGCACGTCGAAGGAGGCGCGGCTGCTGGTCACCGTCCAGGACGACGGGGTCGGCCTGCCCGCGGACTTCGACCCGCACCGCTCGGGCAACCTCGGCCTCCAGATCGTCCGCACGCTGGTGGAGGGCGAGCTGAGCGGCTCCTTCGACATGGTGCCGGCGCCCGGCGGCGGCACCCGGGTGATCCTCGACCTGCCGGTGCGCTCACAGAAGTAGGCGGTTGCTGCCGGTGCCCGGCGCAGCAAAAAGCCCCGGATCAACAGTGATCCGGGGCCAGTGCTCGCTGCGGGGGTACTGCGCGCTGCGGCTCGGGGGCGGGGGGATGCGTACTCGCTGTACGCGCCGCCAAGCTGAGGCTGTCGTGGGGCGGGTGTGTCAGGCGGAGGCCTGACGGGCCCGGTTGCGGGCGGCGCGGCGCTTCATGGCACGGCGCTCGTCCTCGCTGAGACCACCCCAGACGCCGGAGTCCTGACCGGACTCGAGCGCCCACTGCAGGCACTGCTCCATGACGGGGCAGCGGCGGCAGACGGCCTTGGCTTCCTCGATCTGCAGCAGCGCAGGACCGGTGTTGCCGATGGGGAAGAAGAGCTCGGGGTCTTCCTCGCGGCAAACGGCGCGGTGACGCCAGTCCATGGCTGCTACCTCTCCTTGGTATTACATGCAGATTGCTTGTGAATGTGAACGCTTTCACGAATCCCTCAACAAGGGAAGGGCCGACTGCCAGGTTCCCTGGCGTGGTCCTTGGTTTGAAGAGGGGTTCCGGTGATCTGTGGAGGCCGATGTTGCGGGCCGTCCCGATCGCCACGTAGAGACTCGCAAACCTCAGCGGCGGATACAACCCCTTCCGGAAAGTTTTTTTTGATTCTTCGGTGTCGACTAGGTCACAGCCGTACTTCTAAGGGGTGGACCGTGGCCTAAACGTTCGAGTGAAAGGACTTTCGCCGCTTCTGCTCACACAATCACACGCAGTGCACGGCGTACGCCTGTGAACGTCACGCTCGTGCGCAGCCCCAGGTGGTCACCGTCCATCTGGAGGGGGAGCGGGACCTTCGAATGCAAGGTGAACTCGGACATGTCGTGCAGAGAGACCGCGTGTCTGCCGTGGGGTCCGCGCTCGGGGGACGAAGTGAGCAACTGGGTGCCATACCGGGCGACCGCGGTCGTCGTCATGCGGCTGAGACCGAGTACGTCGAGCCCTTTATCGAACGAAGCCTTAGGCGACGCGTACATCGGGTGATTGCCCAGGAAGGTCCACGGCGAGGTGTTCGAGACTATGGAGAGCACCAGATCGGTCACCGGGTCGGCGTCCGGCCGCTCCAGCGTGATCGTCCCGTGCCGCCGGTGCGCCTCGCCGAAGAACTGGCGCAGCACCTGACGGACGTAGAGCGCGTGGGTGGACTTCCGGCCCCGCTCGCGGTGCTGTTCGACCCGGCCGACCACGCCGGCGTCGAAGCCGAGGCCCGCGTTGAAGGTGAACCAGCGGGACGGCACCGCCTCGTCCTCGGTCCCCGGGGTGCCCGACGTCAGCCCCAGCCCGACGGTCCGCTCGCTGCCCTCGCGCAGCGCGTCCAGCAGGGCGCCGGTGGCCTCCACCGCGTGGTTGGGCAGGCCGAGGGCGCGGGCGAAGACGTTGGTGGAACCGCCGGGGACGACCGCGAGGCGCGGCAGGTGGTCCGGGTCGGGGCCGGCGTGCAGCAGGCCGTTGACGACCTCGTTGACCGTGCCGTCGCCGCCGAGCGCCACCACCAGCTCGACGTCGTCGCTCTGCGCGGCCTGCCGGCCCAGGTCACGGGCGTGCCCGCGGTACTCGGTGGTGACCGCCTCCAGCTTCATCTCGCTGGCGAGCGCGTGGATCAGTACTTCGCGCGTGCGCGCGCTCGTGGTGGTTGCCGCCGGGTTGACCACGAGAAGTGCACGCATGGGACGAGCGTACCTACTGGGTGGTACCGGGCCCAGGCCGATCGGTGGATCAGGACACCTGACCGACGTGAACCTCACCACGGGCGCCCCCGGCACTGGCAGAGGGTCCCGGCGGCGGGTGGTCGACGGGGTACGGGAACCTCGCCCCGGAGCGGCCCCGCGGTGCGGGCTACCCTGCTGGGGTGAGCAGCGAGCAGAACCCCCGTACCGATGGAGCCGCCCCCGCCGAGGAGGCGGGCGCCCGTCCCGCCCGGGTGACCGCCGCCGCGGCGCTCGCCGGTCTGGAGGGCCTCGCACTCGTCGCCGGCGGCGCCTGGATCCTCGTCGGCGGTCTCACGGGCCACCCCGACGACCGCACCCAGGCGGTCACCGGCGGCGTCACCCTGATCGTCCTGGCCCTGCTGCCGCTGCTCGCCGCCCGGGGGCTGCTGGCCCGGCGCGGCTGGAGCCGGGGCCCGGCGGTGATCACGCAGATCATGGCGCTGCCGGTGGCCTACAACCTGCTCCAGGCCGACAGCATGGCGATCCCGGGGGGCATCGCGCTGGCCGCGGTGGCCGTCGCGGCGCTGGTCCTGCTCGTCAACCCCGAGACCACCCGGGCCCTCGGCATCCGGGGACCCGGCCGGCCGCCGCAGCGGTAACGGCGCCGGCGGAGCTCTCTCCTCGGCCCTGCTCTCTTGGCCCTGCTCTCTTGGCCCTGCTCCTCTTGGCCCTACTCCTCGACCAGCAGCTTCTCCCGCAGCTGGGCCAGCGTGCGGGCCAGCAGCCGGGACACGTGCATCTGGGAGATGCCGACCTCCTGCGCGATCTGCGACTGCGTCATGTTGCCGAAGAAGCGCAGCAGCAGGATGCGTTTCTCCCGGGGCGGCAGATCCTCCAGGAGCGGCTTGAGCGACTCCCGGTACTCCACCCCCTCCAGCGCCTCGTCCTCCGCGCCGAGGGTGTCCGCGACCGCCGGAGACTCGTCGTCGGTGTCGGGGACGTCCAGCGACAGCGTGGAGTACGCGTTGGCGGACTCCAGGCCCTCCAGGACCTCCTCCTCCGAGATGGCCAGCTTCTCGGCCAGCTCGTGCACGGTGGGGGAGCGGCCGTGCAGCTGGGACAGCTCGGCCGTCGCCGTGGTCAGGGACAGCCGCAGCTCCTGGAGCCGGCGCGGCACCCGCACCGCCCAGCCCTTGTCGCGGAAGTGCCGCTTGATCTCGCCGACGACCGTCGGGGTGGCGTACGTGGAGAACTCCACGCCGCGCTCCGGATCGAACCGGTCGACCGACTTGATCAGCCCGATGGTGGCGACCTGGGTGAGGTCGTCGAGCGGCTCGCCGCGGTTGCGGAAGCGGCGGGCGAGGTGCTCGACCAGTGGCAGGTGCATGCGCACCAGCCGGTTGCGCAGCTCCGCGTACTCGGCGCTGCCGTCGTCCATGCGGCGCAGATCCGCGAAGAGGGCACGCGCCCCGCTGCGGTCCTGGGGGTCGTGCCGGTCGTGCCGGCCGTGCTGCGCCGGCACGCTCCGCGCGCCGGGCACCTCGTCCTCGGAGTGTCGCTCGTGCTCGCTCATGGTCCCGCCCGTAGCCCTTTCCGGAGCCCTCGCCTCCGATCGGCCGGGCAGAACGGGATCGCCCCCGCCCCGCCCGTCCGAAGGCACGCTCTGCACGGCGTCGTCCGGCTCCCCGGCCCGCTGCCCGCCGCCCGGGAGGCCGGACCGGACACCGGCGTCCTCGGGATGCGGACGGGCCTGCTCGGGAATGCCGTCGATGCCGGCCGCCCTGCCGCGGGCCCCGCTCGGAGAACGTGTGCCCTCGGCCGGCAGCTCCCGCGTGCCGCGCTCTTCGTCCCGCACCGGCCCGTCCTCCCTCACGCCGGCCCGGGTCCCGCGCCGCGCTGTTTGTAGAGGCTGATCGACACGGTGTCGTCCTCGTCGACTGCGGAGGAGACCTTGCCCGCCAGCGCGGACAGCACGGTCCAGGCGAAGGTGTCCCGCGCGGGCGCGTGGCCGTCCGTGGTCGGTGCCGAGACGGTGACCTCCAGCGAGTCGTCGACAAGGCGGAAGACGCAGCTGAGCACGGAGCCGGGCACGGCCTGCTGAAGCAGGATCGCGCAGGCCTCGTCCACCGCGATGCGCAGGTCCTCGATCTCGTCGAGGGTGAAGTCCAAACGGGCCGCGAGGCCGGCCGTCGCCGTACGCAGCACCGACAGGTAGGCCCCCGCGGCCGGCAGCCGGACTTCCACGAAGTCCTGGGTCGCGGGCTCGCCTGCGAACTGGGACACCCTCACCTCCAAGGTGGTACAAGCGTTTCAGGGCCGAGGGTCACCCCTCGGGTAACGCGGTGACGCGATACGTGGTTCAGCGGTGACGTTATCGCGCTCCGTACTTTCCTGTCCCCGAGACCCCAACCCCTTGCTGTCACTCATAGTAAACACGTGAACACGCACAGTGGCTAGGGGTTGGGCGGGTCCAAATCGGAAGAGCGCGCGCCGGGTTGACGTACCCAGACGTCAGGCGGTCGAACCGTACCTTCCTGTCGCCCCTGCGCGGCTACACGAGCACATGGTCGACGAAGCACCAGCGCCAGTTCTCGCCGGGCTCGAAGGTCCGCATCACGGGATGCCCGGTCTGTTCATGATGCCCCGTGGCATGCCGTTTCGGGGAGGAGTCGCAGCAGCCGACATGACCGCAGGTGAGGCACAGCCGCAGCTGCACCGGGTCCGTGCCGTCGGCCAGGCACTCCGGGCAGGTCTCGCTCAGCGGCTCCGGCTCCGGGTGCGGCAGCGCGTCGGCATGCGTGCACTGTTTCATGATTGCCAGGTTACGACGGGCGTGCGGAAGACCGCGCGGAGGAAAAGGGTGGGCCGGGACCATGGATGTGATGCCGCTGCTGTTGCTGGTGGCGGGGAGCGCGGCGGTCGCCGCGGCGGGCCGGCGCACACCGGTACCGGCCCCACTGCTGCTGGTCGCCGTGGGGCTGGCGGTCAGCTACGTCCCCGGCGTGCCCGACTACACCCTCGACCCGCACGTCGTACTGCCGCTGCTGCTGCCCCCGCTGCTGTACACCGCGGGCACCGACAGCTCCTATCTGGACCTGCGCGCCCAGGTCCGGCCGGTCGCCCTGCTCTCCGTGGGCTACGTGCTGTTCGCGACCTTCGTGGTCGGCTGGGCCGCCTACCTGATCGTGCCGGGGCTGCCGCTGACCGCCGCCCTGGTGCTCGGCGCGGTGGTGGCGCCGCCGGACGCCGTGGCCGCCACGGCGGTCGCCCGCCGGGTCGGACTGCCGTCCCGGATCACCACCATCCTCCAGGGCGAGTCCCTGGTGAACGACGCCACCGCCATCACCGCCTACAAGGTGGCGCTCGCCGCGGCGGTCGGCGAGGGCGCCACCTGGGCCGGCGGCATCGGCGAGTTCCTGATCGCCGCGGTCGGCGGCGTCGGCGTCGGACTGATCCTCATGGTGCCGCTGCACTGGCTGCGCACCCGGCTGAAGGAGCCGCTGCTCCAGAACACCCTCTCGCTGCTCATCCCGTTCGTCGCCTACGCGGCGGCCGAGCAGGTGCACGCCTCCGGGGTGCTGGCGGTCGTCGTCGTCGCGCTGCACCTCGGCCACCGCGCGTGGGAGGTCGGTTTCGCCACCCGCCTCCAGGAGGACGCGGTGTGGAAGATGGTCGCCTTCGTCCTGGAGTCGGCCGTGTTCGCCCTGATCGGCCTCCAGCTCCCCGTGGTCCTCAAGGGCCTCGGCGCCTACGAGGGGATCGAGGCCGCCTGGTACGCGCTCGCGCTCTTCCTGGTGGTGGTCGCCGCGCGGTTCGTCTGGTCGTACCCGGCGACCTTCCTGCCCCGCCTGCTGTCGGCACGCGTGCGTGCCCGCGAGGAGAACCCGACCTGGAAACAGCCCTTCGTCATCGGCTGGGCCGGGATGCGCGGCGTGGTCTCCCTGGCCATCGCCTTCTCCATCCCGCTCACCGTGCACGGCGGCGAACCCTTCCCCGAGCGCAACCTCATCCTGTTCCTCACCTTCACCACCGTCATCGGCACCCTGGTGGTGCAGGGCGTGACCCTGCCGCCGCTGATCCGGCTGCTGAAGTTCCCCGGCCACGACGTCCAGGCCGAGACGCTGGCCGAGGCCAACGCCCAGGCACAGGCGTCCCGGGTCGCCGAACAGCGCCTGGACGACCTGCTCACCGACCCGCGCAACGCGCTGCCCGGACCGCTCGCCGAGCGGCTGCGCACGGTCCTGGAACGCCGCCGCAACGCCGTCTGGGAACGGCTCGGCCAGGTGAACACCGTCACCGGGGAGACCGTCGACGACACCTACCGGCGGCTGGCCGGGGAGATGATCGGCGCCGAGCGCGAGGTCTTCGTCAAGCTCCGGGACGGCCGGCACATCGACGACGAGATGCTGCGCACGCTGCTGCGCCGGCTGGACCTGGAGGAGGCGGCGGCGTACCGGGAGACCGCGTGAGCACTCACGGGTGCTCGGGGAACGGGCGGCCGGTGATCACCGCGGCCAGCGCGGTCCCGGGCGGGAAGGCACCCTCCTCGGTGAGGGTGAGCAGGGCGTGCAGCAACTTGGCGACATAGAGCCGCTCCACGGGCAGCCCGTGCCGGTGTTCGAAGTCGGCGGCGAAGCGGTCCAGCCCGGCGGGTACGCGCGCGTACCCGCCGAAGTGGAACCGGTCGTCCAGGCTCCAGGTGCCGCGCGGTCCGCCGAACGCGCGCTCCTGGAGCCGCCGTATGTCGCCCGCCAGGAAGCCGCCCTTGAGCACCGGGACGCCGAGCGCCCGCTGCCCGGGGCCGAGACCGGCGGCCAGCCCGGCCAGCGTGCCGCCGGTGCCGCAGGCGACGGCGACCACGTCGGCGGCCCCGTCCAGCTCCTCGCCCAGGGCCCGGCAGCCGCGTACCGCCTCGGCGTTGCTGCCGCCCTCGGGCACCACGTACGCCTCCGGCGCCCCGGCCGCCGTCAGCAGCGCCGCCAGGGTCTCGGGCTCGGTCTTGCGGCGGTACGTCGACCGGTCCACGAAGTGCAGCCGCATGCCGTCGGCGGCGCACCGCGCGAGGGAGTCGTTGAGCGGCCGGCCGGCCAGCTCCTGGCCGCGCACCACGCCGACCGCGGACAGGCCGAGCAGCCGCCCGGCGGCGGCGGTGGCGCGCAGGTGGTTGGAGTAGGCGCCGCCGAAGGTCAGCACCGGCCGGCCGGCCGCCGCCGCCAGGTTCGGCGCCAGCTTGCGCCACTTGTTGCCGACCAGCGCGGGGTGGATCAGGTCGTCCCGCTTGAGCAGCAGCCGTACGCCGCGCCGCTCGAACCGCTCGTCGGTGAGCTCCTGGACCGGCGAGGGCAGCCGGGGGCCGAGGGCGGCGGTACTGGTCACCTGGCCATTGTCACCCCGTGCGCCGGGACGCGCCGGGGCGGGCCGGGGTCACTTGAGACGGTCCCGGACGCGCTCGCGCATCGACGCCATCGTGAACCCGCGCGGGTCCACCTTCCCCGGCTGCCACTCCAGGTGCCCGATCACCGACCGCTGGTTCCAGCCGTGGTGCCGGCAGACCGCCGCGGCGGCCTTCTCGATGGCCTCCAGCTGGGCCTCGGGCCAGGGGTCGTCGCCGTCGCCCAGGTTCTCGCACTCGAACCCGTAGAAGCGGGCGTTGCCGTCGGTGTTCGCCTCGTTGTCCTTGGGCAGCGCCTTCTCGGCGATCACCGCGCGCAGCACTTCGTCGTCGCCGAGCCCGGCGTGGTTGGCCCGGCCGTAGCCGACCAGGTGGACTCTGCCGTCCTTGGTGATGACGCCGTGGCACAGCGGGCCGGGCAGCCCCTCGTAGCCCTTGCGGCAGAGGCCCACGGTCCGCGCGCTGCCCTTGGTCACCGTGTGGTGGATCATCACGCCGTGCACCGGGCCCCAGGCGCCCTTGGAGTTGCGGTTGTGCGTACGCCAGTCGCCCACCTCGACGACCGTGAGGCCCTCCGCCCTCAGCGCCCTCAGGAATCCGCTCGCGGACATCGGTGTGGCCATCACCGGCTCCTTAGCCTTCGCGCGACCGCCCGACGCGACCGCCTCGTACGGTGCTTGTACCAAAACGGAGGCATGTCTACCGCCTGTTCGGCCGCCGTGCGAGCCGATTCGGACAACTTCGCTGCCCCGCAGGCGCCTTCGAAGGGGCCGCCGGGTCCCGGAAGGGCGGGACGGAAGGCCCAAGTCTGCCCCGGCGGAGCCTGATCCATTCCCGCTCTTTCGGGTAATAGCACCGGCACGTTCCGTGCGGAAGGCTGGCCCCTGCACATCGATGCCCGTGCGCGGTCGCGCCGGGCATGACCGGGAGGGCAATTCCTTATGTCGGTAGGCGAAGAGGTCCGCACCGAGCAGACCAGGCCGCAGCAGAGCCTCGGCACGGCGGCCGCGCGGAACCTGGCCACCACGACCAAGTCCGTACCGCAGATGCAGGAGATCAGCTCCCGCTGGCTGCTGCGCATGCTGCCCTGGGTGGACATCCAGGGCGGTACGTACCGCGTGAACCGGCGCCTGACCTTCGCCGTGGGCGACGGCCGGGTGACGTTCGTGAAGACCGGCGACCGGGTGGAGGTCATCCCCGCGGAGCTGGGCGAGCTGCCGGCCCTGCGGTCGTACGAGGACGACGAGGTGCTCTCGGAACTGGCCCGGCGCTGCGAGCAACGCCAGTTCGGCCCGGGCGACGTGATCGCCTCGTTCGGCAGCGCGAACGACGAGGTCCACCTGCTGGCGCACGGCAAGGTGGAGAAGGTCGGCACCGGCCCCTACGGCGACGACGCGGTCCTCGCGGTCCTCGCCGACGGCGCCTACTTCGGCGAGCAGGCGCTGCTCGACGGCGACGCCATCTGGGAGTACACCGCCCGCGCGGTGACCGCCTGCACCGTCCTGGTGCTGCCCCGCCAGGCGGTGGACCAGGTCGCCGAGCGCAGCGACTCCCTGCGCGAGCACCTCCAGCAGCGCCGCGCGGAGCCCCAGCAGGACACCAACAAGCACGGCGAGAAGGCGATCGACCTCGCCGCCGGCCACAGCGGCGAGCCGGACATCCCGCACACCTTCGTCGACTACGACGCCAAGCCGCGCGAGTACGAGCTGAGCGTCGCCCAGACCGTGCTGCGCATCCACTCGCGCGTCGCCGACCTCTACAACCAGCCGATGAACCAGACCGAGCAGCAGATCCGGCTCACCGTCGAGGCGCTCAAGGAGCGCCAGGAGCACGAGCTGGTCAACAACCGCGAGTTCGGCCTGCTGCACAACTGCGAGTACGACCAGCGCATCCAGCCGCACGAAGGCGTGCCGGGACCGGACGACCTCGACGAGCTGCTCAGCCGGCGCCGGGGCACCAAGCTGCTGCTCGCCCACCCCCGCGCGATCGCCGCGATCGGCCGCGAGCTGAACAAGCGCGGCCTGGTCCCCGAGACCATCGACATCGCCGGCAACCGCATCCCCACCTGGCGCGGCGTACCGATCTACCCGTGCAACAAGATCCCGGTCACCGAGGCCCGCACCACCTCGATCATCGCGCTGCGTACCGGTGAGGCGGACCAGGGCGTCATCGGCCTGCGCGCCACCGGCATCCCGGACGAGATCGAGCCGAGCCTGTCGGTGCGCTTCATGGGCATCAACGAACAGGCCGTCATCAAGTACCTGGTCACGGCCTACTACTCGGCGGCGGTGCTGGTGCCGGACGCGCTCGGCGTGCTGGAGAACGTCGAGATCGGCCGCTGGCGGTGACGTCCGGCGCCCGGACGCCGTGGGCTGGCCGGGGCGGGGGGAGTCCATGACGGACGTGTCGCTGGAACGGCACGTGACACCGGAAGAGCACGTGACACCACAAGGGCGCGGTCCCCTCGGGACACAGCGGGACGACGGGCGGCCGGCGACCGAAGGCCCCACGAGCCGGGGGCCGGTGTCCCAGGGGCCGCCGGCCGAGGGGCGGGGGCCCGCCGAGCCGGAGGGCGCCGACGGGCACGAGGCGGCGGACCTGCTGCGCCGGGCCCGGGCGTCGGTCGACCCGGAGCTGCGGTCCGCGCTCGGCTCCCTGCCGGGGCCGCTGGGCCGGGTGGCGCTGCACCACTTCGGCTGGCAGGAGGCGGACGGGACACCGGCGGCGGGCAACTCCGGCAAGGCGATCCGGCCCGCGCTGGTCCTCGCCTCGGCCGCCGCCCTCGGCGGTCCCGAGGCCACGGCGGCGGCCGTGCGGGCGGCGGCCGCGGTGGAACTGGTGCACAACTTCACGCTGTTGCACGACGACGTGATGGACCGGGACACCACCCGGCGGCACCGGCCCACCGCCTGGACCGTGTTCGGTGACGCCGACGCGATCCTGGCGGGCGACGCGCTCCAGGCGCTGGCGCTGAGACTGCTCGCCGAGGACCCGCACCCGGCGTCCGCGGCGGCCCTCGTCCGGCTCGCCGACTGCGTGGTGGAACTGTGCGCGGGACAGCAGGCGGACACGGCCATGGAGCGGCGCGGCCCGGTCGGCATCACCCTCGACGAGACGCTCGCCATGGCCGAGGCCAAGACCGGCGCGCTGCTGGGCGGTGCCGCCGCCCTGGGCGCGTTGTACGCGGGCGCCCCCCAGGAGGACGTACGGGCGCTGGACGCGTTCGGCCGGGAGGCAGGGCTCGCCTTCCAGCTGATCGACGACGTGATCGGCCTGTGGGGCGATCCGCGCCGCACCGGCAAGCCGGCCGGCGCGGACCTGGCGGTGCGCAAGAAGTCGCTGCCCGTGGTGGCCGCGCTCACCTCCGGCACCCCCGCGGCGGCCGAGCTGGCCGCGCTGTACGCGCGGCCGTACGAGGAGGCCACGGAGGACCTCGCCGCCACCGCGCTGCTGGTGGAGCGGGCGGGCGGCCGGGACTGGGCCCAGGCCGAGGCGGCCGACCGGATGGGCCGGGCGATGCAGGAACTGTCCCGGGCGGTACCCGACCCGGAGGCGGCGGGCGGTCTGCTCGCCCTGGCCGAGTTCGTGACCCGCAGAAACACCTGAGACGGCCCTTCGGGTGGCACCCGAGGCAGCCTCTCGGGTGCCGGTGGTCCGAGACCCCGGAGCCCGCAGAGCCGTACGGCGCCCGTCGGCGTACGGCCGCACCGCCCGGCTCCGGCCCGACGGGGCCGCGCCCACGTCACGGGGTGCGGCCCCGTCCTCCGGCGGGCCCGCGCCGCTTCACGCCGGGGCTATGGACAGCGGCCGGCAGGTCTGTCCGGTCTGCGGCCGGTCTTGGGTTCCGGTACGGGTCCCCGGCCCGCGCACGGCGAAGGGGCCCGGCCGGTGTGGCCGGGCCCCTTCGGACATGCCCGTGGGCCCGCGATGGTGCACCGATCGCCGGCCTCCCGGAGGCCGACCGGTGGTCAGGCCTTCTTCGTCTCCCAGAAGATCTTGTCGATCTGGGCGATGTAGTCCAGGGCCTTCTGGCCGGTCGCCGGGTCGGTGGACGCCTTGGCGGCCGAGAGGGCCTTCAGGGTGTCGTTGACCAGCTGGTGCAGCTCCGGGTACTTCTCGAAGTGCGGCGGCTTGAAGTAGTCGCTCCACAGGACCGACACGTGGTGCTTGGCCAGCTCCGCGCGCTGCTCCTTGATGACCGTGGCGCGGGCCTGGAAGTGCGGGTCGTCGTTGCCGGCCATCTTCTCCTGGACGGCCTTGACCGACTCCGCCTCGATACGGGCCTGGGCCGGGTCGTACACGCCGCAGGGCAGGTCGCAGTGGGCGCTGACCTTGACCTTGGGGGCAAACAGGCGGGAAAGCATGAAGCGTTCCTTCCTCGTGATCGTCTTCTCAGGGGGGACATTACTCCCTGGAGGAGGCGATTTCGCGAGTGCCCCCGTGGGCTTAGGACAAAAGTCCGGGGTGACACTGAGACTGGTGGAGGAATGACCGGGGAGGTGCCGGGTGATGCCGGAGCTGTCGCAGGAGACCGAGCGCGCGAGCGGGCCGTTGCCCTTCGGACCAGCCGAGGTGACCGGGCCGTCCATGGTGCCCACGCTGCATCACGGGGACGTGCTGCTGGTGCACTGGGGGGCCAGGGTCCGGGCGGGGGACGTGGTCGTGCTGCGGCATCCCTTCCAACAGGACCTGCTGGTCGTCAAGCGGGCCGTAGAGTTGCGCGAGGGCGGCTGGTGGGTGCTCGGGGACAACGCGTACGCCGGGGGTGACAGCACCGATTACGGGGCCGTGCCCGAGGAGCTGGTGCTGGGGCGGGTGCGGCTGCGTTACCGCCCGCTGAGGCCGGGGCGGCGGTCGCCGTTCGCGATGCTGCGCTGGGGGCTGTCGGCGGTCAGGCCGGTGCTGTCCGACCGGTCCGCCGCCAGGCGTTTGCGGGCCCGGTAGGCGGCGACGTTGGCGCGGGTGGCGCAGCGGTCGGAGCAGTAGCGCCGGGACCGGTTGGTGGAGGTGTCCAGGTAGGCGTTGCGGCAGGGGGACGCCTCGCACAGGCCGAGCCGGTCCACGCCGTGTTCGGTGAGGTGGAAGGCGAGGCCCATCGCGGCGATGGCGGCGTAGCCGGCCGTGGCGTTGGACGGGTGGTCCGCCAGGTGCATGTGCCACAGGGGGTGGCCGTCGTCGTCGCGGTGGTCGTGGCCGGAGATCTGGGGGCTGACCGGGAACTCCAGCAGCAGCGAGTTCAGCAGGTCCACGGCGAGCGTCTCGTCGCCGGCGTCGGCGGCCTCGAAGACCGCGCGCAGCCGGGCGCGGACCGCGCGGAACCGGGTGACGTCCGCCTCCGCGGTCCGCCGGGCGGCCGACTGGTTGGTGCCGAACAGCTCGCGGACGGCCGCGACCGAGGTCAGGGAGTCCTTGCCCCGGGCCGGTTCCTCGGTGTTGACGAGACGTACGGCGTAATCCGAGTAATAGGCCAGTTCCACTTGTAGTCCTTACGAGGGGGCTCTATGGTCGTGCCTGCGGTCGGGTAATGGCTGATCGTGCTTTCAGGGTATTACGCGCACGGTATTCGGGAGGGCTCCATGACGGACGCGGACACGACCACCGCCGGTGTCGACTGGCAGGCCTGGCAGGAGAGCTGGGACCGGCAGCAGGAGTGGTACATGCCCGACCGGGAGGAACGCTTCCGGATCATGCTGGACATGGTGGCGGCCCTGGTCGGCCCGGCGCCGCGGGTGCTCGATCTCGCGTGCGGCACGGGCAGTATCACGGCGCGGGTACTCGCCCGGTTCCCCGAGGCCACCAGCACCGGGGTCGACCTCGATCCGGCGCTGCTGGCCATCGCGGCGGGTACGTTCGCCGGTGACGAGCGGGTCTCGCTGGTCACCGCCGACCTCAAGGACCCCGGTTGGGCGGACGGACTGCCGTACGACTCGTACGACGCGGTACTGACCGCCACGGCCCTGCACTGGCTGCACGCCGAACCCCTCGCGGCTCTCTACGGTCGGGTCGCGGAGCTGGTCCGCGACGGTGGTGTCTTCCTGAACGCGGACCACATGATCGACGACACGACGCCCCGGATCAACGCGGCCGAGCGGGCACTGCGGCACGCCGGGATGGCGGCGGCCCGGCGGGACGGGGCGCTGGACTGGTCCCAGTGGTGGCGACTGGCCGCCGAGGACCCGGTGCTCGCGGAGCCCACGGCCCGGCGGTTCGCCCTCTACGGCGAGCATGCCGAGGGGGACACGCCGCCGGTGGCGTGGCACGCCCGGGTGCTGCGGGAGAAGGGGTTCGGGGAGGTGCGGCCGGTGTGGTGCTCACCCTCGGACACGTTGCTGCTGGCTCTGAAGTAGGAAGTAGGAAGTGGGAGGGGCGGGTGCCAGGGGCGGTACGTGTTTCCGTACCGCCCCCGCGGTTCGGCCGGGGGCCTCAGAGCACCTTGGACAGGAACGCCTTCGTGCGTTCCTGCTGCGGGTCGGTCAGGACGTCGCGCGGGTTGCCCGACTCGACCACCACGCCGCCGTCCATGAAGACCAGGCTGTCGCCGACCTCGCGGGCGAAACCCATCTCGTGGGTGACGACGACCATCGTCATGCCGGACTCGGCCAGGTCGCGCATGACGTCCAGGACGTCGCCGACCAGTTCCGGGTCGAGCGCCGAGGTCGGCTCGTCGAACAGCATCAGCTTCGGGTCCATGGCCAGCGCCCGGGCGATCGCCACGCGCTGCTGCTGGCCGCCGGAGAGCTGGGAGGGGTAGCTGTTCGCCTTGTCGGCCAGGCCGACGCGGTCCAGCAGTTCGCCGGCGCGGTCCCGGGCCTGGGGCCGGGGCACGCCCTTGACCTGGACCGGGGCCTCCATGACGTTCTCCACGGCCGTCATGTGCGGGAACAGGTTGAAGCGCTGGAAGACCATGCCGATGTCCCGGCGCTTGCGGGCGACCTCGCTGTCCTTGAGCTCGTAGAGCTTGTCGCCCTTCTGCCGGTAGCCGACCAGCTCGCCGTCGACGTACAGACGCCCGGCGTTGATCTTCTCGAGGTGGTTGATACACCTCAGGAAGGTGGACTTGCCGGAGCCGGAGGGGCCGATGAGGCAGAAGACCTCGCCGGAGTCGACCTGGAGGTCGATGCCCTTGAGGACCTCCACCGGGCCGAAGGACTTGTGGACGCCCTCGGCCCGCACCATCGGGGCGGCCTGTGTCGTCTCCTGGGTCATGCCGGGACTCCCTTCGGGCGGCGGGCGGGGAGGACGGCGGACCGGAAGCGCTGGAGCGGGGTCGGGGGCAGCGCGCGGGTCGAACCCCGGGCGTAGTAGCGCTCGATGTAGTACTGGCCGACGCTCAGGACCGAGGTCATGATCAGGTACCAGGCGGCGGCGAGGAAGTACATCTCCACCGTGGAACCCGCGTTCTGGCCGATGTCCTGCGCCTCCTTGAACAGGTCGTAGTACTGCACCGCCGAGACGAGCGAGGTCGTCTTCAGCATGTTGATGACCTCGTTGCCGGTGGGCGGCACGATCACCCGCATCGCCTGCGGGATGACGATCCGGCGCAGGGTCCGGCCCTGGCTCATGCCGAGCGCGTGCGACGCCTCGGTCTGGCCCTCGTCGACCGAGAGCAGGCCGGCCCGGCAGATCTCGGCCATGTACGCGGCCTCGTTCAGGCCGAGGCCGAGCAGCGCCGTGAGCAGCGGCGTCATGAAGGACGACCAGTAGTCCTTGTAGATCGGGCCCAGGTTGATGTACTCGAAGACCAGGCCGAGGTTGAACCAGACGAAGAGCTGGACCAGGACCGGGGTGCCGCGGAAGAACCAGATGTAGAACCACGCGATGGACGAGGTCACCGGGTTCTTCGACAGACGCATCACCGCGAGCAGGATGCCGCCGACGATGCCGATGACCATCGACAGCACGGTGAGCAGGAGGGTGTTCCAGACGCCTTCGAGGATGCGGTCGTCGAAGAAGTAGTCGGGGACCGCGCCCCAGTTGATCTTGCCTTGGGCGAAGGCGTAGACGACGGAGCCCAGGAGGGCGAGGGCGACGACCGCGGACACGTACCGCCACGGGTGCCGGACCGGGATGGCCTTGACGGCCTCCGGCCGGGCGGGGGGAGTGGTGCCGGGGCCGTCGCCGTCCGTCTTGCTGACGTCAGCAGTCACGGGTGGAGCCTTTCAGTGCCGGGTCGGTACCGGGTCGGGCAGCCGGTCAGGAGCCGCCGTTGATCTTGGACTCGGTGATCGCGCCGTCCGCCACGCCCCACTTGTCGATGATCTTCTTGTACTCGCCGTTGTCGATGATGGCCTGGACGGCCGCCTGGAGCGCGTCCCGCAGTTCGGTGTTGTCCTTGGCCACGGCGATGCCGTACGGGCCGGCCTCGACCTGGTCGCCGACCAGCTCGAAGTACTTGCCGCCGCCGGAGTTCTTCACCGAGTACGCGGCGATCGGGAAGTCGGCGGAGACGACGTCCGCGCCCTTGGAACGCATCCGGGTCTCGGCCTCGGGGTTGGTGCCGAACGGCTCGATCTTCAGGGTCTTCTCGCCGTCCTCCGTACACTTCTTCGCCTGGTCCTTGGCGAGGTCGTGGGAGAACGTGTTGCGCTGCACGGCCATCGTCTTGCCGCACAGGTCGTCCCAGGTCTTGATCCCCTGGTCGTCGCCCTTGTTGGTGTAGAGCGAGACGCCCGCGGTGAAGTAGTCGACGAAGTCGACGCCGGTGCCGACCTTCTTGCCGGTGTCGGCGTCGACGCCCTCCTGGCGGTCCTTGGTGTCGGTCATCGCCGACATGGCGATGTCGTAGCGCTTGGACGCCAGGCCGCCGATCAGGGTGTCGAAGGTGGCGTTCTCGAACTCGAACGTCACGCCGAGCTGCTTGCCCATCGCCACCGCGAGGTCCGGGTCGATACCGACCGTCTTGCCGGAGTCGTCCTTGAACTCCACCGGTGCGTAGGCGATGTCGGAACCGACCTTTACGACACCCTTGTCGCGGATGGCCTGGGGGAGCTTGTCGGCCAGCGGGGCGCTGCTCGACGAGGCGGTCTCGTCGGAGTCCTTGTCCTTGGTCTGGTCGCCGCAGCCGGTGAGCAGCAGCGCGCCCGCGACCGCGATCGCGCCGACCGCGGCGGTGCGGGAGGACGCGGCGGTCGTGCGACGGGTGGAGCGTGCGGTCATGTGGGTTCCTCCGGCGGATGAGTGGAGCAGCCTGACTGGAGCAGCCGATGGGGCGGGGCGTCCGTCGGCGGGGCCGGCGGGCGCCGTGGGTCGACGGGTGCGCGCGGCGGTTGTCGACGGCGGTGCGCGAGGGGTGGCGTTGGCACACGTCTTTGAGTGTCGCCACCTCGTGCGATTACGGCATCTTGCCATTCGGACGCCGCTGTTCAGGGGACCTGCGATGTCAAAATCGGATAACGGGTACGGGCGCGAAGTGGAGCAGGTCGGTCAATCTCGGCCGAAGGTTTGCGGGAATCGGCGTGTGCGGGGTGGCTGGCCGCAAGATTTACGGCGCCGGGGGGTCGGCCGGAAGTTGTTCTCGGGGCCGGGGCGGGGCGGGGTGTGGGGTGTATCACCGGCATGTGGTGGCGGGTGTCCGGCATGCGGGCGGCCGGGGTGGCGTGCGGGTGCGTACGGAGTCGTGTGGGGGTGTGTACGGGGGCGGCGTACCGGGGCGGCGTGCGGGTGCGTACGGGATGTGGTGTGCGGGTGCGTACGGGGTGCGGGTGGGGTGCGGGTGGGGAGTGTGCGGGGAGCCGTGTGAGGTGTGCGGGGGTCGGTATGTGAGCTTGCGCCCATTGGACTCGTCGCGGGGGGTGTCCGTCCGGTAAGAAGGTTCTTTACACCCCTCATCCGGGGCTCAGGGCGCGTGTGCGGCGCGCTCGTCGCGTACAGGCCCGTACGTATCAGTGACCTGGGTCTTGCGCGGTCCCGCCCGCTCCTCACCAGGAGCGGACACACCCTCACTCATGAACTCTTAAGGGGTATTACGAAGTGGCAGCGGAGATCGTCAATCCTCGCAGCGACAGTGACTCTTCCGTCGACTCCCTCGACCTCGATCCCGCGTTCGCGTTGCATCGCGGCGGCAAAATGGCCGTGCAGGCCACGGTGCCGGTGCGGGACAAGGACGACCTGTCCTTGGCCTACACGCCCGGGGTCGCGAAAGTGTGCAGCGCGATCGCCGAGCGGCCGGAGCTGGTCGACGAGTACACGTGGAAGTCATCGGTCGTGGCCGTCGTGACGGACGGTACGGCGGTGCTCGGGCTCGGAGACATCGGGCCGCAGGCGTCCCTTCCGGTGATGGAGGGGAAGGCCATCCTGTTCAAGCAGTTCGGTGGCGTGGACGCGGTGCCGATCGCGCTGGACTGCACGGACGCGGACGAGATCGTCGAGACGGTGGTGCGGCTGGCGCCGTCGTTCGGCGGGGTCAACCTGGAGGACATCTCGGCGCCCCGGTGCTTCGAGATCGAGCGGAAGCTTCAGGAACGGCTGGACATTCCGGTCTTCCACGACGACCAGCACGGTACGGCGGTCGTCACGCTGGCGGCGCTGCGGAACGCCGCGCGGCTGAGCGGGCGGTCGATCGGGGAGCTGCGGGCGGTGATCTCGGGCGCGGGTGCGGCGGGGGTCGCCATCGCGAAGATGCTTGTCGAGGCCGGGATCGGGGATGTCGCGGTGGCCGACCGGAAGGGGGTCGTGTCGGCGGACCGGGACGATCTGACGCCGGTCAAGCGGGAGCTGGCCGAGTTCACGAACAAGGCTGGGCGGACGGGGTCGCTGGAGGCGGCGCTGGACGGGGCGGACGTCTTCATCGGAGTCTCCGGGGGTACGGTGCCGGAGGCCGCGGTGGCGTCGATGGCGCCGGGGGCGTTCGTGTTCGCGATGGCGAACCCGAATCCTGAGGTGCATCCGGAGGTCGCGCACAAGTACGCGGCGGTGGTCGCCACCGGGCGGTCGGACTTCCCGAACCAGATCAACAACGTGCTGGCGTTCCCGGGGATCTTCGCGGGGGCGTTGCAGGTGCGGGCCGCTCGGATCACCGAGGGGATGAAGCTGGCGGCGGCGGAGGCGCTGGCGTCCGTCGTGGGTGACGATCTCTCGGCGGACTATGTGATTCCGTCCCCGTTCGACGAGCGGGTCGCGCCGGCGGTGACGGCGGCGGTGGCCGCGGCGGCTCGGGCGGAGGGGGTCGCGCGTCGGTGACGATGCCGACATCGACGCCGTGTTCGGCGTGAAGGGTCCGTCCTTGGCTTTCCGGGGCGGGCCCTTCGCCGTATGCCTGCGGCGGCCTGTGCGGGTTTGGTGGGGGTGCGCGTAGCGCCTTCGGTTTGGTGGTGGGTCGGGGCCGGGGTGGGGGGTGTCCGTCCTCGGAACGGCGCGGAGTCGGTCTGCTACGGGGCTCACCCGGGTTGACGCGCCAACCGCTGCGGGCGGACACCCCCCACCCCGTCCCCTTGCCGCCGTACGCGAGTGCGGGGGCGGACCCCCGGCCCTCCCGCGCCCGTGCGTGTTGGCAAGAGGACGCGTGTCACAAGGGCGGTCGGTTCTCGTGGGGCGGTGGGGAATCTATCGTCGGGGGCATGTTCGCTGTCTACGCCGCCCGAATCGACCGTGATCAGCCGCTGAGTGGTCTGGAGTTGGGGGAGCGGCCGGCTCCCGAGGCCCGGTCCGGCTGGAGTGTCGTCGAGGTCAGGGCCGCTTCACTCAACCATCACGACCTGTGGTCCCTGCGCGGCGTCGGCCTCGCGGAGGACCGGCTGCCGATGATCCTGGGGTGCGATGCCGCCGGGGTCGACGAGGACGGCAACGAGGTCGTCCTGCATTCCGTCATCGGCCAGAGTGGTTATGGGGTGCGGGTGGGGGAGCCCCGGTCCATCCTGACCGAGCGCTACCAGGGGACCTTCGCGGAGAAGGTCGCGGTGCCGACTTGGAATCTGCTGCCCAAGCCCAAGGAGTTGTCGTTCGCCGAGGCGGCCTGTCTGCCGACGGCCTGGCTGACGGCGTACCGGATGCTGTTCACCAACGCGGGCGTGCGGCCCGGGGACTCGGTGCTGGTGCAGGGGGCCGGGGGCGGGGTCGCGACGGCCGCGATCGTGCTGGGCAAGGCCGCCGGGCTGCGGATGTTCGCCACCAGCAGGGACGAGGCCAAGCGGAAGCGGGCGGTGGAGCTGGGGGCCGTGGCGGCCTTCGAGCCGGGGGCGCGGCTGCCGCAGCGGGTGGATGCCGTGATCGAGACGGTGGGGGCCGCCACCTGGTCGCATTCGGTGAAGTCGTTGCGGCCCGGGGGGACGCTGGTCATCTCCGGGGCGACGAGTGGGGACCGGCCGGCGCACGCCGAGCTGACCCGGATCTTCTTCCTGGAGTTGAAGGTCGTGGGGTCCACGATGGGGACCAAGGACGAGTTGGAGGACCTGCTGGCGTTCTGCGCGGCCACCGGGGTGCGTCCCGTGATCGATGAGGTGCTGCCGTTGGACCGGGCGCGCGAGGGCTTCGAGCGGATGGCGTCGGGGGAGCGCTTCGGCAAGATCGTGCTGGGGGCCGGTGACTGACGGCGGGCGGCTGACGGCGGGTGGTTGGCGGCGGGTGGCTGACTGCCGACGGTTCGGGTGACGGGAGGGGAGGGGGAGGGGAGGGGTGAGAGGGCTGCCTCTCGCTCCCTCTCGCTCCTCTCGCGGTCAGGTTTTTGGTGTGTTGAGCAGGGCGGCGATGTGGGCTGCCGCCGTCGACAGGTGGCGGCGGGCGTCGCGGAACTGGTCCGTTGTGACGCCGTGGTCCCGGGCCGCGTCCCGGATGTCGTCCCGGAAGCGGTCCAGCAGGCGGTCCAGGTCGCGGGCCGGGTCGCCGGTGGTGTCGGTGGTGGTGTCGGAGGGGGTCTCGTGGGCCCAGGACGGTTCGTAGGCGGCGGGGAAGTCCTCGGGGGTGGGTGAGTACTCCGGGGGTGTCGTCGGGGGTGTTTTTGGGGGTGTCGGCGGGGAGTTGTCCGGGTGGGGGGTGGCGGGCTTTGTGAAGTCCTTGCCGAACTCGCCCACCTCCCTGGCCAGTTCGCTCAGACCCTCGCGCAGGCCGGTCGGCCAGTCGCCCCGGACGAAGTGGGTCTGTACCTGTTCCTGGACCCGGCGGGCGATGCGCTGTACTTCTTCCTGGGCCTGGGTCCGGGCCCACTCCTGGGCCTCCTTCGCCTGGCGGCGGGCCCGTTGGGCCTCCTCGCGGGCTCGGCGGCTCTCGTCCTTGGCGCGCCGGGCCTGCTCCTTCCACTCCTGCTTGACGCGGCGCAGCTCCTCCTTGGCGGTGCGCCACGCCTCGGCACTCTCGTAGTCGCCGGCGGCGGGCCCGTCGCCGGAGCCGCCCGGACCGGGGCTCCGGCGGGCCGCGGTGGCCGCCGCCGCCCGCATCTCGCGGCGCAGGTCGCCCGCGGCGCCCCGGACGTCGGCCCGGATCTCCGCGGCCAGTTGGGCGACCGACTCGCGGATCTCCAGCTCCAGGTCGGCCAGCTCGCCGCTGCGGTCGGCCAGTTCGGAGCGGCCGGCGTCCGTGATGGAGTAGACCTTGCGGCCGCCCTCGGTGGTGTGCGTGACCAGGCCCTCGGCCTCCAGTTTCGCCAGGCGCGGGTACACCGTGCCGGCCGACGGCGCGTACAGGCCCTGGAAGCGTTCTTCCAGGAGGCGGATGACCTCGTAGCCGTGCCGGGGGGCCTCGTCGAGCAGCTTCAGGAGGTAGAGGCGCAGACGGCCGTGGGCGAAGACGGAGGGCATGTCAGAGCACCTTCTTGTCGGTCGGGCCGGCGGTGGGGGCGTCGCCGGGGGTGTCCACCGGCTCCGGGTCCCACGGCTGTTCCTCCGCCGGCGGGCGGCGCAGCAGGGCGATCGAGCCGGAGACCGTCGTCGCCTTCAGGCGGCCGGTGCCCGCGCCGAGCCGGCCGGTGATCCGCTTGGCGCCCCACTGGCCGGTGACCCTGAGGTCCTCGAAGGCGCTGGAGACCGTGCCGCTCGCCGTGTTGGCCTCCACCCGCGCGTCGGCGGGCTGGGGCAGCCGGATGGCTATCTCGCCCGAGACGCTGGTCAGGTTGATGTCGGTGGGGCGGCTCGCCGGGTCGCAGTCGACGATCATCGAACCGTTCACCGAGTCGGCCCGCACGGAGGAGCCCGCCTCCACGACGGTCAGGTCGCCGGAGACCGAGTGGAAGCGGAGGTCTCCGGTGAGGGCCTGGGCATCCAGGTCGCCCGAGACGGTGTCCGCCCGCACCGGGCCCGCGAGGCCGACCAGGGTGGTGTCGCCGGTGACGCCCCGGACATCGGTGCGGCCGTCGACGCCGGAGACCACGGCGGTGGCGCCGACCACCCCCACCTCCACGCGGGTGCCCGCGGGGACGGCCAGGGAGACCACCGCGCTGCGGCACCGGCCCCTGCGGTCGAGCCACTTGAGGAAGCCCTTCCAGGGCAGGTCGTCGTAGGCCACCGTGAGGGTGCCGCCCACCTGGGTGACGGTCAGGGGGGCGCCCTCCATCGCGGTGACCTCCAGCCGGGCGGGGGCCTCCTCGGTGCCGACGACGTTGACCGTGCCGTCGACGATGCGTACGCGCAGTTCGTTCACCGGGGTGTCGAAGGTGAGCTTCTGCGGTTCCGTGACGGACCACTCGGGCATGGTGGGACCTCCTGTCGACACGCCATATCGTGTCTTCGCGTATTCACGATATGTCGTGCGGGGGGAAAGTCAACACACCCGATCGGGTGGCCGGGCGCCGGGCGCTACTCGTCGTCCTCGTCGTCCAGCCGGGCCAGCCAGGTCGCCAGGCGTTCCACCGGGACCTCGAAGTCCGGGTTCAGGTCGACGAACGTGCGCAGTTGTTCGGCGAGCCACTCGAAGGTGACCTCCTCCTCGCCGCGCCGCTTCGCCAGCTCCTCGATGCCGCGGTCGGTGAAGTACATGGGTGGTGCTCCGTCGGTCGGCGCAGGGGTAGGGAGCCTCCCGTGCGGGAAGGACCCTGTTCCTGCGGGAAAAAGAGGTGAGGTCTTTCCCGCCCGGTGTTCCGCCCGGTGCGGAACCGGACGGGGAGGACCGGAGAAGACAGGAAAAAGGATAGGCGCAGGGAGTGGCGCGCCCGGTGGGCCGCCGGAGCCCTCGCGCCGGCGGAACCCGGCGGTTGGCCGCGCAAGGCGGCCGGCGCCAGGGGGACGCGGGGGAACGGGGGACTTCCATGAGCCAGGAAGTGACGAGAGTCGCACGGATCGCCTTACCGGACGGGACCCCGGTGTGGGCCCGGATCTCGGGCGCGGCCGAGCTGTCCGGGCGGCCGGACGGGCTGGCGTACAGCGACACCGGGTTCGCCGAGCGGGTCGAGGCGAGCGTGGAGAGCCTGCACGCGCTGGTGACCGGGGTGGCGCGGTCGCTGGCCGAGCCGCTGCGCGCGGTGCGGCCCGACGAGGTCAGCGTGCAGTTCGGCATCGAGCTGACCGCCAAGGCCGGCAAGGTCGTCGGCCTGCTCGCCGACGGCGAGGCCAAGGCCGGCCTCACGGTCACCCTCACCTGGAACAGCGGACCGGCGGTGCCGTACGACCCGGGGCGGCCGGCGGCGGGCGCGGGGGGCGCGTCGTCCGGTACGGCCGCTGGCGCGCGCGACGGCGCGTCCCCCGGCGCTGCGGGGCACGACGGCACCGGGGGTGCCGCGGCCGGGAGCGGGACGTGACGGGCGGGCACGCCCCGGGCGCGTCGAGCGCCCTCGATGCCGCCCGGCGTGCGCTCAGTGGCCTCGTCATGGCGGCCACCGTGCGCATTCATCGGGCGGGGGCCGGGTATGCCCTGGACGAACCCGGCGGCTTTCTGGGAAGTGGCTTCTTCGTCGCTCCCAACTGGGTTCTGACCTGCGCGCACGTGGCATGCGAGGGGGAGGGGGGTGAAGTCGCCGTGGTCTACGAGCCGGCGCCGGGTCGCGGCAGGTCCGCGGTCCCCGGCCAGGTCGTGGCGACGCTGCCGGACGGCGCCGCCCCCGCGTCCGGCAACTGGCCGGCGCCGGACCTCGCGCTGATCCGGCTGAGCGAGCCCGTCGACCACGAGTGCGTGTACGTGTCCGAGCGCCCGGCGGCGTACTACGGCGACGGCAAGGTGCTCTACGCGGGCTGGACCGAGTACGGCGGACAGCTCCAGATGCTCTACGGCACGCTCAGCGTCGAGGGCACGATCGGCAGCTGGTCCGCGGACGTCCAGATGCGCCTCGGGGAGAACGACCTGCCGTACGGCGTCTCCGGCGGTCCGGTGATCGACCCGGTGCGCGGCGAGGTCATCGGCATCGTCAAGTCCCGGGCGCACCACGCGCGCGGCGGCACCTCCATCGGCCTGGAACAGCTGCGCACGCTGCCGGTGTCCGCCGAGCCGCTGGCGGCCGAGCACGACGACCTGTACCAGGCGGTGTTCCAGGCCCACGACCGCTACCACCGGGACCGGCAGCGCCACCCCGCCGCGCGCCGGCACACCTGGGTGGACGTGCAGAGCCAGCTCGGCGCCCGGCCCGGCCGCACGCTCAGCCCGGACGAGCGGGTCCAGTTGCTCGGCCGGCTCGCGGACCTCCCGCCGCCGGCCAGCACCCGTTCGCTGCTCGACATCCTGGAGTCGCTGCCGGACTTCGAGGCGCCCCTGCCGCTGCCCGCGCCGCGCGGCTGGCGCGACGGGCTGGGCGCGCTGTACGAGAGCGCCCGGGACGACGGCGCGCTCGACCTCGTCCTCGGCTACGCGGTCCGGGTCATCGGCGCCGAGCGGCCCTACGTGGCGCCCCGGACGCCGGCCGCCGAGGAGGCGCTGTGGGACTGGGTGCGGCGGGCCGGCGAGCGGCTCGGGGCCCGCCAGCGCCACGTCCTGGCCACGTACTGGTCCCAGGAGCGCCCGGCGCACCGCCCCGGCCCGCTCCGCCCGCGCCCGCGTCCCGCCCAGCCGGTCGTCCTGGTCGAACTGGAACAGCGGCACTGGGACCCGGAACGCTGCGACTGGTCGGTGACCGTCGCCCCGCTCGGCGCGGAGGCGCGCCGCCTCACCGGCGCCGAGGAAGTGCCGCTGGCCGAGCTCGCCGAGCGGCTGACGGCCCCCCTGGTCGAGGCGTTCCGCCAGTCCGACCGGCCGGGCCGGCCCGCCGTGCTCCAGGTCGCCGTGCCCTACCGGCTGCTCGGCCGGCTGGCGGTCGACGACTGGCGGCTGGGCCCGGACACCGAGCCGGTGGGCGCGCTGCGCCAGGTCGTGCTGCGCTGCAAGGACCGGGACCGGCTCGTCGAGGACGACCCGTTCGGCGACGACGACCCGTTCGGCGAGGGCGGCGCGAGCGGCGCGGGTGGAGAGAGCGGCGAGGGCGGTGCGGGCGGCGCGGGCGACTGGGCCGGGCCGGTGGCCGTCGACCCGTTCGAACTGGAGGAGGAGCGCCGCGCGCGCTGGCGCTGGCTGCACCGGCACCGGGCCGCCGTCGAGGTGCTCGACTGCGACGACGGGCTGCGCGGACCCGTGCCGCGGCTGGAGGAGCTGCGCGGTCTGTCGCACGCCACGGTGCCCGTGCTGTGCCAGTTCGGCGACGACCGCTACGAGGACGACGCGGCCGAGCTGGCCCGGATCGTGCGCGGCGGCTTCAGCGTCGCGCTGTGGCGCAGCCGGCGCGGTTCGCCCGAGGCGGTGTGCGGCGAGTTCCACCGCGGCACGTTCGACGAGATCGCCGGCCCGCCGAGCGCCCACCAACTGCCCGAGATCGTGCACGACCTGCGGCGCAAGCTCCGCGTCGGCCAGCCCGAGACCTTCTGGGCGGCCGGAATAGCCCTGTTGTACGACGATCCGCACCAGCCGCTGCCGGGCGCGGGCGACCTGCTGGAGGCTCCTTGACCGCGCCCGCCTCCGGAGCCGCGCCCCGGCCCCCCACCACGTCCGCGCCCCCGCCCGCCCCCGAGTCCGTCGGCCTTCTTACCAGGCCCCTTGAGGATCGATACCGTGAGGGGCGTTCGAACGCCCGCCCCTGTGGACGAGTGACGACGAGGACCGGATCATGACCGAATCCAGTGAGTGGCTCATCTACCGAGGCGCCGGGGAGCCCCACGGCGGCATCGATCGGCTGCCCGCTCCGCCGCCCTGGCGCGACTTCGCCGGCCGGGACGAGGTGACGGGCGCGGGCGACGGCTCCGAGGACCGCCGGCTCGGCGCCCACCGGCACATGGCCGAGCTGCACCGGCCGGGCGCCGAGGAGCTGGAGATGATCAACGCGGCGCTGTATCTGCGCCGCCCGCTGCTGGTCACCGGCAGTCCCGGCGCGGGCAAGAGCACGCTGGCCCACTCGGTGGCGTACGAACTCGGGCTGGGCAACGTGCTGCGCTGGTCCATCGTGAGCCGGTCCGGGCTCCAGGACGGGCTGTACCACTACGACGCCATCGCCCGGCTCCAGGACGTGCAGATCGCCGCCCAGGGGGGGTTCGGTTCGGCGGCCGGGTCGCCGGGGGCGGTGGAGGGCATCGGCAGCTACATCCGGCTCGGGCCGCTCGGTACCGCGCTGCTGCCCTCCGACACCCCGCGCGTCCTGCTCATCGACGAGCTGGACAAGAGCGACATCGACCTGCCCAACGACTTGCTGAACGTCCTGGAGGAGGGCGAGTTCGCCATCCCCGAGCTGGAGCGGATCGCCGACCGGCTGCCCGACGGGGAGGCCGAGGTGCTCACCGCGGACGGGGTGAAGGTCCGGGTGCGTGACGGCCGGGTGCGCTGCCGCGCCTTCCCGTTCGTCGTGCTCACCAGCAACGGCGAGCGCGACTTCCCGCCGCCCCTGATGCGCCGCTGCATCCACCTGGAGCTGGGCCGCCCCGACCACAAACGGCTGGCCACCTTCGTCCGGGCCCACCTGGGCGACGAGGCGGCGCGCGCCGGCGACGACCTGATCACCCGGTTCCTGGAGCGGTCCCGCAGCGAACTGCTGGCGGCCGACCAGTTGCTGAACGCCATCTACCTCACCGACGCCGCGGCCGCGCCGAGCCGGGACCGCCTCGCCGACCTGCTCGTCCAGCGGCTCGACCGCCCGAGGTGACGCGCTGATGCCCGACGCAGCGGCCCGTCACGGTCCCGGACGCCCCGGCCCGCCCGGCGCCGACCCCTTCGCCGAACTCGTCCGCACGCTGCGGGAGGCCGGCCTCGACCCCGACGCCGAGCAGCTCTGCGACGCCCTGTGGCTGGCCGGCTGGGCCCGCCGGGCCGACCCCGGGGACGTGCCGGACCCGCGGGCCGGCCGGCCGACGCCCCCGCAGCTCCCGGCGCGGACCCGGCCCGCGGACGCGCGACCGGACGACCCGGCCCGCACCGCCGCGCCCGAGGAACCGCCGTACGCCGACCCGGCCGACCGGCGGGTGGCCCTGTACCCGGTGCCGCGCGCCGGGGCACCGGGCGGCGCCGGCCGGGCCCGCGCGCTGCCGGTGGGGGTGCCCGCCGCCCCCGTACTGCCCTCCCCGCTCGAACTCCAGCGCGCCTTACGTCCGTTGCAGGCGTACCGCAGCCCCGCCCCGCCCCGGCGCACCGAGCTGGACGAGGTCGCCACGGCCGAGCGCAGCGCCCAGGCGGGCGGGCTGATCCTGCCCGTGCACCGCTCGGTGACCCGGCGCGACGCCCGGCTGCACCTGGTCCTCGACGCCTCCTCCTCGATGCGGGTGTGGGACCGGCTGTTCGACGAACTGGAGAAGATATTCGGCCAGTTGGGCGCCTTCTCGGACATCGAGGTCAGCTATCTGCACCAGGGCCCGGACGGCGGCGCGGCGGTCAGCCGCGGCCCCGACGCGCACACCGCGCCGCTGCACTCCGCGGACCGGCTCAGCGACCCGACCGGCCGCCGGATCGTGCTGTTCGTCAGCGACTGCGCCGGCCCGCTGTGGCACAGCGGGCACGCCCACCGGCTGCTCCACCAGCTCTCCCGGCAGGGCCCGGTGGCCGTCCTCCAGCCGCTGCCGCAGCGCATGTGGAACCGCACCCGGCTGCCCGTCACCTTCGGCGAACTGTCGCGCGGCGACACCCTGAGCGGCGCCGCCGCCCTGCGGGTGCGCGTCCCCGGCGGCCGGCCCGCCGCGGCCCGCAAGGGCGCGCTGCCGGTGCCGGTGCTGCCGCCCGAGCCGGTCGCCCTCGGCGCCTGGGCCCGGCTGCTGTCCGGGGCCGGCGCGGGCCCGGTGCCGGGCGCCGTGGGCTGGGTACGGGCCGGCCAGCCGGCCGCCCCGGCGCCGCGCGCCGACCGGCAGCGGACGCCGTACCAGCGGGTCAGCCGGTTCAGTTCGGTCGCCTCCCCGGCCGCCGGGCGGCTCGCCGTGTACCTCGCGGCGGCCCCGCTGTGCCTGCCGGTGATGCAGCTCGTGCAGCGCACCATGCTGCCCGACTCCGGCCCCTCCGAACTGGCCGAGGTACTGGTCAGCGGCCTGGTCACCCGGGCCGGCGCGGAGTACGGCCCGGACGGCACCCAGTGGTACGAGATCGAACCGGACGTCCGCGAGGCCCTGCTGTCCCGGCTCGGCCGCGACGAGGCCATGCTCGTCCTCAAGCACTGCTCGGAGTACATCGAGCAGCGCTTCGGCAAGGGCGGACCCAACTTCCCGGCCCTCGCCCTGGCCCAGCTCGGCGACGGCGGCGGCAGCGGGGGCGGTGGCGGCGGGGGCGCGGGCGGTACCCAGGGCCGCGGCGTGCGCTACGCCGGCGGGCCCGCCGAGAACGGCGACAACGGCGACCACGGCGAGGACGACCGGGTCCCGCAGCCCTTCGCGGAGATCGCCGCCCGGGTGCTGGAGCGGTTCATGCCGCTGCCCGAGCAGTTCGCCCGGTACGAGGGCCGGCCGGCCGGCCCCGGCGGCACCGCGCCGCCCGCCGCCCGGCCCCCGCACCAGGCCGTCACCCGGGCCCGCGACCTGCTGGTCCGGTTCGACGACGAGGGCATGGTGCAGGACCTCATCGACGCGGTGCAGCTGCTGCGCGGCGCCACCGAGCACGACGGCCCGGCCGGCGCCGACCCCGCGCTGTGGGCGGAGTACGCGCGCTGCACGCTCCGGCTGTGGGAGGTGCAGGGCGGCGACGCGCTGCTGGGCGAGGCCGAACAGGCCGCCGAACGCGCCGCCGCGCACCCGCACGCCCTGCGCGAACGCGCCGTCCTCGCGCGGGTGCTGCACGCCGCCGCCACCGACGCCCGGCGGCGCGGCGACCGGACCGGCGCCCAGGAACTGCTGCGCCGCGCCGACCGCGAGTACGCCGTGGCCTGCGCCGCCCCCGGCCTGGACGAGCGGGAGGCGCTGCGGCTCACCCTGGAACGGGTCGGCGCCCTGGAGAGCCAGTACCTGCTCGGCAAGGACAGCGCCCTGCTCCAGGGCGCGGTCGGCATGCTGGAGGCGTTCGCCGACGCCTGGCCCGACCGGCGCGACCGCCCGGCCGAACTGCCGCTCGCCCACGGCCGGGTGCTGCTGCGGCTGTCGGAGGTGACGCCCGACCCGGCGCAGCGCCGGCTCTACGCGGAGCAGGCGGCGCGCTCGCTGGGCCAGGCACTGGAGAGCGGCCCGCCCGCCGACGCCGCAGAGCCGGTGCGGGCCCGGGTGCGGACCCTGACCGACCTGGTGGACGCGCTGCTGGGGTCGGGCGGCTCGCTGGACGCGGCCCGCGCCCGCGTCGACGAGGCGCTCGGCCTGGTACGGGAGCAGGCGCAGCGGGCCGCGCTGCTGGTACGGGCCGGGCGGATCGCCGGGGCCCGGTACGCCGACTCGGGGGAGCCGGCCGAACTGCACCACGCGGCGGACTGGTTCGCGCAGGCCGCGCAGTGGATGCCGCGGGACGCGCCGGCGCACGCCGACGTGCTCGCCGAGTGGGGCGAGGTACTGCTGCGGCTGGCGGCCCTGGAGAGCGGCCCGCGGTCCCGGGAACAACTGTCCCGGGCGATCCGGGTACTGCGGGACTGCCGGATGGAGACCCCGGCGGGCAGCGCGCGGGCGGCCCACCGGCTGCTGCTCCTCGGCCGGGCGCTGATGCGCCGCTACCAGGTGCGCGGCGACCGGGTGGACCTGCGGGAGGCCGAGCACCTGCTCGGGCTCGCGGCGGCGGACGCGGCCGATCCGCTGCTGGCGGCGCGCTGCCGGCTGGAGCTGGGGCAGGCCCAGTTCGAGGCGTACCAGAACCTGGGCCGGGCGGCCCGGCTGGACGTGGCGGCCGACGTCTTCCGGGCCGCCGCCGAGTCCGCCGCCCGCGCGGAGGAGGCGGCCGAAACGGAACGCCGCCGGCAGGAGGCCGTGGAACTGGCCGCGCAGGCACACCACTGGCGGGGTATGTCCTTCGAGGCGGCCGCACGGCCGCGCGCCGCGCGGGACGCCTACCGGGCGGCCCGCGCGCGCTGGGCCCGGCTGCCGCAGGACCGGCTGGGCACGGGCGAACCGACGGCCCGGCAGACCGCGCAGCGGCTGGCCGAACTGGAGTGACGCGCCGGCCGGCGCACGGGCCGGGGCGCATCGAGGGAGAGGAACGGGGACATGGGCGCAGGGTACGAGTCCGGCGGCGGCGAGCCGCTGCCCGACCTGCTGACACTGGATCTGGCGGAGCTGGGCACGGTCGACCATCCGGTGCTGCGGGAGGTACTCCGGGAACTGCGGGCCCGGGCCGCGGAGCCCAGCGACATGATGTGGGGGTTCGACAACTCGTTCTGATCCGGGACGACTCGTTCCGTTCTGATTCGGGACGACTCGTTCCGATCAGGCCAACTTCGAGCGGCCCGGGTTTCGGGCGGGTGCCGCGCCGGGCATTTGGCTTCATACGGCAACGGCCGTGACGGCGCGGGGGCGTACGGCCTGGGGGTGGGCGCACAGTGACCGAACAGCCCGTCCCCTTCCGCCAGTTCATCATCAAGACGCACGGCCGCTGCAACCTCGCCTGCACGTACTGCTACCTGTACGAAGGCCCCGACCACGGCTGGCGCACCCGCCCCGCCGCCGCCTCCGCCGACGTCCTGGACCGCACCGCCGCGCGCATCGCCGAACACGCCCGCGCGCACGCCCTCGGCGACCTCGCCCTGGTGCTGCACGGCGGCGAACCGCTGCTGTCCGGCGCCGGCCCGCTCGCCCGCTTCACCGATCGGGTGCGGGCGCGCGTGCCCGCCGGATGCGCCGTGCACGCCGTCGTGCAGACCAACGGCACGCTGCTGACCGCGGCCCGGCTCGGCGTGCTGGCCGGCGCCGGCATCCGGGTCGGCATCAGCCTCGACGGCGGCACCGCCGCGCACAACCGGCGGCGCGTCGACCACGCGGGGCGCCCGTCCTGGCCGGCGGCGGCCCGCGGCGCCCGGCTGGTCGCCGACCGGTTCCCGGCGTCGTACGCGGGCGTCCTGACCGTCGTCGACCCGGCCCTCGACCCGGTCGAGACGTACGAGTCGCTGCTCGCCCTGCGGCCGCCCGCGCTCGACCTGCTGCTGCCGCACGGGAACTGGTCCGCCCCGCCGCCGGGACGCACCGGCGTCCGCTACGGCGACTGGCTGTGCGCCGTCTTCGACCGCTGGTGGGCGGCCGGGCGGCGGGAGGTGCGGGTGCGGCTCTTCGAGGAGTGCGTGGCGCTGCTGCTGGGCCTGCCGGCGGCCGGCGAGGCGCTGGGGCTCGCGCCGTTCGACGCGGTGGTGGTGGAGACCGACGGGTCGATCGAGCAGGTCGACTCCCTCAAGTCGGCCTACCCGGGCGCCGCGGAGACCGGCCTCGACGTGTTCCGGCACACCTTCGACGAGGCCCTGCGGCACCCCGGTGTGGCCGCCCGGCAGGCGGGCGCGGCGGCCCTCGCCGGGCAGTGCCGGGCCTGTCCGCTGCTGCGGGTCTGCGGCGGCGGCCACTACGCCCACCGCTACCGGGCCGGACACGGCTTCCGGAACCCGTCCGTGTACTGCGCCGACCTGGAGCGCTTCATCCGGCACGTGGCCGAGCGGCTGCGGCTGGCCGGCGGCGCGGCGCCCGCCCCGTCCCCGTTGCGCGAAGGGAGCGCTCCGTGATGTTCCCGACGGTCCCGGACCAGATCCTGGCCGAACTCGCCCGCACCGAGGGCGGCCCCGACGCCCTCGGCCTCCTCGTACGCGACCAGGACCTCCGGCGGCTGCTGATGCTGCGCGCCGTGCTGGACGCGGCCCAGGGGGCCGACCGGGCGGTGTGCGACGCGGGACGGAAGGCCCGGTTGCGGGAGGACTGGGCGATGTTGGCGGAGGCGGACGCGGGGGCGGGGGTGAACGCGGTTGCCGGGGCGGACGCGGGTGCGAGGGTGGCGTCGCCGGCGGCAGTGGACGCGACGTCGGCGGTGGACGCGGGCACCGCGGTGGGTCGCGTCACCCTCGTGTCCGCGTCCACCCCTCTTGCCACTCCCCCTCTCGCCACTCCCCCTTTTGCCACTCCCCCTCTCGCCACTCCCCCTGCCACCCCCGCCCGAGCCCGCCTCCTCCACCCTCTCACCGGCCCCTGGGCCCGCTCCTGCCTGCGCGGCCTGGACGGCGGTGGGCGGCCCGGCACACCGGACGAGGGCCGGACCCTGCGCCGCGACCTCGCCCACTTCAGCGCGGTCGCCGCGGTCGCCGCCGCCCAGGCGGGCATCGCGTTCGCCACCCGGCTGACCGCCCGGGCCGGCGTCCTCACCCTCCCGTCCCTCGGCGCCCTGCACACGGCGGCCGCCGGCGACGTACCGGTCGACGTCCGACACCGGGACGGCGTGCTGACCATCCGGCAGCCGGACGTGCCCGACGTCCGGGTCCACCTGGAGAACGGCAGCGGCGCCTGGTCCGGCGCGCCCGCGTGGACGCCGGCGCACGTGCTCCCCGGACTGCTCCCCAGCGCGCCGCCCATGCCCCTCGACGACCTCGACCCGTACCGCGAGGCCCCCTACAGCACCCACCGGGGCAGCCTCAGCGGCGCCGCCACCCTGGACGACGCGGAACGCAAACGCTGGCTCCAGGTGTGGAACGGCACCGCCGTCGCCCTGCGGTCCGGCGGCGCCCACCGGCTCACCGAGACCACGGCCCTGCTGCGCTGCCTGGTCCCGCTGGAGATGCCGCCCGACATCGGCACCGGCCGGGGCAGTTGCAGCGCCACCCGCCGCGAGGCGTTCGGCGCGCTGCTCAGCAGTACGCCGCCCGACCCGGTGACCTTCGCCGCGACCCTGGTGCACGAACTCCAGCACGCCAAACTCGCCGCCCTCACCGACCTGGTGACCCTGCACCGGGCCGGCCCCGAGGCCCGCTACTTCGCCCCCTGGCGACCCGACCCGCGCCCCTACGACGGCCTGCTCCAGGGCACCTACTCGCACCTGGCGATGGCCGCGTACTACCAGCGCCGGGCCCTGCTCACCCGCCCGCCGGAACGCGACTGGGCCTGGTCCCAGCACGCCCGCTACCGCGCCCAGGTCGGCGCCGCGCTGCCCGCGCTGGTCGGCTCGCCGGACCTCACCGGGCCCGGCCGCCGGTTCGTCGACGAGATGGCCGCCGGCTACCAGCGGATGGCCGACCATCCGGCGCCCCGGGACCACACGGCCCGTGCGCGGGCGTACATGAGGTCGGCGCGCGCCCTGTGGATTCAGCGGCACGCTTCCGCACTCCCGGGGCCGAATGAGTGAGGATGCCTGCGCGCGCCGCCCGGGTGCGGAAAGATCGTCTGGCCGAGGTGTGTCTCCGTCGTCCGGCGGACTCACGTACGACCTTACGTACGACGCGCCGAGGTCCTAGGATTCCGTGGTATCACGCGCGCTGGAGGCCGCTGCATGTCTGGAGCTCGTAAGCCGGTCGGGCCGACCGAGAGGGGGGCCGCGAAACAGACCGTCACCATCCACTTCGCCGGCTTCAACCGGGCCTGGGCGGCCTGGATCGGAGACCGGCTGGAGCGGCGCGGGCAGCGGGTGGTGTACCTGCGCTGGGAGTCACCGGCCGACGTTCCGCTGGTGGACCTGCTGCGCGACCTGAAACTCGCCGAGGGCCGCATCCTCATCGTGGTCAGTGACTGGTACTTCCAGCTCGGCCCGCGCTCCCACGAGGAGTGGAACGAGGCGCTGCGCGAGGTGGTCGGCCCCGACCCGTCCCGGTTCGCCGCCGTCTCCGTCACCACGGCGCCCATCCCGTCGGCCGCCGCGGTGCTCGGCCCGGTGGCGCTGACCAACATGGGCGCCGAGGAGGCCGAGCGGCGCCTGCTCGACCGGCTCGACCTGCCGTCCGAGCCGCTGCCGGAGCCGGCCGCCCTGAGCCGCCGCGGCCCGCGCTTCCCCGCCTCGATGCCGGACGTGTGGGGCTCCGTACCGCGCCGCAACACCCGCTTCACCGGCCGCGAGCCGCTCTTCAACGACGCGTACAACCTGCTCCAGAACGCCGAACCCGGCGCCGGTGTCGTCACGTTCTACGGCATGTCCGGCGTCGGCAAGACCCAGCTGGCGGCCGAGTACGCGCACCGGTTCGGCTCCGAGTACGACGTGGTGTGGTGGGTCAACGCGGAGGGCCGCGTCACCTACCGCCGGCAACTGGCGGAACTGGCCCCGAAGCTCGGCCTCCAGACCGGCCAGGAGTACGGCGAGCGGCTGCGCGCGGTGCGCGACTCGCTGCGCCGCGGTGATCCGTACTCGCGCTGGCTGCTGATCCTGGACGGCGCGGACGAGCCGGACCAGATCTGGGACATGGTGCCCAGCGGGCCGGGCCACGTCATCATCACCTCCCGCAACCCGGAGTGGAGCGAGCACAACAGCCAGCTGCTGGAGGTCAAGGTCTACGCCCGGGACGAGTCGGTCGCCTTCATCCGGCGCCGCGCGCCCCGGCTGACCGAGCCGGAGGCGCACAAGCTGGCCGAGGCGCTGGAGGACCTGCCGCTGCTGCTCGACCAGACGGCCGGCTGGCTCAACGACTCGGACATGTCGGTGGAGCGCTACATCGGCATGCTGGAGGACGGCGTGGACAGCCACGTCGTGCGGGTCTCCGCCGACTTCCCGCTCGCCTTCCAGACCGCCTGGTCGATACTGCTGAACAAGCTCCGCGACACCGTCCCGGAGTCGGTCGACCTGCTGCGGCTGTGCACGTTCTTCGCCCCCGGCTTCATCCCGGTCCGGATGCTGCGCGAGACCCCGGCCGACGAACTGCCGGAACAGCTCGTGCGGCTCTTCAACGACCCGCTGCTGTGGAACCGGGCCATCAACCAGCTGCGTACGTACTCCGTGGTCCGCCTGGAGTCGCACGAGATGTCCGGCGACGAGACGGCGTCCTCGGGCGAGTCGCTGTACCTGCACCGCATGGTGCACCAGATCGTGAACAACGACATGCCGGAGGCCGACCGCAAGGAGTTCGTCGACGTCGTCCGCCGGGCCCTGGCCGCCGCCGACCCGCGCCGCCCCACCGACCCCGACCTGTGGCCCGGCTACGCCGAGATCGCCCCGCACCTCAAGCACGCCGACGTCCTCAAGAGCCGCGACCCGCAGGTGCAGCGCCTGGTCTTCAACTGCCTGCGCTACATGTACTTCTCCGGCGAGTACCGCTCCGGCGTCAAGCTCGCCGAGCGCGCCATGACGGCGTGGCGGACGCTGCTGGGGGAGGCGCATCCGCGGATCTGGGAACTCACGTACCACTACACCAACCTGCTGCGCGGCAGCGGCGACTACGCGCGCAGCGAGTCGCTCAGCCGGTCCGCCGTCGACCACCTGCGCGAGGAGCGCGGCGAGCAGGACCTGGAGCATCTGCGCGCCGCCTCCGGCCTCGCCGCCGACCTGCGCGGCCTCGGCCGCTACGACGAGGCGCTGGAGATGTCCCAGTGGGTGCTGGCCGCCTACCGCGAACTGCTCGGCGAACAGGACTCGCGCACCCTCAACGCGCAGAACAACCTGGCGGTGTCGCTGCGGCTGCTCGGCTGGTACCGGGAGGCCCTGGACGTCGACAAGGAAACCATGGAGGCGCGCCGCCAGTTCCTGCGCGCGCGGCATCCGTTCACGCTCAACTCGGAGATCCAGTACGCCAACGACCTGCGGCTGCTGGGCCGGTACGCCGAGGCGGAGTCGGTACAGCGGGCCAACGTCGAGCAGTGCCGCATCGCGCTGGGCCGGGACAACCAGCAGACCCTGCGGGCCGAGTACAACCTCGCCATGTCCCGCTACCGCATGGGGGAGCGCGACCGCAGGCGAGACCGGGGCGACGGCCCCCAGGAGCCCGGGGAACTGCTCGCCAGCGTTCTGGAGCGCGGCGAGCGGGTGCTCGGCGAGACCCACCCGCTGACGCTGCTCTTCGCCACCGGCCAGAGCTGCTGGGCCCGTGAGCACGGCGACATCGACCAGGCCCGTGAACTGAGCGAGGCCGTCGTCGCCCGCTACGAGGTGATGCACGCAGAGGGGCACCCGTTCATCGCCGGCGCCCGCGCCAACCAGGCGCTGATCCTGCGCAACGTGGGCGAACGGGACCACAGCCACGCCCTGATCGAACAGGCGCTGGCGGAGATGACCGACGCGGTGGGGGAGCGCCACCCCTGGACCCTGGGCTGCGCGCTGAACGCCTCCGCGCTGCGCAACCTCATGGGCGACGTCGAGGGCGCGGCCGAACTGAGCCGGCAGACGGTGGGGCGGGCCACCGAGTGGCTCGGCCGCACCCACCCGCTCACGCTGTCGACCCGGGTCGCCCACGCGGCCGACCTGCGGGGACTGCGGGACGGGCGGCGGGCCGAGAAGGTCGAGCAGGAAGCCCTGTCCGACCTCGACGCCACCCTGGGCAGCAAGCACTCCCACACCGTCTCGGCGCGCTCCCGCAACCGGCCGTACTGGGACTTCGAACCGCAGCACACGTGACGGTCCCACCGGGTCTCTCAACACTCCCGCAACACACGTGAGTTGGACCGAGGTGGACGCGGCGGCCGTCCCGTCCGCCGTGGACGGGCTCGACCTCGTCCACGGCGACGAGGAGACCCGGGACGGCGCCGGAGCGCGGGTGGTCCGGGTCGCCCGGGACGTCTGCACCGACGGGCTGGACCTGGCCCGCCGGTGCGCCGCCCAGGCGGTACGGCGGTTCGGGGAGCTGGAGGCGGCGGCGCGGCCGGACGAGATTGAGATGCAGCTCGCCATCAAGATCGACGCCGGGGTCGCCACCCTGGTCAGGAGGGGCGCCGAGGCCCGGCTCGAGATCACCTGACCGCCGCGCACACGCCGCAGGGCCCGGCCCCGGAAACCCGGGGCCGGGCCCTGCCATCTCGGACCTCAGGCCGAGGTCAATGCCTCAGAGGTCAACGCCTCACGCGTCGAACACCTCATGCACCAGCTGCTCCTGCTCGGCCTGGTGCCGCTTCGCGGAACCCACCGCCGGGGACGAGGAGTGCGGGCGGGAGATCCGGCGCAGCCGCTCGCCGGCCGGGATGTCCGCGCCGACCGCCAGGTCCAGGTGGTCGATCAGGTTGAGCGCGATGAACGGCCAGGCACCCTGGTTGGCCGGCTCCTCCTGGGCCCACAGGTACTTCTCGGCGTTCGGGTACTTGGCGATCTCCGCCTGGAGCTCGGCACCCGCCAGCGGGTACAGCCGCTCGATGCGGATGATGGCCGTGTCCGTGGTGCCGCGCTTCTTCCGCTCGGCCTCCAGGTCGTAGTAGACCTTGCCGGTCGTGAAGACGACCTTCTTCACCGCAGCCGCGTCCACCGAGTCGTCGCCGATGACCGGGCGGAACTGGCCGGTGGTGAACTCCTCCGCCTTCGCCGCCGCCGCCTTGAGGCGCAGCATCGACTTCGGGGTGAAGACCACCAGCGGCTTGTGGTGCGGGTTGTGCACCTGCCACCGCAGCAGGTGGAAGTAGTTCGACGGCGAGGTCGGCATGGCGACCGTCATGTTGTTCTGGGCGCAGAGCTGGAGGAACCGCTCGACACGGGCCGAGGAGTGGTCCGGGCCCTGGCCCTCGTAGCCGTGCGGCAGCAGCAGGACCACACCGGAGGTCTGGTTCCACTTCTGCTCGGCGGCCGAGATGTACTCGTCGACGATGGTCTGCGCGCCGTTGACGAAGTCGCCGAACTGCGCCTCCCACATCACCAGCGCGTCCGGGCGGGCCAGCGAGTAGCCGTACTCGAAGCCCATCGCGGCGTACTCGGAGAGCAGCGAGTTGTAGACGTTCAGGCGCGCCTGGTCCTCGGAGAGGTACTGCAGCGGGGTGTACTCGTCGCCCTTGGCGCGGTCGATGATGACCGCGTGCCGCTGGCCGAAGGTGCCGCGCTGCGAGTCCTGGCCGGCCAGGCGGACCGGGACGCCCTCCAGGAGGAGGGAGCCGATGGCGAGGGTCTCGCCCATGCCCCAGTCGATGGTGCCGTCCTCGACCATCGACGCCCGGCGCTGCAGCTGCGGCAGCAGCCGCGGGTGCACGGTGACGTGGTCGGGGATGTTGACCTGGGACTCGGCGATCCGCTTGACGACCTCCGAGGTGACCGCGGTGTTCACGGTGACCGGGAACTCGGCCTGCGGGTCGGAGGGCGCCACCGAGGCGGGCTGCGAGGTGGCCTCGCGGACCTCGGTGAAGACCTTCTCCAGCTGGCCCTGGTAGTCCTGGAGCGCCTGCTCGGCCTCTTCCAGGGTGATGTCGCCCCGGCCGATCAGCGACTCGGTGTACAGCTTGCGCACCGAGCGCTTCTTGTCGATCAGGTCGTACATCAGCGGCTGGGTGAAGGCCGGGTTGTCCGACTCGTTGTGCCCGCGGCGGCGGTAGCAGATGAGGTCGATCACCACGTCCTTGTTGAACGCCTGGCGGAACTCGAAGGCGAGCCGCGCGACGCGGACCACGGCCTCCGGGTCGTCGCCGTTCACGTGGAAGATCGGGGCCTCGATCATCCGCGCCACGTCGGTGGCGTACATGGACGAGCGGGAGGACTCCGGGGCGGCCGTGAAGCCGACCTGGTTGTTGATGACGATGTGGACCGTGCCGCCGGTGCGGTAGCCGCGCAGCTGCGACATGTTCAGGGTCTCGGCCACCACGCCCTGGCCCGCGAAGGCCGCGTCGCCGTGGATCGCCACCGGCAGCACGGTGAAGTCCGTGCCGCCCTTGTTGATGACGTCCTGCTTGGCGCGGGCGACGCCCTCCAGGACCGGGTCGACGGTCTCCAGGTGCGACGGGTTGGCGCAGAGGCTGACCTTGATCTGCTCGCCGTCCAGGCCGGTGAAGGTGCCCTCGGCGCCCAGGTGGTACTTCACGTCACCGGAGCCGTGCATCGACTTCGGGTCGAGGTTGCCCTCGAACTCGCGGAAGATCTGCGCGTACGACTTGCCGATGATGTTGGCCAGCACGTTCAGCCGGCCGCGGTGGGCCATGCCGACGACGACCTCGTCGAGACGGGACTCCGCCGCCGAGTCCAGGACCGCGTCCAGGAGCGGGATGACGGACTCGCCGCCCTCCAGGCTGAACCGCTTCTGGCCGACGTACTTGGTCTGGAGGAAGGTCTCGAACGCCTCCGCCGCGTTCAGGCGGCGCAGGATGCGCAGCTGCTCCTCGCGCTCGGGCTTGGCGTGGCCGCGCTCCACCCGGTCCTGGATCCACTTGCGCTGCTTGGGGTCCTGGATGTGCATGAACTCGATGCCGGTGGTGCGGCAGTACGAGTCGCGCAGCACGCCGAGGATGTCGCGCAGCTTCATCATCGACTTGCCGGCGAAGCCGCCGACGGCGAACTCGCGCTCCAGGTCCCACAGGGTGAGCCCGTGCTCGGTGATGTCCAGGTCGGGGTGCTTGCGCTGCTGGTACTCCAGCGGGTCGGTGTCGGCCATCACGTGGCCGCGCACCCGGTAGGAGTGGATCAGCTCGAAGACCCGGGCGGCCTTGGTGACGTCGTCGTCGTGGCTGGCGTCGATGTCCTTGAGCCAGCGGACCGGCTCGTAGGGGATGCGCAGCGCCTCGAAGATCTCGTCGTAGAAGTCGTTCTCGCCGAGCAGCAGGTTGGCGACCTGGCGGAGGAACTCGCCGGACGCGGCGCCCTGGATGGTGCGGTGGTCGTAGGTCGACGTGAGCGTCATGACCTTGGAGATGCCGAGCTTGTTCAGGGTGTCCTGGCTGGTGCCCTGGAACTCCGCCGGGTAGTCCATCGCGCCGACGCCCATGATGACCGACTGGCCGGGCATCAGGCGGGGCACCGAGTGGACGGTGCCGAGGCCGCCGGGGTTGGTCAGGGAGACCGTGACCCCGGTGAAGTCGGCCATCGTCAGCTTGTTGTCGCGGGCGCGCCGGACGATGTCCTCGTAGGCCTGCCAGAACTCGAAGAAGTTCAGCGTCTCGGCCTTCTTGATCGCCGCGACGACGAGCTGGCGGTCGCCGTTGGGCTTGACCAGGTCGATGGCGAGACCGAGGTTGACGTGCTCCGGCTTGACCATGGTCGGCTTGCCGTCCTTGGTCTGGAACGACCAGTTCATGGACGGCATGGCCTTGATGGCCTGCACCATCGCGTACCCGATCAGGTGCGTGAAGGAGATCTTCCCGCCGCGGGCCCGCTTGAGGTGGTTGTTGATCACGATGCGGTTGTCGAACAGCAGCTTCACCGGGACGGCGCGCACGGACGTGGCCGTGGGCATCTCCAGCGAGGCGTCCATGTTCTTGGCGACCGCGGCGGACGGACCGCGCAGGGTGACCAGCTCGGGACCCTCGGCGCTCGCCGCGGCGGGCACCGCCTTCGCCGGTGCCGCCTTGGCCGGTGCCGCCTTGGCGGGCGCCGCCTTGGCGGCGGCGGGCTGGGCGGCCGGCGCGGCCTGCGCCGGGGCGGGCCGCGCGGCGGCCGGCTGCGCGGCGGGTGCCGGGGCCGGCTGCGCCGGGGCGGCGGCCGGAGCCGGCGCCGGGGCGGGTGCCTGGGCGGCCTGTGGAGCCGGCGCGGTGGTCTCCGCGGCCCCCGCGGCCGCGGTACCCGACGCGGCCTGGGCGGCGGCCGCCCCCGGCTTGTAGTCGGCGAAGAAGTCCCACCAGGCTCGGTCGACCGAATTCGGGTCCTGGAGGTACTGCTGATAGATCTCGTCTACGAGCCACTCATTGGCACCGAACGCTGCGGCGGGGTTCTTCCCCGCTTGGTCGGTGTCGGTCGAGATGCTCGAGTTACTGGGGGACTGTGGCGACACGGCGGCAACCGCCCTCTTCCGCTTCACAAGGTGATGGACAGCGGGAATAAAGGCTACGCCTCCAAGAGCGAGAAGGTCAGGCCGGGCCGGGCCATCGTCGTGTAAGTCACATCGCGGCAGGTGTTTCGGCGCTGGAAATGGCGGGAAACAAGCGTGGTTCTGCGTCAGAAGGGAAGGCGCGAGCGGGCCCGGGCGCCCCGTGGGCGCGGGCCTCCGCCTGATCACACGTGTCCGTCAGGGCGAACGTCTGTGGATCATGTGGCTCCGATGAGCACCCTACGTCAACTCGGCGTCGAAGACAGGCCCGGAAGGGTGACAAGAATCCGGCAGCCGCGCTCGGATTCGGCCACTCCGATCCGGCCGCCGTGCAGGTCCACCGCCCAGCGCGCGATCGCCAGGCCCAGCCCGGTGCCGCCGTCGCTGCCGGGACCGTGCGGCCGGGTCACCGCGCCCCGGTTGAACCGCTCGAACACCCGGTGCCACTCCGACCGGGGGATACCGGGGCCCTCGTCGAGCACCTCCAGCTCCAGCGAGTCCGGCAGCTCGCCCGGCCGCGCCTTCACCGTCACCCGGCCGTGCGGCGGGCTGTGCTTGACCGCGTTGTCGATGAGGTTGGCGACCACCTGGTGGATGCGCTCCGGGTCGGCCAGCGCGGTCAGGCTCAGCGGCTCCACGTCCAGCCGCAGGTGGACGTCGCTGCGGGTGTGGTTGCCGGAGCCGGAGGCGATGCCCGCGCGGGCCGAGGCGACCATGTTGGCCTCCTTCAGCACCCCGGACAGATACGGCCACACCTCGAAGCGGCGGGTGCGCAGCGGCACCACGCCGTTGTCCAGCCGGGACAGGTCCAGCAGGGTCTCCACCAGCCGGCCGAGCCGCTCGGTCTGCCGCAGCGCGGTGCGCATGGTCTCCGGGTCGGCCTCGGTGACCCCGTCGACGATGTTCTCCAGCACGGCGCGCAGCCCCGCGATCGGGGTGCGCAGCTCGTGCGAGACGTTCGCCACCAGTTCCTTGCGCTGCCGGTCCTGGGCCTCCAGGTCGTCGGCCATGTGGTTGATCGTCTGGGCCAGGTCGCCCAGCTCGTCGCGGCGGTTCTCGCTGACCCGGCGGGTGTAGTCGCCGTGCGAGATGGACCGGGCCACCGCGTTCATCTCGTCCAGCGGCGCGGTCAGCGAGTGCGCCACGAACTGGGTGATCAGCAGCGTGGCGATCATCGAGAACACCGTGATGAAGCGCAGCTCCGTCTTGGTGTGCACGGCGATCACCGACAGTCCCGTGGTGATCAGCACCGAGGTGACGACCAGCGCGCCGAGCTTGGTCTTGATCGAGAACGGGCGGACGCCGCCCCACGGCTGCCCGGCGGACCGGGGACCGCTGCTGCGCCGCGCGGCCTGCCGCCCCGCACTCATGGCGTCGGGGTCTCCAGCGCGTAGCCCACCCCGTGCACGGTGCGGATCCGCTCGGCGCCGATCTTGCGGCGCAGCGCCTTGATGTGGCTGTCGACGGTCCGGGTGCCGGAGGCGTCCGCCCAGTCCCACACCTCGGCCAGCAACTGCTCCCGGGAGAGCACCGCGCGCGGCGTGTTCGCCAGGCACACCAGCAGGTCGAACTCGGTCGGCGTGAGGTGCACGTCCTCGCTGCGCACCCGCACCCGGCGCTGCGCGTGGTCGATCTCCAGTTCGCCCAGCCGCAGGATGCCGCTGCGGGGCGTGGAGGCGGCGACCACGGCCCGCTCCACCCGGCGCAGCAGCACGTGCACCCGCGCGGCCAGCTCGCGCATCGAGAACGGCTTGGTCATGTAGTCGTCGGCGCCGACGCCGAGCCCGACCAGCATGTCCGTCTCGTCGTCGCGCGCGGTGAGCATCAGCACCGGCACCGGCCGGGCGGCCTGCACCCGGCGGCAGACCTCCAGGCCGTCGAAGCCGGGCAGCATGATGTCGAGGATCAGCAGGTCGGGCTGCCAGGCCTCGGCGGTGTCGACGGCGGCCGGACCGTCGCCCGCCGTCTGCACCAGGAAACCCTCCGCGCGCAGGCGGGTCGCGATGGCGTCCACGATCGTCTGGTCGTCCTCCACCACCAGCACCCGGCGCTGCGCGCCCTGCGTAGCGGTCGCCGTGCCGTTGTGGGAGGTGTGTGTCTGCTCCATCGCCCGCCCCTGAGGTGTGCTCTACGGAATCCGTGGGGTGATCCCATGACTGCGCTCGACGCTTGAATGAACCGCGTCAGAGCAGCAGCGTACGGGGAGTCACCGGGCCTTTGCTATCCAGGTCCGACGCAGATGTGCACGACGTCCGGAACGCCCCGGGCAACGCGGATCTCTTCGGTACGCACCTGCTGGAAACCGGCATTACGCAAGGTTTCTTCGAAATGGGGGGAGGGCTGCGCGGACCACACGGCGAGTACGCCGCCGGGCCCCAACATCCTTGCGCAGCCCGCCAGTCCGGACGGTCCGTAGAGCCCCTCGTTGCCCTCGGTGACGGTCCAGTCGGGGCCGTTGTCGATGTCGAGGCACAGGGCGTCGTAGCCGCCGGGGCGTGTGTCGGATGTCTCATTGACGTACCCGACCAGGTCCGCTTCGACGATCTTCGTGCGGGGGTCGGCCAGCGCCTCGCGGGTCAGCGCGGACAGCGGGCCGTCCCGGTGCCAGTCGATGACGGCCGGTTCGCGTTCGACCACGGTGATCCGCCCCCAGCGGGGGTCGGCGGCGGCGTGCGCGAGCGAGAAGCCGACGCCCAGGCCGCCGATCAGCAGGCGCGGGTCCGCGCGGCCGGCGGGCAGCGCGGCCAGTGCCGCGTCGACCAACAGCCGCTCCGAGCGGCCGTCGGAGGTGTCCATCAGGAAGCAGCCGTTGGCGATGATCTGGAGCAGTTCGCCGTGCCTGCGCAGTACGACCTCGCCGTACGGCCCCTCGCGGCGGTCCAGGACCACCGGGGGTTCGGGAATTTCGTGGACCCGCATCCCGTCATCCTGGCATCCGCCGCCGCCGCGCGTTGATCGCTCACAGCGAACGCCGGGCTGGGAACATCCGGCGCCTGCTGGGCATTGAGTCGATGTACTTGAGTGCAAGCAACTCAACTTGACTGCCGAAGGGGAGATCATGGCTGCTGAGTCCACGCCGTTCACACCGCTCGCCCTGCCTGTGCTGCCGCTCGACGACGAGGTCGTGCTGCCCGGGATGGTGGTCCCGCTCGACCTGAACGACGCCGAGGTCCGCGCCGCGGTGGAGGCCGCCCAGGCCGCCGCCCGCGACGAGCCCGGCAAGCCGAAGGTCCTGCTGGTGCCCCGCGTCGACGGCACCTACGCGAGCACCGGCGTGCTCGGCACCGTGGAGCAGGTCGGCCGGCTGGCCGACGGCGACCCCGGCGCGCTGATCCGCGGCCGGCGCCGGGTGCGGATCGGCGCCGGGACCACCGGCCCCGGCGCCGCGCTGTGGGTCGAGGGGACCAGGATCGACGAGACCGTGCCGGAGCCGCTGCCGGGCCAGGTGACCGAACTGGTCAAGGAGTACAAGGCGCTGGCCACCGCCTGGCTGCGCAAGCGCGGCGCCTGGCAGGTGGTGGACCGGGTCCAGGCCATCGAGGACGTCTCGGCGCTGGCCGACAACTCCGGCTACTCGCCGTTCCTGACCACCGCCCAGAAGACCGAGCTCCTGGAGACCGCCGACCCGGTCGCCCGCCTCAAGCTGGCCACCGCCCAGCTGCGCGAGCACCTCGCCGAGCAGGACGTCGCCGAGACCATCGCCAAGGACGTCCAGGAGGGCGTCGACAAGCAGCAGCGCGAATTCCTGCTGCGCCGCCAGCTCGAAGCCGTCCGCAAGGAACTGCGCGACCTCAATGGCGACCAGGAGGGCGAGGAGTCCGACGACTACCGCGCCCGGGTCGAGGCCGCCGACCTGCCCGAGAAGGTCCGCGAGGCCGCCCTCAAGGAGGTCGACAAGCTGGAGCGCGCCAGCGACCAGTCGCCCGAGGGCTCCTGGATCCGCACCTGGCTCGACACGGTCCTGGAACTGCCGTGGAACGAGCGCACCGAGGACGCCTACGACATCCAGGGCGCCCAGCGGGTCCTGGACGCCGAGCACGCGGGCCTCCAGGACGTGAAGGAGCGGATCACCGAGTACCTGGCGGTCCGCAAGCGCCGCGCCGACCGGGGCCTCGGCGTCGTCGGCGGCCGGCGCGGCGGCGCGGTGCTCGCCCTGGTCGGCCCGCCCGGCGTCGGCAAGACCTCGCTCGGCGAGTCCGTCGCCCACGCCATGGGCCGCTCGTTCGTCCGGGTCGCCCTCGGCGGCGTCCGCGACGAGGCCGAGATCCGCGGCCACCGCCGTACCTACGTCGGCGCGCTGCCCGGCCGGATCGTGCGGGCCATCAAGGAGGCCGGGTCGATGAACCCGGTGGTGCTCCTGGACGAGATCGACAAGGTGGGCTCGGACTTCCGGGGCGACCCGGCCGCCGCCCTCCTCGAAGTCCTCGACCCGGCCCAGAACCACACCTTCCGCGACCACTACCTGGAGGTCGAACTCGACCTCTCCGACGTGGTGTTCCTGGCCACCGCCAACGTCCTGGAAGCCATCCCGGAGGCCCTGCTCGACCGCATGGAGCTGGTCCGCCTGGACGGCTACACCGAGGACGAGAAGGTCGTCATCGCCCGCGACCACCTGCTCCCGCGCCAGCTGGAGCGGGCCGGCCTGGACCAGCGGGAGGTCACGATCGACGAGGGCGCGCTGCGCAGGCTGGCCGGGGAGTACACCCGGGAGGCGGGCGTGCGCACCCTGGAGCGGTCCGTCGCCCGGCTGCTGCGCAAGGTGGCGGCCCAGCACGAACTGGGCACCCGGAAGCTGCCGGTCACGGTCGGCGCGGACGACCTGCGGGACCTGATCGGACGGCCGCACCACGTGCCCGAGTCCGCCCAGGACCCGGCCGAGCGCCGCACCTCGGTGCCGGGCGTGGCCACCGGCCTCGCGGTCACCGGAGCGGGCGGTGACGTCCTCTACGTGGAGGCGTCGCTGGCCGACCCGGAGACCGGCGCGGCGGGGCTGACCCTGACCGGGCAGCTCGGCGACGTGATGAAGGAGTCCGCGCAGATCGCCCTGAGCTTCCTGCGCTCGCACGGCGCCGAACTGGAACTGCCGGTGGCCGACCTGAAGGACCGGGGCGTGCACATCCACTTCCCGGCGGGCGCGGTCCCCAAGGACGGCCCGAGCGCGGGCGTCACCATGACCACCGCCCTCGCCTCCCTCCTGTCCGGCCGGCTGGTCCGCACCGACGTGGCGATGACCGGCGAGGTCTCGCTGACCGGCCGCGTCCTGCCGATCGGCGGCGTCAAGCAGAAGCTGCTGGCCGCGCACCGCGCCGGGGTCAGCACGGTGATCATCCCCAAGCGCAACGAGCCCGACCTGGACGACGTCCCGGCCGAGATCCTGGACAAGCTGGACGTGCACGCCGTCACGGACGTCCGCCAGGTGCTGGAACTGGCGCTGGCGCCGGCCACCAGCGAGGTGCCGGTCGCGGCGTGACGCGGCGGCCCGGGGCCCCCGGTGAGCACTCACCGGGGGCCCCGCGCGCGTCAGCCGTTGGCGAGCGCGACCACGCGGTCCAGCGCGCCGTTGAACTTGTTGTGGTCCCCGACCGTCGGTCCGGACGAGGTGTACTGCCACATCGTGTAGTACGACCAGCCGGCCGGCAGCGTCCCCACCGCCGAGGCGTACCGGGCCACCCACAGCGGACTGGCGGCGGCGAAGCCGCTGTAGCCGCCGGTGCACTCGGTCCACCAGCTGGTCGCCGTGTAGATGACGGCGTCCCGGCCGGTGCGCGCCTTGTAGGTGGTCAGGAAGTCGCTGATCCAGGTGACCATCTGGCTCTGCGTCTTGCCGTAGCAGGACGCCCCGTACGGATTCCACTCGATGTCCAGCGCGCCGGGCAGCGTCCGGCCGTCCCCGGACCAGCCGCCGCCGTGGTCGACGAAGTAGTTGGCCTGGGTGGCGCCGCTGGTGGTGTCCGGGGTGGCGAAGTGGTACGCGCCGCGGATCATGCCCACGTTGTAGGAGCCGTTGTACTGCTGGGCGAAGTACGGGTTGGTGTAGTACGTCCCCTCGGTGGCCTTGGCGTAGGCCCACTTGACGCCGCTGCTCCACAGCGTCGACCAGGCGACGTTCCCCTGGTGGCTGGAGACGTCGACGCCCTCGGTCTGGGTGGCGTCACCGGGGACGGGCGTGCCGTGCTCCCCGTCGTGGGCCGGGACCCCCATGCCCAGGTACGCGGAGCCGCGGACGGGGGTGTCGGCGGCGGCCGAGGGGAGGGTGAGAAGCAGTGAGAAGGCGGCGAGCAGGGCGCCGACGGCGGCGCGGCGCCGGCCGCGGGCCGGACCTGGTCTGTGCACGGGCATGACGGGCCTCCGAGGCTCGTGGTGCTCGGGAGTGGTGTGGACATGCCACTGCGGATGCGCGAGGCAGACGCTACGCACGTAGACCCGCCGCCGGAAGAGGGTCCGGCAGCCGCCGTTGGTCTAAGCCTGCGAAATACTTGCCGAACTGCGGCGATGGCGGCGCACGGCGGAAACTTTCAGGACCGGGAAAACCGAGGCAGGGACTGACGTGCACGAGAACGGGAACGGCGGCGGACGGCAGGCTGAATCCGAGGCGGCCGGCAAGGACGTGGACCAGCCCGGCTTCCTCGCCCTGGAGCGCGAGCTGACGGTGCTGCTGCGCCGGGCCCGGGGCAACCAGGCCGAGATGGCCCGCGAGGTCCATCCCGACCTGGAGTCCTCCGCGTACGGGCTGCTGGTGCGGCTGGGGGAGTGCGGCGGGCAGCGGGCCACCGAGCTGGCCGCCTACATCGGCGTCGGCAAGGCGACCATGTCCCGGCAACTGCGCGCCCTGGAGGAGCTCGGGCTGATCGCCCGGGAGCCGGACCCGGCCGACGGCCGCGCCTGGCTGGTCGACCTCACCCCGGAGGGCCGCGACCGGGTCCGCCGGGTCCGCGAGGCCCGCCGGGCCCGCTACGCCGGCCGCCTCGCCGACTGGGACCCCCGGGAGGTGTCCGAACTGGCCCGGCTGCTGCACGAACTGAACCGGGGGATGGCGAAGTAAACCACCGCGACGCCTGCGACGCCGGTGCCTTCCGTGCCCCCTGAGCCCCGAGGCCCAGTGGGCCCCACGCCCCGGGCGCCTTTTGCGTCGTCCTGTGTCCTCCGGGGCTTGTGTCCTCCGGGACCCGTGTCCTCCGGGAACCTTGCGTCCTTCGGAACCCGGGCGTCCTCCGTGCTCCAGCGTCTTCTGCGTCGCACGGGTCCCTTGCGTTCTTCGCGCCCCGGACGTCCTCCGCGCCCTAGCGTCTTCTGCGTCCCGTGTGTCTCCGGGGCCCTTACGCCCTCCGCGACCCGTGCGTCTTCCGTGCCCTAGCGTCTTCTGCGTCCCGTGTGTCTCCGCGACCCGTGCGTCTTCCGTGCCCCAGTGATCCGGGCATTCGCTGTGTCCTTTGCGTCCTCCGGGACCCTTGCGTCCTCCGGGACCCTTGGGTCTGCCGTGACTGGTGGGTTTCCTGCGTCACCGGAGGCATCTTGGGTCCCTCAGGGCCGATGCGTTCCCAGCGGTCCGGGCGTTCGCTGTGCCTTTTGCGTCTTCCGGGACCCCTGCGTCTCCCGTGACCGGCGGGTCTCCTGGGCCCCCGGAGGCCCCTTGCGTCCCTCATGGCCGGTGCGTCCCCAGCGATCCGGGCGTCCGCTGTGCCCCTTGCCCCCTCCGAGACCCTTGCGTATCCCGTGACCGGTGCGTCTCCTGCACCCCCGGACGTCTTCGTCGCCCCTCGGACCCAGTGCGCCCTCGTCCCGCGTGCCCCTCGGCACCCGTCCGCCCCCCGGCATCCCGTGCGTCCCCGGCATCCCTTACGCCCCCCCGGCGACCCTCACGCCCCGCCCCGGCGTCCCACGCGCCCCCCATCCGGATTCACAACTCCACGTAAACCACCGTCGCGTCGTCATGCGTCTTGCTGCGGCCCAGGAAGACCCGTTCCGTGCCGTCGGCCCGTTCCAGTTCGCGGACCCGGTCCACCAGGCTCTGGGCGCCCTCCTTGCGGACGATCCGCAGCAGGTCCGGCCAGTCGCCCGCGCCGAACTTGTCCACCCACCGGGTCGCCCCGTCACTCAGCGCCGCCAGCGCCCGCACCTCGCCGCGCGGCAGTTCCCCCGTCACCGCGCGCGCCGCCACCGCCGGGTCGGCCGCCGCCGTGAAGAACCCGCCCTCCTTGTTCCGCAGGTTGGCGTCCACCAGCGCGTCCGTGGCGCGGGCCGCGCGCGGCAGCCGGGCCAGCCGGTCGTCCAGGTGGGCCGTGACCGTGCCGTCGGGCGACTCGACCAGCAGCGCGGAGTCGCACAGCAGCAGGTACTCGACCCGCTCCGGCGACCAACGGGCCAGCACCACCGTCGCCTGCGGCGTTCGCGGGTGAGAAAGGTCACAGGTTTCGGCGTGCGCCTCGGCGGTAGCCGCGATGGCGCGGGACAGCGCGTCGGCGAGAGGAACATCCGGGAGTGAAACGGTCAGTTCGGTCAGCGCCCCGCCGAGGCGCGCGGTGAACCACGGCACCGAGTGCACGCACCCCGTCGCGTCCTTCGGCGGTGTCACCCCGTCCAGCAGTACCACCGCGCCGCCCCGTCCGGAGGCCGGGAGGGCGACGCTCGCGAAGTCCTCGTTGGGCAGCCGGGACGTGCTGGGTTCGGAGACCAGATCCGTACGCATCCGATCAGTCTGCACGAGTCCTTCACGACCTGCGCAAGGTGTCGGCCGACGACCCGATTTCGGCACCGCCGTGCAGGTCAGGCGCCTGATTTGGGGCGGAATTCCGCACTCCGGCGGCACGTGGCGGCACATCCTGCCACCGCCCCGCCGAGAACGTCCAACCGGCCCCCGGGGCGGGCCCGTCGAACGTGCCACGGGAACTTGCTCCCCAACTCGCCTCCGGGGTTCACTCCTTCGGGTGGCGGGCCAGGTGTTGCACACCCGGTGCCCATGGGCACTGGGAGGGTCGGGAGCCGGTGGGGGTCCCGCCCCGTCCGTACCCGACCGACGGCCCGCCCGGCATGGTCGACGGATGAAGACGGCCGTACGGATCGAACACGGACGTGAAGACGGACGTACGGGCCGGCCGGCCGGTTGACGGAGCGCCACCCGGCCCCACGGGTACACGAGTCAGGAATGCGAGCACCGGTGCAGAAGACGCGGCCTCGTCGCACAGGCAAGCAGACGGCCCCCGCCGGGGGTACGGAGCGAACCTCCCCCGTCACCCCCGCCCCGGACCCCGCGGCGACCCCCGCCCCGGCCGTCGCGGCCCCCACCGTGGGCCGGGGCCGGCCCACCCACGTACGCAACCGGCTGATCGTCGCCGTCCTGGTGGTGGCCGCCGCGATCGCCGGCGCCGGCGCGCCCTCGGTCATCACCGCCTCGGAGCAGCTCAGCGACGCCCAGGACCTGGTGACCCTCGCCGAGCAGACCCAGGACGCGCTCACCCTGGCCCACTCGCTGGCCGACGAACGCGACGAGGTCACCCCCTACATCGCCGCCGGCCGCCCCGAGTCCAAGGCGCCCTCGGCGCAGCGCGGCAAGCGCGTCGACCGCCAGGTCGAGGAACTGCGCGCCGACCCCGACCTGCCCGCCGCCCTGCGCGCCGACCTGGACACCGTCGCCACGCTGCGCCGGGCCGCGCTCACCGGCAAGTCCAGCGCCCTGGCGGCGCACGAGGCGTACTCCGCCGCCATCACCGAACTGCACGGCCTCGCCGAACAACTGGCCGAGCAGATGCCGCCCCGCGCGGGCGCCGGGGCGTACGCGCTGGCCGAGCTGGACTCCGCCGTCCAGCAGGCCGCCGCCACCCGCGGTCTGCTGCTGGCCGCCCTCAGCGTGCCGAGCACCACCCGGACCTCGTACGACCCGATCACCGGCCTGCCCACCGAGACCAGCACCACCTCGGACGCCGACGCCAAGACCCGCGACGCACTGGCCGCCGCCGCCCAGGAGGCCCGGGTCCGCTCCGACGCCGCCCTGGCCGACTTCCGCGAGGGCGCCCCGGAGACGGCCAAGGAGCGCTACGACGCCACGGTCACCGGCCCCGAGGCGGACAGCGCCGAGAAGTACCTGGCCGCCCTGACCGACCAGCCGACGCTCTCCGACGAAGACCTCGCCACCAGCGTCGCCAAACTCTCCGCCGCGCTCTCCGCCCGGGTCGACGCCATGCGCGGCGCCGAGTCCGCCCTCTACGAGCGGCGCAGCACCGACCTGGCCCAGCTGCGCGACGACGACGTCACCGCGCTGGAGATCCGGATCGCCGTGCTCGGCGCGCTGATCCTGATCGCCGTGGGCGTCGCCACCGCGCTGGCCCGCAGCCTCACCCGCCCGCTGTCGGTACTGCGCCGGGGCACCGCCCGGCTCGCCGAGGCCGAGAATCCGGCCGCCGAGGAACCGCTCACCTTCACCGGCCGCAACGACGAGTTCGCCAAGGCGGTCCGCTCGGTCAACGCCCTGCACGCGCACGCCGTCGCCCTCGCCGAGCGGGTCACCACCCTGGAGTCCGACCGCAAGCACCTGGTCGGCCAGCGGCAGAAGATGGCCGACGCCCGCGAGGAACTGCGCGCCGAACTCGCCGAGTCCGCCGCCCGGCTGGAGCAGGTCCGCCAGAGCGTCGGCTCCACCTACGTCAACCTGGCGCTGCGCACCCTCGGCCTGGTCGAGCGCCAGCTCGGTGTCATCGAGTCGATGGAGGAGCGGGAGCAGGACCCGGACCGCCTGGCCACCCTGTTCCGGCTCGACCACTTCGCCACCGTGATGCGCCGGCACAGTGAGAACCTCCTCGTGCTGGCCGGCGCCGAACACGGCCGGCACACCGCCGGACCGGTGCCGCTGGTCGACGTGGTGCGCGCCGCGGTCAGCGAGATCGAGCGCTACGAGCGGGTCCGCATCGCCGCGCTGCCGCCGCACGCGCACGTGGCCGGGTTCGCCGCCGACGACCTGTCCCACCTGCTCGCCGAACTCCTGGAGAACGCCACCTCCTTCTCACCGCCGGACCTGCCCGTCGAGGTCTCCGGCTGGCTGCTGGAGAACGGCGAGGTGATGCTCTCCGTCCAGGACGAGGGCATCGGCATGGAGCAGGACCGGCTGGAGCGGCTCAACGCCCGGCTCACCGACTTCGACCCCGAGGCCCCCTACGAGCAGCCTCAGGACGAGGAGGGCGGGAGCGGCCTCGGGCTCGGCCTGTACGTCGTGGCCCGCCTCGCCCACCGGCACGGCGCCCGGGTGCGGCTGCGCGAGCAGCAGCAGGGCGGCATGGCGGCCGTCGTGGTCGTGCCGCTGCCGCTGCTCGCCCAGGGCCCGTCGGCCGCCGCGCCCCCGGCGGTGCCCGCCGCCGACGGCACGGAGACCGTCTCGCTGCCGGGCGCCGACGCCGAGGCCAACTCCAATGTGCTCAAGGGCCGCGCCCAGGCCGACGGGGACGCCGACCCGCTGGTGTCCCTGGCCCAGGAGGCGGTACGCCGCGCCGAGGAGAGCGAGGACGTACCGGAGGACGGGCCGGAGGCCAAGGACGTACCGGAGGACGGGCCGGAGGCCAAGGACGAGCCGGAGGCCCCGGAGACCACCTCCGAGGTCACCATGGAACTACTGCTCCCCGCTCCCGCCCCCGCCTCGGAAGCCGAACCGACCCACGACCGGACCCCCGAGGAGGGCACAGCCCCGGACACAGACCCGGACGGCGCCCCGGACACCGCCCTGGACGGTGGCCCGAACTCAGACCCGGACACCGACCAGGACCCCGACCCGGTCACCGACAAGGGCCTGCCCAAGCGGACCCCGAGGATCAGCACCGCCGCGTCGACGCCCCGCCCGCGCACCGGCGCGGTGGACGCCGACGCGCTCCGCCGCCGTCTGGGCGGCTTCCGCAAGGGCGCGGAGGCCGGACGGCGCGAGGCGGCGGCCGAGATCGCCGAAGCCGAACAGACCAGCACCCGGCACGACGCGCCGGACGCCACACCGGACCGCACCGAAGAATCCACGGGGGGCACTGTCGAGGAGGCAAGCAGTTGACCGCGCCCAGTACCTTCGGCCTGAGCAGTGAAGCCCGCAACCTGCACTGGCTGCTCACCAATCTCGTCGAGGAGGTGCCCGGCATCCGCTCCGTCGCGGTGGTCTCCTCCGACGGCCTGCTGCTGCTCTCCTCCGACCAGGAGAGCAACGAGGCGGCCCGCCGGGGCGCGGGCCGGTCCACCACCGGCCCGCGCGGCTCCGCCGCCGACCTCGCCACCGTCGTCTCCGGCATCGGCAGCCTGACCGTGGGCACCGCGAAGCTGATGGACTTCGGCGCCGTCAAGCACACGATGGTCGCGATGGACGAGGGCAGCCTGTTCGTGATGTCGATCAGCGACGGCTCGCTGCTCGGCGTGCACGGCGCCGCCGACTGCGACATGAGCGTGGTGGCGTACCACATGGCGCTGTTCGTGGGCCGGGCCGGCCATGTGCTGACCCCGGAGCTCAGGAACGAGCTGCGGCAATCGGTGGAGTCGGCGGCGGCCGGGAGCGGGCGATGAGCCGAGGCCCCACGGACAAACTGCCCGTGCGCGGCCGTGACCTCCCCCATGCCCGGCTGCGCCCGCGCGGGGGGACCCGCCCGCCCGCCCGGGTCCGCCCGTACTCGCTCACCGGCGGCCGGACCCGCTTCGGCCACGTCCTGCTGGTGGAGACCTTCGTCGGCGCCACCACCGGCCCGGCCGCGCCGGCGGCCGCCGACGACCGCGGGGAAGCGACCGGGGACACCGCCCACGCCTTGGGCGGCGGGGGAGCGCCGCCGGCCCGGGTGATGCCGGAGACGCGGGCCATCGTCGAACTGTGCCGCCGGATGCGCACGGTGGCCGAGATCGCCGCGCTGCTGAGGATGCCGCTCGGCGTGGTCCGGGTGCTCCTCAGCGACCTCGCGGACCAGGGAAAGATCCGTGTGTACGGCACCGGAACCGGCCATGGCACGGGCCGCCCGGACCGCGCGCTGCTTGAAAGGGTGCTGAGTGGACTCCGCCGTCTCTGATACCGCCGTCGCCGCTCCCGTCACCGCGGGTGACGACGAGCCGCTGCGGCCCTGGGAGACCAACACCGACCGCGCCCCCGTCGCGACGAAGGTCGTGATCGCGGGCGGCTTCGGGGTCGGCAAGACCACGCTGGTCGGCGCCGTCTCGGAGATCCCGCCGCTGCTGACCGAGGCGCTGATGACCCGGGCCAGCGAGGACGTCGACGACCTCTCCGCCACCCCCGACAAGCACACCACCACCGTGGCCATGGACTACGGCCGCCTCACCCTCGACGACGACCTGGTGCTCTACCTGTTCGGCACCCCGGGCCAGCAGCGGTTCTGGTTCATGTGGGACGACCTGGTGCGCGGCGCGATCGGCGCCGTCGTGCTGGCCGACACCCGCCGGCTGAAGGACAGCTGGCCCGCGCTGGACTACTTCGAGAGCTGCGGACTGCCGTACGTCGTGGCGGTGAACCACTTCGAGGGCAGTGAGCGGTTCGACGAGGAGGACGTACGGGAGGCGCTGACGGTCCCGCGTCACATACCTGTCATGATCATGGACGCGCGCCGCCGCATCTCCGTGATCGAGACCCTCCTGACCCTGGTCGGCCACGCGCTGGAAGAAACCCCCGAATAGGAGGCGCGACCCCCCGCATGCGGAAGATACTCGTCGTCGGAGCCGGTCAGTCCGGTCTCCAGCTCGCCCTCGGCCTCCAGTCGCACGGCTACGAGGTCACCCTCATGTCCAACCGGACCGCCGACGAGATCCGCAGCGGGCGGGTCATGTCGACGCAGGTCATGTTCCACACCGCGCTCCAGCACGAGCGGGACCTGTCGCTGAACTTCTGGGAGTCCCAGGCCCCGAGGACCGAGGGGCTCGGCGTCTCGGTCGCGGCCCCCGGCTCGCACGACCCGGGCCCCGCCCGGCGCGCCATCGACTGGCTGGGCAGGCTGGACGGCTACGCCCAGTCGGTGGACCAGCGGGTGAAGATGGCCGGCTGGATGGAGACCTTCGCCCAGCGCGGCGGCCAACTGGTCGTCCACGGCGCCGCCGTCGGCGACCTCGACTACTTCTCCCGCGCCTACGACCTGGTCCTGGTGTCGGCGGGCAAGGGCGAGCTGGTCCAGATGTTCGCCCGCGACCCGGAGCGCTCCCCGTACGCCGAGCCGCAGCGCGCCCTCGCCGTCGCCTACGTGCACGGCCTGGCCCCGCGCCCGGAGCACCCCGAGGTCGACGCGGTCCGCTGCAACCTGGTCCCCGGCGTCGGCGAACTGTTCGTCATGCCGACGTTCACCACCTCGGGGCGCGCCGACATCCTCTTCCTGGAGGGCATACCCGGCGGCCCGCTGGACGTCTTCAAGGACGTCCGCGACCCGGCGGAACACCTCTCCCGGACCCTGGCACTCATGGAGCGGTTCGTCCCCTGGGAGTACGCGCGGGCCACCCGGGTCGAACTGACCGACGCCGGCGGCACCCTGGCCGGCCGCTACACCCCCACCGTCCGCGACCCGGTCGGCCGGCTCCCCGGCGGCGGCCTGGTGCTGGGTGTCGCCGACGTGGTCGTCGCCAACGACCCGATCACCGGCCAGGGCGCCAACTCGGCGGCCAAGTGCGCCGCCGCCTACCTCGCCTCGATCCTGGAGCACGGCGAGCGGGAGTTCGACGAGGCGTGGATGCGGGCCACCTTCGACCGCTACTGGGAGACCGCGCGGCACGTCACCAAGTGGACCAACGCCATGCTGGCCCCGCCCCCGGAGCACGTCCTCGGCCTGATCGGCGCGGCCGGCGAGATCCAGCCCGCCGCCGACCGCATCGCCAACGGCTTCGACCACCCCGCCGACTTCGAGAACTTCTTCTACGACCCGAAGAAGTCCGAGGACTACCTGACGGAGGTCTCGGGCGCGGCCGGCGCGTAAGCCGCCCCGTACCCCGCGTCCGACCCGTCCGCCGCCCCCGCCGGCAGCCTCGGCGGCGCGTAGTGCGCCACCGGCCGCGTGCCGGGATCGGGCCGTACGGCGCCCAGCACCGGGTTGGCGGTGATGGGGGAGACCTTCACCGCGGCGCCCGGCCGCGGGGCCTGGACCACCTTTCCATCGCCCAGGTACATCGCCACATGGGTGGCCTCGGGGAAGTAGACGACCAGGTCGCCGGGGCGCAGTTCGTCCAGCGGCACCCGCTTCAGCCGGGCCCACTGCTCCTGGCTGGTGCGCGGGATCGGTGTCCCGGCCCGCTGCCAGGCCACCGAGGTCAGCCCCGAGCAGTCGAAGGACCCGGGCCCCTGCGCACCCCACTCGTACGGCTTGCCGAGCTGCTCGACGGCGAAGCGCAGCGCCCGGTCGCCCCCGGCGGACGGCTTGCCGTCGCCGTCCCCGAGCGCGCCGGACGCCACGAGCCGCCGCTGCGCCTTCGCGGTCCCCCGCTCCTCGGCGGCGGACAGCGCGGTGAGCTGCTCGGCGTCCAGCGAGGCGATCATCTCCTCCACGTCCCGCAGCCGGTCGCGTACCACGTCCCGATCCGCCCGCTGCCGTGCCGCGAGGGCGAGTTGGGCGTCGAGCGCGGCGCGGGCCCGGCGGGCCAGCTCGCCGGCCCTGCGCTCGCTGCCGGTGAGCCGGCCGACCGTCGCGGCCCGGTCCCGGGCCAGCCGGCCGATCACATGGCCCTGGTCGAGGGCGCGCTGCGGATCGCGGGCCAGCAGCAGCCGCAGGTAGGGGGAGAGGCCGGTGCCGCTGTTCTGGTACTGCTGCCGGGCCAGCCGGGCCGCCGCGCCCCGGCTGTCGCGCAGGGTGGCCCGGGTCCGGGCCAGCTCGGCGTCCAGCCGGCGGACCGCGGCGCGCTGCCGGGTCAGCTTCGCCGCGGTGCCGTTGTAGGTCTCGGTGGCCTGCTCGGCCTCCCGGTACCGCCGCTGAAGGTCCGTCAGCAGCTCGGCGACGGAACGCTCGCCGCTCTCCGGTTCCGCCGCGGCGGGCCGGGGCGCGAGGACGATCCCGGCCGCCACCGCCGCCGTACACACCAGACGCAGCAGGCTTCCTGACATGTCATCACCTCCGCTGCGGGGCGGCCCGTCCGCTCCGCACGGCGAGCATCCGGCGCGGGCCGCGGCTTCGCGCGCGGAGTGTGCGCCGCCCGGCGCAACGGCGTCACCCGTCGGCGTCGTCCGGCTTGCCGCCCGGCGCGGCGCCGGGCCGCGACCAGGGCCAGCGGGGACGGGGGCGGGGCGCGCCCTGGGGCGCGTGGACGTACTTCCAGCGGGCGAAGCCGAGCCGCGGGCCGTCCGCCCGGGGGGCCCGCCGGTACACCAGTACGGTCGGCGGCCGGCCGTCGGTGCCGGGCACCGGGATGCGGTACGTCTTCGGCGGATGCCCGGTCATCCCCACCAGCACGGGCAGCACCCGGCCGTCCATCGGGCCGCCCTCGAAGGGGGTGTCTTCGCTCTTCACCCCACCAGTGTGCGCCGCGCGGCGGTGGCGATCACCGAGTGCCGCCGGGCGGCGGGTCAGACGTCTTCCGCGAGCGCCTCGACCAGCGCGGCGGTCTGCGCGTCGCGCCTGCCGGTGACCGACAGGACCGCCACGAACTGCTCCACCAGCCAGTCGCGCAGTTCCTCCAGGGGCGGCTGCTTCTCCTCGTCCAGCCAGATCAGCGAGGCGGCCTCCACCGCGGTGATCCACATCCGGACCGTCATCCGCAGCCGGGGCCCGGGCCCGTCCACCCGCAGGTGGCTCAGGATGTGCTCGGCGGCGGCCCGGCGTACGCCGTCCACTATGGCCGTGGTCCGGGACGTCTCCACGACGCTGCCGCCGCGCAGCAGCGCGCTGAAGCCGGTGTCGTGCCCGTCGACGAAGGCGAGGTAGCGGTCCAGGGCGCGGGTGAGCCGGGCGAGCAGCGGGCCCTCGCGGGGTTCGTCGAAGCAGAGCCGCAGCTCGTCGGCGGCCGAGCGCAGGGCGGCCTCGTAGAGCTGCTGCTTGCCGCCGGGGAAGTACCGGTACACCAGCGGGCGGGAGACCCCGGCCTGCTCCGCCACGTCGTCGAGCGACACCTCCTCCGGTGGCCGGTGCGCGAAGAGGGTGAGCGCGGCGTCGAGCAGTTGCACGCGCCGCTCCTCGACACTGAGCCGGCGGTAGGCGGGGGTGGGAGCCTGCGGGGTCATGTCCCGCAGACTAACCGGTACGGACCACCCGTCCCCGCCCGTTTCCGTTACGCCAGCAGCCCGGACGACTTCCACAGCCGCCGCCCGGCGCCGCGCAGCACGCCGATGTCGTCCAGGAAGTCGGTCAGGCGCTTCGCGCCGGTCTGCATGATCTCCTTGCGGTGGCCGCTGGCCTTCACCTGGGCGAGCGCCTCGCGCTTGTCCAGTCCCACGTTCGAGTAGACCTCGGGGTTGATGAAGGCGATCGAGAAGACCCGGGCGAACTCCCCGGAGGTGATCCGGGTGAACTCCTGCGACCACTTCGGCGCGGTCACCATCTGGCGGCGCAGCTCCTCACGGGCGTACCGGACGTGCCGGGCCTCCTCCACCACGTGGATCCGCGTGACGCCCCGGATCAGCGGCTGCACGCGCTCGTCGGGGAAGGTCAGCCGCTGCATCCAGTCCAGCACCTCCTCGCCGAGCAGCGTGGCGGTGAAGGAGCCGGGGGTGGTGGAGATGGTCTTGAAGAGGCGGCCGAGGTGCTGGTGGACCGGACTGACCGGGTAGTACGGCGTCCCGCCGCGCGATATCAGCCGGGCGAACATCTTGGAGTGCCGGCACTCGTCCTCGATCTCGGTCAGCGCGTAGCGCACGTGCGCGCTGGTCGCGGACTTGTCGTAGATGTGCCGGACCAGCAGTTGCATCAGGATCAGCTCGAACCAGATGCCGAGCGAGGCCAGGGCGGCCGCCTCGTGCTGGGAGAGCAGGATCCGCTGCTCCTCGCTCATCCGCTTCCACAGCGGGGTGCCGTACAGCGACACCAGCTCCGGCGGCCAGTACCACTTGCCCTCCTCGAAGGGCGCGTCCCAGTCCAGCTCCTTGTCCGGGTCGAACGAGTGCTTGGCGGAAGAGTCGAGCAGCCGTTCGGCCACCTGCTCCCGGTCCTTCAGCAGGCCGAGCGCGTCGCGCAGACCGTCGAGCGCGTCGGCTTCCGTCAGGGTCGTCATGGCTGTTCCACCTCGTTGTCCCTCGGCGTTCGGGTTACCCGTGGTTACTCCTCCCTTATGAGACTGCTCGTCAGCAAGCGCGTCAATCCCTTGGACGGAACTTGTTGACCGCGAGTAAAGGTGGCAGGTGTCAATGCGGCGGGGTGACTTCACTCGGCGGAGCGCCGGAGCGGCGTTCGCCCTCGGTACCCTGGCCGCGTCCGCCAGACTCCGGCACATGGGAGCGATCATGAGCGCCGCACGCGACTACGGGCTGGGCGACGACTACCAGTGGCCCCGTCCGCCGGAAGGCGGCTGGACGGCGGACGACCTCGACGAGCTTCCCAACCTGCCTCCGCACACGGAGCTGATCGACGGGAGCCTCGTCTTCGTGAGTCCACAGACCCGTTTCCACTCACGCGCCATGTACCTGTTCGAGCACGCTCTGCTCGCACAGGCGCCGGATGAGTGGGAAGTCAACCGTGAGATGACCGTCAGACTCGACGAGCGGAACAGGCCGGAGCCTGACGTCCTGGTCAATCGGGCCGACGCCGACACGGGACACCGGCAGACGTGGTTCCGGCCGCAGGACGTCCTGATCGCGATCGAGGTCGGCTCCGACGACTCGGAGGACCGGGACCGCGAAGTCAAGCCCCGCAAGTACGCGCAGGCGAACATCCCGCACCACTGGCGGGTCGAGAACAACGAGGGACTCCCGGTCGTCTACGTCTACGAACTCGACCCCGCCACCCGTTCCTACGTGCCCACCGGCATCTTCCACAACCGCCTCAAGCTCACCGTCCCCTTCCCCGTCGACATCGACCTCACCGCGATCGACCGCCGGCGCTGAGCCCCGGACCGCTCACCCCGCGAGCACCGCCGCCATCACCGCCCGCGCCACCGGCGCCGCGAGACCGCCCCCGCTGACCGCCCCGTGGTCCGCCGCCGTGCCCTCCACCACCGCCGCGACCGCCACCTTCGGCTCCAGGTCCCGCTCGCCCTGCGCCCAGGAGACGAACCACGCGTACGGCGTCCCGGAGTTGCCGACGCCGTGCTGCGCGGTACCGGTCTTGCCGCCCACGATCGCCCCGCGGATCGCCGCGTTGCCGCCCGTGCCGCTCTCCACCACCCCGGTCATCAGCTCCTTCAGCCGCAGTGCCGTCCACGGCCGCATCACCTGCCGCGCGGGCCGCGACCCGGCCGTCGACACGATCCCGCCGCCCGCCCGGGTGGTCCGCTCCACCAGATACGGCGTCCGCGCCCGCCCGCCGTTGGCCACCGCCCCCGCCACCGAAGCCATCTGGAGCGGCGTGGCCCGCGTGTTGTACTGCCCGATCGCCGACAGCGCGAGCTGCGCCCGGTCCACCGAGGTGTCGAAGGTGGAGCGGGCCACCGAGAACGGGACGCGCAGCCCGTCGTCGTTGAAGCCGAACCCCGCCGCCGTCGCCGCCAGCGCGTCCACCCCCACGTCCACCCCGAGCTTGGCGAACACCGTGTTGCAGGACCGCTCGAACGCCTCCCGCAGCGAGGCGTCCGCACAGCCCGACGCCTCGTTGGTCAGCCGGGTGCGGGTGCCGGGCAGGGTGTACGGCTCGGGCGAGCGGGTGGCCGCGTCCAGGTCGGTGACCACCCCCGCGTCCAGCGCCGCCGCCGCGGTGACCACCTTGAACGTCGACCCCGGCGGGTAGGTCCGGCGCACCGCCCGGTTCAGCATCGGCCGCCGCGGGTCGTCGTTCAGCCGCTGCCAGGCGCGCAGCGCGGCCGTCCCGTTCCCGGACAGCTCCCCGGGGTCGTAGGACGGCGTGGACACCAGCGCCAGGATCCGCCCGGTGGCCGGCTCGATCGCCGCCACCGCCCCGGTCCGCCGCCCCAGCCCCCGGTACGCCGCCTGCTGCGCCCCCGGGTGCAGCGTCGTCAGCACGTCGCCGCCCGGGTTGCGGAAGCCGGTGACGTCGTTCCACAGCGGCAGCGGCGCGAGCATCGGGTCGGCGCCGGACAGCAGCCCGTCCTCGGCGTGCTCCAGCAGCGTCGTGCCGTACTCCTGCGAGGCGAAACCGGTGACCGGCGCCCACATCGGCCCGTCGGCGTAGGTCCGCTCGAAGCGCAGGTGCTGGCCGGTGTCCCGGGACCCGGTGACCGGCCGGCCGCCGACCAGGATGTCGCCGCGCGGCTGCTGGTAGCGGGCGATGTCGGGCCGCCGGTTGGCCGGGTTCGCGTCGTACTCCGGGGCTCGCACCACCTGCACCCGGGCCGCGTTCACCAGCAGCGCGGCCAGCAGCAGGAGGCAGAAGAAGGCGGCGTGCCGGATGTGCCGGGTCATCGGTTCGCCACCTGTCGCCGGGCGGAGTCGCTCAGCCGGATCAGCAGCGCCACGATCGCCCAGTTGGTGACCACCGAGGAGCCGCCCTGGGCCAGGAACGGCATCGCCATCCCGGTCAGCGGGATCAGCCCGGTCACCCCGCCCGCGATCACGAACACCTGGAGCGCCACGAGCGTGGCCAGCCCCACCGCCAGCAGCCGCCCGAACGGGTCGCGCAGCGCCAGCCCGGCCCGGAAGCCGCGCTCCACCAGCAGCCCGTACAGCAGGAAGATCGCGGACAGCCCGAGGAAGCCCAGCTCCTCCCCGGCGGTGGCCAGGATGAAGTCCGACTTGGCGGCGAAGCCGATCAGCACCGAGTGGCCGAGCCCGAGCCCGCTGCCGGTCAGCCCGCCCGCGCCGAACGCGAACAGCGACTGCGCGAGCTGGCCCGGGCCCTGCCCGGCCTCGATGGACGCGAACGGGTGCAGCCAGTCCGCCACCCGGCTGTGCACATGCGGCTCCAGCCAGCCCACGGCGACCGCGCCGACCGCGGCGAGCAGCAGGCCGAGCGCGATCCAGCCGGTGCGGCCGGTGGCGACGTACAGCATGACCACGAACAGGCCGAAGAACAGCAGCGAGGTACCGAGGTCCCGCTCCATGACCAGGACCCCCACACTGACCAGCCAGACCGCGACGATCGGGCCGAGCACCCGGCCGGTGGGCAGTTGCAGCCGCCAGACGCGGCGGCCCGCGTACGCCAGCGCGCCGCGGTTCGCCGCCAGGTACGCGGCGAAGAACACCGCGAGCAGCACCTTCGCGAACTCGCCCGGCTGGATGGAGAACCCGGCGATCCGGATCCAGATCCGGGCCCCGTTCACCGCCGGGAACAGGATCGGCAGCGTCAGCAGGACCAGCGCCGCGACCACGCAGACGTAGGTGTAGCGCTGGAGCAGGCGGTGGTCGCGCAGGATCAGCACGATGACGATGAACAGGGCGATGCCGAGCGCCGACCACACCAGCTGGGTGGGGGCGGCCCGGTCGCCCGGCGTCTCCAGGTCCAGGCGGTAGATCAGCACCGCGCCCAGGCCGTTGAGCAGCACCCCGATGGGCAGCGGCAGCGGATCGGCGTACGGCGCGCGCAGCCGCACCGCCAGATGCGCCAGCAGTGCCAGCACGCCGAGCCCGGCGCCGTAACCGGCGGCGCCGGGCGGGAGGGTGCCGTGCTGGGCGAGGCCCACGGCGCAGTAGCCGCACACCGACAGCAGGACGGCCAGCACGATCAGGGCGAGTTCGACGCCACGGCGCCGGGGGAGGCGGGCGACGGGAGCGGGCGCGTCCGCCGCCGCCACGGTGAGCCCGGGCCCGGGTCCGGTTCCGGCCTTCATCATGTCCGGAACTTACCCAATGGTCGGCTTCGCGGGGCTCGTGGCATGCATCAGCACCAGCGCGGCGCGGGGCCGACGTTGTCGATGTAGCGGGCCGCGCCCCACGCCCAGGTGCCGTCCGTCAGCAGGTACCAGATGGGGTTGCGCTGGACGGACTCGCCGCCGGTCTTGCAGTAGATGCGGACGGTCTCGCCCCGGTGGGCGTAGCGGATGATCTCGGAGCCGCGGTTGGGCGCGCCGCGCAGCGCGAGCCGGTCGGCGGTGACCACACCGCGGTACCGGCCCTGCTCGTGGCCGCCGCCGTCCCCGTGGTAGCTGCTCCGGCCGGGGTCGTCGCCCCAGTCGTCGTCCCCGGCGACGGCGGGCGCGACGGCCGCGGCGGTGACGAGCGCGCCGGCCGCGGCCGTTATGGCGAGACGGCGGACGAGGGGCGAACGCGGGGTGCGGGACATGGGACGACCTCCAGAGATGAGAGCCAAACCGGCCGAACCGGCCGAACCAGCTGCACTGGCCGAACCGGCGGAACCAGTTGCACTGGCCGAACCAGCCGGACCAGCCGCATTGGCCAAGCCGGTCAAACCTGATCAATCGCCACATTAAGAGCGTCGATCGAGCCCCGCCCGTCGCACTGCGCCATTCGCGAGGGCCGCCCGGCCGCCTACTCGGCCAACTCCTCCAGCAGCCGCACCGTGGGCAGCCCGGCCCGCAGATACTCCACGAACAGCTCGTTGTGCAGCGCCCACGGCGAACGCCGGGCACGGATCAGCCGGATCGCCTCATCCGCGCCGGCCCCCCGCCGCACCAGCGCGTGGGCGACGACCAGGCCCGAGCGGTTGTACCCGTGGTAGCAGCGGACGAGGACCCGCCGCCCCTCCTCCAGCGCCGCGCACGCGGCCTGCGCCAGCCGCATCACCCCGGCGAGCTGCGTCCCGTCGAGCGGGCCGTCCGGGATCGGCCACACCTGGTGCGCCACCCCCGGCGCCGGCCCGTGCCCGGGCAGCCGCAGCAGCGTCTGTACGAGATCGAACTCGTCCTCCACCGAGGCGAACGCGACCTGTCCGGGCCCCGCCCGGTACTCGTGCCCGCCCATCCACAGGCCCGGCACGATCTCGCTCCACGGACGGTCCGGAACCGGTACGTCGGGCTGGCTCCCCCTGCGCAACGCTGCCTCCCCGCCCTCACGTCCGTCGGGCCTGCCCCGCGGGCGCAACTCCCCTCAAAGGTAACCGGGTTCTTGCCCCTGGAGCACCCCGCCTGGTCCCATGGTCGGGGGTGATGACGGATGAACCGACTGCGCGTCCGGCCGGCCCGGCGACACGGCCGGGACCGGCTCTACGTCTGTCTCCCGGACGGCCGCGACATCGCCTGGTACGACCGTGAGACCGGCCGGGTCAACCTGCTGAGCGACCACCGCGAGGCCGACGTCCTGGCCGCCCTGGCCCCCTTCCTCACCGGCCCGGTGACGGTCGGCCCGCCGCCCGTGCCCACCCCCGCCGAACTGGCCCGGCTCGCCCTGCACCCCGACGACGACCTGGCCCCCAACCGCCCCGGCGAGGCCCTCCTCGTCGCCCTCGACCGCGACCCCGGACCGGCCCGCCGCCTGCGCCCCGACCCGCGCCGCCGCGCCCTGACCGCCGAACAGACGGTGGGCGAGACCCTCGACCGGCTCGACGGAGCGGGCTGGCACACCCTGCACTCCATCCCGCTGCCCGGCGGCGACCGCGTCCACCACCTGCTGATCGGCCCCGGCGGCCTGTTCGCCGTCCACACCCTGTACGCCCGCAAGGCCCGGGTGCGGGTCGCCGACCCCCTGGTCACGCTGGGCCGGCACGAGCCGCGCCCGCTGCTGCGCCGGGTCCGCGCCGACGCCGACCGCGCCTCCTATGCGCTGACCGCCGAGGTCCGCCCCGTCCTCGCCCTGGTCGCCCCGGCCGGCATCGCGCTCACCGGCCCACCACCACGCGACCTCCGCGTCCTGCCGGACACCGACCTGCCCCAGCTCGCCCGCCCCGGCGGCGTCCTCAAGCCGGCGGACGTGGCGGCCCTGCACGCGATGGCCCGGGACCGCAACACGTGGGACCAGCTGTAACAACCTTGAGGACGGGGCGCCGTCACGGCAGCGTCCCCGCCGCCCGCCGGTCGAACAGCGGCGCCAGCAGATCACCGTGCGCCGCCAGCCGCGCCGACAGGTCACCGGGCAGGAAGACCATCTCCCGCGGCTCCCGGCACCCCGCCACCTCGTCCCACGTCACCGGCGCGGACACCCCCGGCGCCGCCCGGGCCCGCACGGTGTAGGGCGCGGCCGTCGTCTTGCGCGCCGCGTTCTGGCTCCAGTCCACGAACACCTTCCCCGGCCGCAGACTGCGCGTCATCCGGTGCACCACCAGTTCCGGCATGGCCGCCTCCGCCTCCACCGCCAGCGCCTTCGCGTACTCCGACACCCGCTCCGACGACGCCCCGCGCACCCCGGCCAGCAGATGCAGCCCCTTCGCCCCGGAGGTCTTGGCGTACGCCGCGATCCCGTCCGCCGCCAGCCGCCGACGCAGCCACCGGGCGACCTCGCAGCAGTGCACGACGGTGGCGGGCGCCCCCGGGTCCAGGTCGAACACCAGCCGGTCGGCCTCGCCCGGATCGTCCGCGACCCACTGGTGCGTATGAAACTCGGTCACCAGGTTCGCCGCCCACATCAGGCTCGCCAGATCCTGCACCAGCACCATCCGGGCCGGCCCCTCCGACCTCGGCACCTCCGCCGTGGTGACCCAGTCGGGCGTACCCGGCGGCACGTTCTTGGTGAAGAAGAGCTGCCCGTCCGGCCCGTCCGGATACCGCAGGAACGACACCGGCCGGTCCCGCAGATGCGGCAGCAGCACGCCCGCCACGGTCGCGTAGTAGTGCAGCAGCTCGGCCTTGGTGAGGCCGGTCGCGGGATACAGCACCTTGTCCAGGTTGCTGAGGGCCACCCGCCGCCCCTCCACCTCGGTGATAGGCGCCATACGATGAGAATCTCACACGTAAGGTACAAACCGCCCGATCGGAAAGGTGCTGCACGTGAGATCCATCTGGAACGGCGCCATCTCGTTCGGCCTGGTCAGCATCCCGATCAAGCTGGTGAACGCGACCGAGAGCCACTCGATCTCCTTCCGCCAGATCCATACGGAGGACGGCGGCCGCATCCGCTACCGCAAGGTCTGCGAACTGGAGGACCGCGAGGTCTCCCAGGCGGAGATCGGCAAGGGCTACGAGGACGCGGACGGCTCGATCGTCCCGATCACCGACGAGGACCTGTCCGCCCTGCCCATCCCGACCGCGCGGACCATCGAGATCGTGGCCTTCGTACCGGAGGACCGCATCGACCCGCTCCAGATGGGTTCCGCGTACTACCTCGCCGCGAGCGGCGCCCCGGCCGCCAAGCCGTACACCCTGCTGCGCGAGGCGCTCAAGCGCAGCAACCGGGTGGCCATCGCCAAGTACGCGCTGCGCGGTCGTGAGCGGCTCGGCATGCTGCGGGTGGTCGACGACGCGATCGCCATGCACGGCCTGCTCTGGCCGGACGAGGTACGCGCCCCCGAGGGCGTCGCCCCCGACACCGACGTCACCGTCCGCGACCAGGAACTGGACCTCGCGGACGCCCTGATGGACACCCTCGGCGAGATCGACCTGACGGAGCTGCACGACGAGTACCGGGAGGCGGTGGAGGAGGTCATCGCCGCCAAGTCGGCCGGCGAGGCCCCGCCGGAGACCCCGCGCCCGGCCGCCTCCGGCAAGGTGCTGGACCTGATGGCGGCCCTGGAGAACAGCGTGCGGGCGGCCCGCGAATCACGGGGCGAGGGGGAGACTGCGGAGCAGGCACAGGACGCGGAGGTACGGGAACTGCCGCGCCGCAAGTCGTCGGCGGCCGCGACCGCCAAGAAGCCCGCCTCCAGGCCCACGAAGACCACGAAGACCACGAAGACCACGGAGAGCAAGAAGGCGACGGCCGAGCCGGACGGCAAGGCGAAGGCGAAGAAGACCACGGCCAAGAAGTCGACCGCGAGGAAGCCGACCGCGAAGGAGTCGACGGCCAAGGAGGCGACCGCGAAGAAGTCGACGGCGAAGAAGCCCCCCGCGAAGAAGCCCGCCGCCAAGAAGACGGCGTCAGGCCGCCGCAGCGCCTGACCTACACATCCCCGCCCGCGGAAACATCAGCCGACCGTCCAAGCCGTGGCCGAGGCCGACGTTGAGGCCGACGTTGAGGCCGACGCCGAGACCGTTGCCGTGGAGCCGGCCGCCGCGGACTCCGGCACCGCGGCCGTCACGGACTCCGGCACCGCGGCCGGCGCGGGCGCCGCCGTGGGCAGGGTCGCCGGGGCCTCCTCCAGCCGCTCCACCAAGCGGTCGCCGGGGCCACCGGACGGCACCTGCGACTCACTGGTGAGCTGGGACCAGACCGTCAGGGCGACGACCACCGCCGCCGCCGTGACCAGCACCCGGGCCACCCGCCGGCACCGCCCCCGCCCGTCCAGCTCCCGCCAGGCCGGCTCCGGTTCGGTGTCGTCCGGCCGCCACAGCTCTCCGACGGTCTCGGCCGGTCCGGGGGTCGCGGGCAGTGGCCGCCACCCCGGTGTCCGGTCCCGCGCCGAGGGTTCCCGGGGCGCGGAGGCCCGTATGGCGTCCTCGCTGTCCGTCAGGAACTTCTGCCAGACCTCGTCCGGCGTTCCGCCGCTGCCCGCCCCGGCACCGCTCACGATCGCCTCTTCCTCTCGCGGGCCTGGATCATCGCACGGTGCAAAAACGAAACGCCAGCCCACACCGGGGAACATCAGGAGGGAGCGGCCGTACGCCGCAGTACGCAACCGAGCCGGACGAACCCGAGGGCCAGCCCCGCCCGTACAGCCCCCACTCAGCCGCTGCTCAGCCCCCGCTCAGCCCTCACTCGGCGTCGCCGCCGGTGCCACCGTCGGCCCGCTGGTCCGTACGTTCAGATCCGGCCGCGGAGTGAGGACGGCCGTCGGCTCGCCCGGCTGCGGCGGGGGCGGCGTGACCCGGTCCTTGGGCAGCTTCGCCGGGGCGGTCTGCTTGAAACTGACGTCGCCGAACCCGACCAGCCCGGTCTTCTCCAGCACCGTCATGTGGTCGAGCACGGTGTCGTTGGCGAGGTCGGCCAGCTCACGCACCAGCGTGTTCCGGGTGGTCGCCCGGATATTGGCGATGACGGGAAAGATCTGCCCGTGCGTGACCCGCATGATGGTGACCGCGGTCGCGTCGAAGTCCTTCCCCTCCTTCCCCCGCACCGTCGCCACGAACTCCTGCTGCTGCGGACTCGCCTTGTTGGGCAGCGTGATCCCCAGTTCGGTGGCGACCTTGCGGCACTCGGCGTCGAGCCCGGCATGCCCGACGACCAGATGCTCCCCGGCCTCCTTCATCGCCTTGGTGGTCCCGCGCCTCATGGCGAGCTCACCCAGCGGGTACTCCCACAACCCGGCGGCCCGCACCTTCACCACGAAGTCCCGGTCGGCCTCGGTCACCGGCCCGTACTTGGTACTGGCCACGAGCCGGTCCTGCCCGCCGCCGCCCTTCCCCTCCAGCCCGACCATGCCGGGAAAGGCGAGCGCGGTGAGGGTCAGACTCAGCACACCGAACAGGACGACGACCCCGACCCTGCTGCGGGACATGCGCACGGCGCCTCCACAACGACGACGACTGGTACGCCAGGAGGTACGGACGGAAGCCCCGAATCAATCAACGCGCCCCGGAGACGGCCGCCCCGCCCCCGCCGGCGCTCCCCCCAACCGCTCCCGCAGCGTCCCGGCGAACTCCTCCGCCATCCCCAGCCGCACCCGCAACGCCTCGACCCGGGCGTCGGCCTTCTCCCGGTAGGAATCCAGCCGCTCCCGAAGCCGCTCACGCTCCGCCCCGTCGGCGTCGGCGTCGGCGTCGGAGTCGGTGTCCTGAAGCCGATCGGTGATCTCCAACAGATCCCGCATCTCCTCCAGCGAGAAGTCCAGCGGCTTCATCCTCCGGATCACCATGAGCCGCTCCACATCCGCCTCGGTGTACAGCCGGAAGCCGCCCTTGCTGCGCGCCGAGGGAATAACCAGCCCGACTTCCTCGTAATGACGCATGGTGCGCAGCGACAGCCCGGTTCGCTCGGCCACCTCGCCGATCCGCATGTGCCCTGCACTCATCGCCGCGCCTTCTCCTCCAGACGACCGGATCCCGGGCGCCACACTCTTCCCTAACGTAAGGGTAGAGTTGCCGCGTCCCCACCCAGAACAGACAACAGAAACGATCGCATGCCCTCACCGCTGTCCGCGGCCCGCCCGCCGCGCTTGTCCAAGCCCGACTGGCTCGCGTCCCCCAAGGTGCTGCGCACGGAGGTGCTGGCCGGCCTGGTGGTCGCTCTGGCCCTGATCCCGGAGGCCATCTCCTTCTCGATCATCGCGGGGGTGGACCCGAGCATCGGCCTCTTCGCCTCGTTCACGATGGCGGTCGTCATCTCGGTGGTCGGCGGCCGCAAGGCCATGATCTCGGCAGCAACCGGCGCGGTGGCCCTGGTCATCGCCCCGATGAACCGCGAACACGGCCTGGGCTACCTGATCGCCACGGTCATCCTGGCCGGCGTCATCCAGATCGTCCTGGGCGCCCTGGGCGTGGCCCGCCTGATGCGCTTCGTCCCCCGCTCGGTGATGACGGGCTTCGTCAACGCCCTGGCCGTCATGATCTTCATGGCCCAGCTCCCGAACATGCGGGACGTGCCCTGGCCGGTCTACCCGCTGATCCTCGCGGGCCTGACCCTGCTGGTCCTCTCCCCGAAACTGACCCGAGTGGTCCCCGCCCCGTTGGTCTCCATCGTCGTCCTCACCGTGATCACGGTCGCCGCGGGCATCGCGGTCCCGACGGTCGGCGACAAGGGCACCCTGCCCTCGTCCCTCCCCACCCCCGGCCTCCCGGACATCCCCTTCACCACGTCCACCCTGACGACGATCGCCCCCTACGCCCTCGCCATGGCCCTGGTCGGCCTGATGGAATCCCTGATGACGGCTCAGCTGGTCGACGACATCACCGACACCCGCTCGAACAAGACCCGGGAGTCCATCGGACAGGGCATCGCCAACATCGTCACCGCCTTCTTCGGCGGCATGGGCGGCTGCGCGATGATCGGCCAGACGATGATCAACGTAAAGGTCTCGGGCGCCCGCACCCGCCTGTCCACCTTCCTGGCCGGCACCTTCCTCATGATCCTCTGCATCGTGTTCGGCCCAGTCGTCTCGGACATCCCCATGGCCGCCCTGGTCGCCGTCATGGTCATGGTCTCGGTGGGCACCTTCGACTGGCACTCGATCACCCCCCGCACCCTGAGGCGCATGCCCTTGGGCGAAACAACGGTGATGGTCCTGACGGTCATCGTCGTGGTGGCGACCGACAACCTGGCCATCGGCGTGGTGGTCGGCAGCATCACCGCCATGATCATCTTCGCCCGCCGGGTGGCCCACCTGGCCTCGGTCACCGCCGTCGTCGACCCCGACGGCAACCAGGTCGTCTACTCGGTCACCGGCGAACTCTTCTTCGCCTCCTCCAACGACCTGGTCACCCGGTTCGACTACCGGAACGACCCGCCCGACGTAGTCATCGACCTCTCCGCCACCCACATCTGGGACGCGTCCTCGGTGGCCGCCCTGGACGCTATCGAGCAGAAATACGCGGAACGCGGCAAGAAGGTCACCATCACCGGCCTCAACGAACCGAGCGAGGCGATGCACCGCCGCCTGACCGGCCGCCCCGCACCCACCGGCTGAACAGGCAGTCCCCAAAGCCGAGTTGGCAGATCCTTGACCCTTCAAGATCCGCACCTTAGCGTGAGGCGACCCCACACACCTGGAGCCCTCATGCGCTTAAAGGCCCTCGCCCTCGCCGCCGTGCCCGCGGCCTTCCTCGGCGTCATGGCAGCCGCCCCCACCGCCTCGGCGTGGTCCTCCGGCAACTGCCCGGTGGGCAGCTTCTGCGTCTGGCCCGAGTACTGGTACGGCGACACGGACATGACCCCGTCCCTGGCAACCGAGACCGAGTGGTCCGGCAGCGCCCCCGGCCACATCTTCTACAACAACACGTCCCAGGACATGACGATGACGTACGTCATCACGGCCGACGCCGGCCAGGGCCCCACCTACACGACCTGCGTCAACGCCGTCTCGGGCAGCTACTTCACCATGCCGATGACCGTCACCGACCTGACCTGGCGCGAGGACGACGGCACCCCCTGCCACTGACGCACCTCCCCGACAAAGGCGGCCCACGCCGCATTCCCGAACACCAGCACGGGACCGCCGCCCCGCTTGCTGTCCCGGACGGGAACGAGGGCGGGGAGGTTGTCGGCGACCTCGACGCACTCGTTGTTGCCGCCGCTGAAACTACTGCTGCGCCACTCGGCCCCCGACAGGTCCGGCGTGCTGTGGCGTATGCGATTCATGCTCGGTGCTCCTCGGCCCTGCGTCGAATGACGGCGCGGGATTCCAGCGGAGAGAGCGCGGACGTACGAGCGGCATCGAACAGGTCCTGATAGCGGGCGACTTCCGCCTCCCGCTCCAACCAGATGGAGCCGGTCGGGTTGTCCGCCAGCACCACATCGAGCGCTGCCTCCTCCGGGAAACCCAGTACTACGTACGGGCCGAACATACTCGCGTGCGCCCCGCGCGAGAACGGCAGCACCTGGACGGTCACGTTGTCCCGCTCGGAGACAGCCAGCAGGCTTTCCAACTGCGCGCGCATGACCGCCGCTCCGCCGACCTGCTGGAGAAGCACGGCCTCGGACAGCACAGCCCAAAGACGCAGGGGCGAGTCACCGGCGAGCCGTTCCTGCCGAGCAAGTCGCACCTGCACGAACTTCTCGATCTCATCAGCCGTCTGCCACTGCCGCGAGGCCACCGTCACGGCACGGACGTACTCCGGAATCTGAAGCAGACCGGGAACGAGCTGCGCCTGAAAGGTACGGATCTCCCCTGCCATGGCCTCCAGAGCGATGTAGTCGCGGTACGTGTCCGCGAGCACGGCCCCGTACTGATTCCACCACCCCTGCCTGCGCCGCCGGTTGGCCTTACGAGCCAGCGCGCCCAGCCGCGCGACAAGCTCAGCGTCCGCGGCGCCATAGGCATGCAGCATCGCGGTCAGGTCCGGAAGCCGGACCGCCACTCGGCCGTTCTCAATGCGGCTGATCTTCCCTTTCGTGCAGTCCAGAGCCTCGGCCGCCTGCGTGGTCGTCAGCCTGGCAGCCTCTCGCAACCGACGCAGCTCATCTCCGAGTTGGCGCCCCAGCACGGTCGACGGATTCGGGGTGGTGCTCTTGGTAAGCATGCCGACACCTTTAGCAGAGACGTGGACGCAGCAAGCGGCGCTTAACTCGAAAGGTGGAAATTCGCCACTACCTTAGTCGGCAACGTTGCAGTTTCACTCGATACGCAGTCATTCTGCCGGACATGGACACCGGCGTCCCACGGCCAACTGGCCACCTCTGTGGGACTCCGCCCGCATGTCGACCCTCTGGGGGCAGCGATGTCAGCGCAGAACGAAGTCACCTTCCGGCTGTCCCGCAGCCGCCGCAGCGTGCCGAGAGCCAGGGCGCTGGTGCACGCGGTACTCGGCAACTGGGGCCTGAACGAAGACACCGTGGACTCCGCGGAGTTGATCCTCTCCGAACTGGTGACGAACGCCCTACGGGTCCCCGTACCGAGCGACCGCCAGGTAGGCATCCGCATCGCACGATCGCCACTGGACGGACTCCTGCGGCTGGAGGTCAGCGACGCAGGCCCCGGCCGGCCCGAAGTACGCACCCCCGACGACGACGAAACCGGCGGCCGAGGTCTGCTCCTGGTGGAGGCACTGTCCCACCGCTGGGGCGTCGAGGAACGGGCGACCGGAATCGGCAAGACGGTATGGGCCGAACTGAAGGCCCCGGACATCATCACCGCCCCCGTCACAAAGGAGGTCGCGGCAGCCGCAGTACGGCCCGGCCAGACAGTGAAATCATGGGGCGAGTGGCACACGGTGATCAACGTACGAAGCGAACACCACGGCGCGACCGACCCCACCGTGGTCCTGACCCTGGACGAGGCCCCGCCCCTGCGCGTCCGCGCGACGGAACCCCTGGCCGTACGGCAAAGGTCCGGCAACGACCAGTAGCCTCAGGCGCCATGGGCATACAGATCGACGTTGTGGCGGCCTACCCGATCAACGATGAAATGGAAAGAGTGCTCGGTCTGGCCGAGGCGGTAGGCGAGCCTGTCGCTGTCACGTTCATGTGGGAGGGGGGCGAAGAAGCGGAGCGCGCGGTGCTGGTGCCCGCGGCCACGTTGGCGCTCTGGGAACACTGGGCACCGACCGCCTACCCGATGCGCGACGCCGAGAACGAGAACCGGGCTGTTACGGAGGAGCCGGAACTGTCCCACCCGGCGAGATTCGGCCCATTCACACTCTTCCGTCGCCGAGTGGGAGGGCGCACGGCGGTCGTTCGCCAAGGCGTGGTGGTCGCCGAACTACTGAATCCTGGCGAGGCGCACTGGCTTGAGGAAGAGTCCCGCAATGTCCGCCAAGGCTTCATGGACCCCAAGCAGAAGGCGGCGTTCGAGGAATTCCTCGCCCGGCAGGCAACGTCAGGCTCGACAGAACAGTGATGGCGAGGCTGCTCCACCGCTGCGCACTGACCAGAGCATGCCCGACAGCGGGGACGAAAGCATTCGCCGTGTTTTCAGCTGTGCACGCACGGACGTTGTGGCCTGATCCGATCAAAGGTTGCCCGGCGGCATCCCCTTCGCTACCGCGGACACGAAGATTTTGAAAATGAGCTAACCGCAGCTTCGTATGGGCAGGTTTCGCTTACACCGCAGATGAAAATTGCCCACTGAGGTGTTTGATTTTGAGTATCCTCGCCGCCTCAGTTGACCTGTCGGCGAAGCGTCCGATAGCGTCCCCTCAAGTGACGACGCGTCAGAACGTCGGCGTCCTAACAGGGGGGAATCCTGACCATGCCCACGTCTTTGAAGCCGGTAACCACCGGCCTGCCCGCCGATCTCCGGGAGATTCGCAAGGGGGTCATGGCGAACGGCGTCATCGACTGCGAAAACCTGCTGGCCATCGTCAACGACCCGCAGGAGGTCGAGGACGCCGCCAAGCGTGCCCAGAAGGCCGGACAGCCGATCAGCGAGTACGCTCGCACGCGCGCCGAGATTCAGCGGCTCCTGGGTACTGCGAGCAGCAAGAAAGCTAAGAACGTCGGTGAGTACGCCGACTACATCGCGGCTGGTCTCCGCGGGGATCTTGATGAGCATTGGTCGCTGCCGCAGATCACCCTGTGGTCGCCTCGCCCACTGGTCATCGCCGAGGACGGCTCGTCGGCCCTGCCGATCAAGGACGGCCTCTACGCCCTCGACAGCGAGACTCAGGTCACTGCCTGGCACCGGATCAAGAAAAACCCGGCCGCGTATGACCTGGAGGATTGTGACTTCGGCGCCATCCCGCTGTCGTTCGAGATCTTTCACGGCATCAGCGTCATGGCCGCCCGCCAGATCTTCCACGACCGTAATCTGAAAGGTGTTCCGGTCGACAAGTCCTTGGCCATGTCCATGGATGGCCGCGACTTTGGCACCACCGTGACGCGCAAGCTGATGGAGTCGCTGAAGGTGCCGGCCGGTGAGACCACGGTTCCTCTGTCCAGTCTGATCCTCACTGGCAAGCGTCAGGTGTCGGACAAGGCGGTGGAATGGATGACGATGTCGGTCCTGCGGACCCTCGTCGCTACGGCAATGCTCGGTAAGGCCGGTATCCACGCCGCGTCGACCGGCATCGAGTATGAGGACATTCCCGCCAACGAGAGCGGTGACCGTCCGGAGAAGGCCGTCGTCCAGCGCGAGGTCATGGAGACGGTGGGCGCTTTCCTCGAGGAGAACGCCACGCTATTTCACGCCAAGACTGCTATCACCGCTCCCGCCGTCGTGGCTGGCCTTGGCGCGACCATGAATCGCACCATGTCCTGGAGCACTGATCCTTTGCCCGAGGACATGACCTTGGAGCGCTTGTTGGAAGGAATCGAGTGGGAGCGTGAGGCGAAGTACTGGGGCGGCATCGCGGCCAAGGTAACCGACCGGGGTGCCGTCTCTTGGGCTGGCGGTGCCCGTGACTCCGGCCACAAGGTCTACGACGCGCTGAACCATCCGGAGAGCGACACTGGCAAGCAGATCCGAGGGCGGTTCTAGCTTCGCAATCCCCGGCAGGCTTGCGAGTTGCTCACCTACGTGGGCGGCTACGAGCGGGCGAGCGATCGGCGCCTGTGTGCCTTCCCGGGAGGAGGCTGCGTGACCTACCGCAACAACTCGAAGGGCGCCCGCGGAAGCGAGCGCCCTTCTGGGGCTCAGGAACCGATGCTCTCCACCGATGTGCGGGTGCTGCCGCCATTACCCTCGCGGATAGCCGCCGTTCTGACCTGTGAGCGGCGATGGTTAAGGGCGAGGCTTTCGATATTGAGTCGGGGCTGAACTCCTGACGGTCGTCTCTTACGTCGGCTCGGCCGACCGCAACCGAGGAAGCAAGCGCGGGAACTGGCCCTCCTGCCGCATCAGGTCACCTCAGTCATGACGGCCCGTCCCTACGACCTCAGGCACGCCGGAGTGTCCCAGTGGCTCAACTCCGGCGTCCCCGCACCGGAGGTGGCAGTTTGGGCCGGGCACTCGGTGGACGTGCTTCTCAAGATCTACGCCAAGTGCATCGACGGCCAGGAGGCGGAGATGAACGACCGGATCATGCAAGGGCTGGGGGAGGGTGACGGCATGCCGTGAGAGGCGTACACGCCTCGCTCGGAGGCCCTGGGGCGGTGTCGCGCTCCGGGGTCTTCTTCGTGTCCGCGCGGGCAGTCCCGAAACGGCGTCCCACCCTGTGCGAACCACGCCCAAGATCATTACGTCGTCGTTACGTGATCACTGGCAAACGGCTGCTTTCGGCGGCACCCGCCTGCACATACGCGAAGACCCCGACTCCAGCGAACTCGCTGGTGGCGGGGTCTTTAGGCACTTCCTGCGAAGTGCCCCCGGCAGGATTCGAACCTGCGCACACGGCTCCGGAGGCCGTTGCTCTATCCCCTGAGCTACGGGGGCGTGTCAGTCGCGGTGTTGCTTGCTCGCGGCGACGGGTAGAACACTACCAGCTCGCTCGGGGTGGTCATGAACGGGTTTCCGCGGGTCGCCGTAGGTGCCCGGTGGTCCGGGGCGGGCCCCGAGTCCCCCGCGCAGGGCAGAAGTAGGGAAAACCCGGACGCGATGGCCGACGTCGACCTACTCTCGAGGTGTGCCAGGGGCGTCGCGCCGGGTGCTTGTTGTGGACGACAACAAGGTCATCCGGCAGTTGATCAGGGTCAACCTCGAGCTGGAGGGCTTCGAGGTCGTGACCGCGGCCGATGGTGCCGAGTGTCTGGAAGTCGTTCATCAGGTGCGGCCCGATGTCGTGACGCTCGACGTTGTCATGCCGCGGCTTGACGGGATCCGGACCGCCGGGCGGCTGCGTGCCGATCCGCGGACCCGGGATCTTCCCCTCGCCATCATCAGCGCGTGCGGTCAGTACGAGGTCGACGCCGGGCTCGGGGTCGGCGTCGACGCCTTCCTCTCCAAGCCGTTCGAGCCGGCCGAGCTCGTCGGCCTGGTGCGCAGGCTCGCCGAGCGCAGGGCGGGCGAGGGGAGCGCGGCGGCCGGCTACCGGGACGTCGAGAGCCGCGCCGAGCAGGCCGGGTAGCCGCCGCGAGGCGACGTGGACGGGGTTGCGTCCACATCCCGGAACGACCCGGAAACCGGTTCGCCCACCCGCCCCCCTCCTCCCATACGCTGGTCCCGTGACCCCCGTCGAGCTCTCCCGCACCCTGCTGCACGCGGTGCGTCGCGCTGTCGACGACGGGAAGCTCACCGTGACCGTTCCGGAGCGCGTCGTGGTCGCGCCGCCGGGGCCCGGGGGATGCGGGGACTACGCCAGCAACCTCGCCCTCCAGCTCGCCCGGCCGGCCAAGCGGCCACCCCGGGAGGTCGCCGACACGCTGCGGTCCTATCTCCTCGGCGTGGACGGGATCTCCGACGTCGTCGTCACCGGGCCCGGGTTCCTCAATCTCGCCCTCCACGCCGCCGCCCCCGGCGCGCTCGTCGCGGAAGTGCTGCGGCGCGGGCCCCGCTACGGGCACATCGACCGCCCCGACGGCCCCAGTCATCGCCCGGCCGCCGTCGTCCACCTGCACTGCCCCCGCGAACTCCGCGCCCTCGTCGTCACGGACAGCGTCGCCCGACTGCTGCGCGCCCAGGGCATACTCGTACGCACCAGCTGTGCGGCCCCGCCGCCGGAGGAATGGGCGGCGGAGCTCGGGGTCCGCGTCGATGTCATCGGTGAACCCGCGGCTCCCGGCGTCACCATCCGCCCCGTCCCCGTCACCATCCGCCCCACCCCCGCCCCCAACCCCGTCGCCGCCCTCGCCCTAGGGCGCGACGCCGGGCGTTGGGCCCTGCTGCACCCGGCCCCCCACGACCGGCCCCGCACCGGTACCGGCGAGCACCTCGTCCAGCGTGAGAGCAACCCCCTCTTCCGGGTCCGGTACGCCCACGCCCGTACCCGCGCCCTCCTCCGCAACGCCGCCGAGCTCGGTTTCGCCCCCGAGCCCGGCAGCAGCGCAAGCGCAGCTACCGGACCGCTGACAGCCCTCCTCGCCGACCACCCCCGCCTCCTCGCCGCCGCCGCCCGCGAGCACGCCCCCGACCGGCTCGCCCGGCACCTGGTCGCCGTCGCCGATGCCGCGCTGTCGCTGCTCCCCGCCGTACTCCCGCTCGGGGACGAGAAACCCTCGGCCGCCCACCGTGCCCGGCTCGCGCTCGCCGAAGCCGCCGGGGCGGTGCTGGCCGGCGGCCTGTGCCTGCTCGGCATCGACGCACCCGACCACCTCTGACCACCGAGATATCCGAGAGAGTCACCAGAATCATGAGCCGCTCCGCACACCCCGCCGGACCCCGTCACGCGGACGTCCTCCCCGAGGGGCACTACTCCGCTCCGCCGACCGACCTCAACGACCTGGACGCCAAGGTCTGGGCCCATACGGTGGGCCGGAACCAGGACGGCGTCGTCACCGTCGGCGGCCTCGACGTCAAGACGCTCGCCGAGCAGCACGGCACCCCCGCCTACATCCTGGACGAGGCCGATTTCCGGGCCCGGGCGCGGGCCTGGCGCGGCGCCTTCGGCACGGACGCCGACGTGTTCTACGCCGGGAAGGCGTTCCTGTCCCGGGCCGTCGTGCGCTGGCTGCACGAGGAAGGGCTCAACCTCGACGTCTGCTCCGGGGGAGAGCTGGCCACCGCGCTCTCCGCCGGGATGCCCGCCGACCGCATCGCCTTCCACGGCAACAACAAGTCGACGAGCGAGATCCGCCGGGCCGTCGAGGCCGGCGTCGGGCGGATCGTGCTCGACTCCTTCCAGGAGATCGTGCGGGTCGCCCACATCGCCCAGGAGCTGGGCAGGCGTCAGCGGGTGCAGATCCGGATCACCGTCGGGGTCGAGGCGCACACCCACGAGTTCATCGCCACCGCGCACGAGGACCAGAAGTTCGGGATTCCGCTGGCCGGCGGGCAGGCGGCGGAGGCCGTGCGGCGGGCGTTGCAGCTCGACGGGCTGGAGGTGATCGGGATCCACTCGCACATCGGGTCGCAGATCTTCGACATGTCCGGGTTCGAGGTCGCCGCCCATCGGGTGGTCGGGCTGCTGAAGGACATCCGGGACGAGCATGGCGTGGAGCTGCCCGAGATCGATCTCGGGGGCGGCCTCGGGATCGCCTACACCAGTGACGACGACCCGCGCGAGCCGCACGAGATCGCCAAGGCCCTGACGGAGATCGTCACCCGCGAGTGCGACACCGCCAGCCTCCGCACTCCCCGTATCTCCGTCGAGCCCGGCCGGGCCATCGTCGGGCCCACCGCCTTCACGCTCTACGAGGTCGGCACCGTCAAGCCCCTCGACGGCCTGCGCACCTACGTCTCCGTCGACGGCGGCATGTCGGACAACATCCGTACCGCGCTCTACGACGCCGAATACAGCGTCGCCCTGGTCTCCCGCGCCTCCGCCGCCGAGCCGATGCTGGCCCGGGTCGTCGGCAAGCACTGCGAGAGCGGGGACATCGTGGTCAAGGACGCCTTCCTGCCGGGCGACCTGGCACCCGGTGACCTGATCGCCGTACCGGCGACCGGCGCGTACTGCCGGTCCATGGCCAGCAACTACAACCACGTGCTGCGGCCGCCCGTGGTCGCCGTCCGGGACGGCGAGGCGCGGGTCATCGTGCGGCGGGAGACCGAGGAGGACCTGCTCCGCCTCGACGTCGGCTGAGCGGCCCGGCGAAATGAAAGGGGGCCGGAGATCTTCACGCCGACCGGCCCCCACAAATGAAATAAATGTCTCACGATCCGGACGAAGGGCAGAAACTCCCGTCCGGTGAGTGAGACTGGTTCCACCGCATACGGTATGAGGAAACGAGGTCGGATGATGCGTACGCGTCCGCTGAAGATGGCGCTGCTGGGCTGTGGAGTGGTCGGCTCAGAGGTGGCGCGCATCATGACGACGCACGCCGACGACCTCGCCGCCCGGATCGGCGCGCCGCTGGAGCTGGCGGGTGTCGCGGTACGGCGGCCCGACCGGGTGCGGGCCGGCATCGACCCCGCCCTCGTCACCACCGACGCGACCGCGCTGGTCAAGCGGGGCGACATCGACGTCGTGGTGGAGGTCATCGGCGGGATCGAGCCCGCCCGGACGCTCATCACCGCCGCCTTCGAGCACGGCGCCTCCGTGGTCTCCGCCAACAAGGCGCTCATCGCCCAGGACGGCACCGCGCTGCACGCCGCCGCGGCCGCGAACGAGAAGGACCTCTACTACGAGGCCGCCGTCGCCGGCGCCATCCCGCTGCTGCGGCCGCTGCGCGAGTCCCTCGCCGGGGACAAGGTGAACCGGGTGCTCGGCATCGTCAACGGGACGACGAACTTCATCCTCGACAAGATGGACTCGACCGGGGCCGGGTACCAGGAGGCGCTCGACGAGGCCACCGCGCTCGGGTACGCCGAGGCCGACCCGACCGCCGATGTCGAGGGGTTCGACGCCGCGGCCAAGGCCGCCATCCTCGCCGGGATTGCCTTCCACAGCCGAGTACGCCTCGACGACGTGCACCGCGAGGGCATGACCGAGGTCACCGCCGCCGACTTCGCCTCCGCCAAGGAGATGGGCTGCACCATCAAGCTGCTCGCGATTTGTGAGCGGGCGGTGGACGGCGGGTCGGTCACGGCTCGCGTGCATCCCGCGATGATTCCGCTGAGCCATCCGCTGGCGGGTGTGCGTGGTGCGTACAACGCCGTTTTCGTGGAGTCCGACGCGGCCGGGCAGCTCATGTTCTACGGGCCCGGGGCGGGCGGCGCGCCGACCGCGTCCGCCGTGCTCGGCGACCTGGTCGCGGTCTGCCGCAACCGGCTCGGCGGCGGGCGCGGGCCCGGTGAGTCCGCGTACGCCGCGCTGCCGGTGTCGCCGATGGGCGAGGTCGCCACGCGGTACCACATCAGTCTCGACGTCGCCGACAAACCGGGTGTGCTCGCCCAGGTGGCCACGGTGTTCGCCGAGCACGGGGTGTCGATCGACACCGTCCGGCAGTCCGGGAAGGACGGCGAGGCCTCTCTCGTCGTCGTCACCCACCGCGCGTCCGACGCCGCCCTCGGCGGCACCGTCGAGGCGTTGCGCAAGCTCGACACCGTGCGGGGTGTCGCCAGCATCATGCGGGTTGAAGGAGAGTAACCAGCAATGACCCACCAGTGGCGCGGAATCATCGAGGAGTACCGGGACCGGCTCCCCGTCTCCGACAGCACGCCGGTCGTGACGCTCCGCGAGGGCGGCACGCCGCTCGTGCCCGCGCAGGTGCTCTCCGAGCGCACGGGCTGCGAGGTCCACCTCAAGGTGGAGGGTGCGAACCCCACCGGGTCCTTCAAGGACCGCGGCATGACCATGGCCATCAGCAAGGCCAAGGAGGAGGGGGCGCAGGCTGTCATCTGTGCTTCCACCGGCAATACGTCGGCCTCCGCCGCCGCGTACGGGGTACGGGCGGGCATGGTGTCCGCCGTGCTCGTGCCGCAGGGCAAGATCGCGCTCGGCAAGATGGGGCAGGCGCTCGTGCACGGCGCCAAGATCCTCCAGGTCGACGGCAACTTCGACGACTGCCTGACGCTGGCCCGCGCGCTCAGCGACAACTACCCTGTCGCGCTGGTCAATTCGGTCAATCCGGTGCGGATCGAGGGGCAGAAGACGGCCGCCTTCGAGATCGTCGACATGCTCGGCGACGCGCCCGACATCCACGTCCTGCCGGTCGGCAACGCGGGCAACATCACCGCGTACTGGAAGGGGTACAAGGAGTACGCCGCCGACGGGATCAGCGCGCGGACGCCCCGTATGTGGGGGTTCCAGGCGTCCGGCAGCGCGCCCATCGTGCGCGGTGAGGTGGTCAAGGACCCCTCGACCATCGCCACCGCCATCCGGATCGGCAACCCCGCCTCCTGGGACTACGCGATCGCCGCGCGGGACGAGTCGGGCGGCGCCATCGACGAGGTGACGGACCGTGAGATCCTGCGCGCCTACCGGCTGTTGGCCTCCCAGGAGGGCGTCTTCGTCGAGCCCGCCTCCGCCGCGTCGGTCGCCGGTCTGCTGAAGGCCGCCGAGCAGGGCAAGGTCGACCCGGGGCAGCGCATCGTCTGCACCGTCACCGGCAACGGGCTCAAGGACCCCGACTGGGCCGTGGCCGGCGCGCCGCAGCCGGTCACCGTGCCGGTCGACGCCGCGACGGCGGCCGAGCGCCTCGGCCTGGTCTGATCCGGCCCGCCCACTTCCCCGGCGGGTGTACGCACCGCCCACCGGGGAAGTGTCCGTACGGGAGCCGTAAGGCGGGGGGTTGCACAGGGGGCTTGCGACACGCATCGTGCGCCTCCTGTGCGCCCTATGTCGCCACGGAACCTACCTTCGATAGGCTGTACTGAACCCGCCCGTCGCATATGCCGCGGTGCCGCGTCGTCTCCGCGGCCGGAACGCGGCCGGAAGCGGCCGGGGGCGCGGCCACCCGTTCGGCAGGGAGCGGCGGCCCCAGGGTTCTCGTACGTCATCGGATGTTCATCGAAAGTCATTCGGCCTCGAAGTCATCGAAAGTCATCGAAAGAAGTCACTGACCTCGACAGTCGTTCGACCATCACGCAGCTCAAGGAGAGTCAACGAGCGATGGCCGGTCCCGCCTTCCGCGCCGCCGCCGTCCGGGTGCGCGTCCCCGCCACCAGCGCCAACCTCGGCCCGGGCTTCGACGCCCTCGGCCTGGCCCTGGGGCTCTACGACGACGTCGTCGTCCGGGTGGCCGACTCCGGACTGGGCATCGACATCGCGGGCGAGGGCAGCGAGACGCTGCCGCGCGACGAGAAACACCTGCTCGTACGCTCCCTGCGCACCGCCTTCGAACTGCTCGGCGGACAGCCGCGCGGCCTGGAGATCGTGTGCGCCAACCGCATCCCGCACGGCCGCGGCCTCGGCTCCTCCTCCGCCGCCATCTGCGCCGGCATCGTCGCCGCCCGCGCGGTGACCATAGGCGGCGAGGCCCGCCTCGACGACGCGGCGCTGCTCGACCTCGCCACCGAGATCGAGGGCCACCCCGACAACGTCGCGGCCTGTCTGCTCGGCGGTTTCACCCTGTCCTGGCTGGAGAGCGGCGCCGCCCGCGCGATCAGGATGGAACCCGCCGATTCCATCGTTCCGGTGGTTTTCGTACCGGGTAAACCGGTACTGACCCAGACGGCGCGCGGACTGCTCCCGCGCTCCGTCCCGCATGTCGACGCCGCCGCCAACGCGGGCCGTGCCGCGCTGCTCGTCGAGGCCCTCACCCGGCGCCCCGAGCTGCTGCTGCCGGCCACCGAGGACCGGCTGCACCAGGAGTACCGCGCACCGGCCATGCCGGAGAGCGCGGCGCTGGTGGAGCGGCTGCGGGGGGACGGCATCCCCGCGGTGATCTCCGGCGCCGGACCCACGGTCATGGCGCTGGTCGACGCCTCCGCCGCCGACAAGGTCGAGGCGCTGGCGGGCGAGGACTGGGCCGCGAACCGGCTGAGCCTCGATCAGCAGGGGGCGAGCGTGCTCCCGCTGGCAGCCTCCGGTGACATTTAGACGCGCACGGTTGCCGGATTTCGAGAGGGGGAATATTTGTTGGATCCGGTAGTGTTAACCTCAAGTCTGCACCCGACCCCACCATGGCGAGGTGCCTCGTGTCCCCGTCCGGGACAGACATTCTTCCGGGAGCCCCCCAAACCGCCTTGTGCGGTGAGCGCCGTACGCGGGCAGTACGGCGTCCATCGACACTGAGCGGTCCGGAACCGCTCCGGAACCGGTGCGACCAGGCCGCGTGACACAGACACCGGGTGCCACGGCCAGGGGAAGCGCCATCACCAGATATCTCTTCCGCCGCTTAGGCGGACCACCGCCCCGGCACGGTTCGCACAGCAAGGACCGAAGCCGGACAGCACAACCGGTCGCCGAGCCAGACAGGCCGACGTCCGCTCCAGGGAAGGACCCTTCGTGAGCGACACCACCGATCTGATGGGCGCACGTGTCGAGGAGACCGCTGCCGCGCCCGCCACGGACGCCTCCGCGCCTGCCAGCGGTGCCGGCTCCCGGCGGCGCCGCGGTACCGGCCTCGACGGCATGGTGCTGGCCGAGTTGCAGCAGGTCGCCTCCGGCCTGGGCATCAGGGGCACCGCGCGGATGCGCAAGAGCCAGCTGATCGAGGTCATCAAGGAAGCGCAGGCCCAGGGCGGCGCCCCCGCCCAGGCCGCCGACGGCACCGCCGAGGCCAAGCCCAAGCGCCGCTCCACCTCCCGGACCCGTACCGGCGACGAGGCCCCCGCGGCCGGCAAGGTCGACAAGACCGAGAAGGCCGAGAAGAAGGCGGCCAAGGCCACCGACTCCGCCGAGAAGGCCGCCTCCGCCCAGCAGCAGATCGAGATCCCGGGGCAGCCCGCCGCCGACGAGGCCCCGGCCGGCCGCGGCCGGCGCCGCGCCACCGCCGACGCCGGCAGCCCGGCGGCCCAGACCGAGACGGTCGCCGCCGAGGCCCGCAACGAGGCCCGCGGTGACCAGAAGACCGAGTCGGCCGACCGGTCCCAGCAGAACCAGAACCAGCACCAGGGCGGCCAGCAGCACCAGGGCGACGGCCGGTCCGACGCCGACGGCGGCGAGGGCCGCCGCCGCGACCGCCGGGACCGCGGCCGCGACCGGGACCGCCGGGGCAAGGGCGACGACCAGCAGAACCAGGGCGGCGGCCAGCAGCAGCGCCAGCAGCAGGGCGGCGGCCGCCAGGACCGCAACAACGGCCCCCAGGACGACGGCTACGACGACGACGCGGGCGGCCGGCGCGGCCGGCGCGGGCGCTACCGCGACCGCCGGGGCCGGCGCGGACGCGACGAGGGCATGGCCGCCGAGCCGCAGATCACCGACGACGACGTGCTGATCCCGGTCGCGGGCATCCTCGACATCCTCGACAACTACGCGTTCATCCGCACCTCGGGCTACCTGCCCGGTCCGAACGACGTGTACGTCTCCCTCGCCCAGGTCCGCAAGAACGGCCTGCGCAAGGGCGACCACATCACCGGCGCGGTCCGCCAGCCGAAGGAGGGCGAGCGGCGCGAGAAGTTCAACGCGCTGGTCCGGCTCGACTCGGTCAACGGCATGGCGCCCGAACACGGCCGCGGACGGCCGGAGTTCAACAAGCTCACGCCGCTGTACCCGCAGGACCGGCTCCGCCTGGAGACCGACCCGGGCGTGCTGACCACCCGGATCATCGACCTGGTGTCGCCGATCGGCAAGGGCCAGCGCGGTCTGATCGTGGCCCCGCCGAAGACCGGCAAGACCATGATCATGCAGGCGGTCGCCAACGCGATCACGCACAACAACCCCGAGTGCCACCTGATGGTCGTCCTGGTCGACGAGCGTCCGGAAGAGGTCACCGACATGCAGCGGTCGGTCAAGGGCGAGGTCATCTCCTCGACCTTCGACCGTCCCGCCGAGGACCACACCACCGTCGCCGAGCTGGCCATCGAGCGCGCCAAGCGCCTGGTGGAGCTGGGGCACGACGTGGTCGTGCTGCTCGACTCGATCACCCGCCTGGGCCGCGCGTACAACCTCGCCGCCCCGGCGTCCGGCCGCATCCTCTCCGGTGGTGTCGACTCGACGGCGCTGTACCCGCCCAAGCGCTTCTTCGGCGCCGCGCGCAACATCGAGGACGGCGGTTCGCTGACCATCCTCGCCACCGCGCTGGTCGACACCGGGTCCCGCATGGACGAGGTGATCTTCGAGGAGTTCAAGGGCACCGGCAACATGGAGCTCAAGCTCGACCGCAAGCTCGCCGACAAGCGCATCTTCCCGGCGGTGGACGTCGACGCGTCCGGCACCCGCAAGGAGGAGATCCTGCTCGGCAGCGACGAGCTGGCCATCGTCTGGAAGCTGCGCCGGGTGCTGCACGCGCTCGACTCCCAGCAGGCGATCGAGCTGCTCCTCGACAAGATGAAGCAGACCAAGTCGAACGCCGAGTTCCTGCTCCAGATCCAGAAGACGACCCCGACGCCGGGCAACGGCGACTGACGTCGTCCGACGGTCCAGCCGTGCAGGCCGCTCCCCCGGGGTACGGGGGAGCGGCCTGCACGCATGTCCGGGCGCGCGAGACCTTCCCCACACGGAGGGTTTCCGTCCGTACGCTGAGGAGACCCGGCGGACCGGCGAAAGCGCAGGTGAGCGGGGGGTGTCCGGACAACTCCGGACACGGGGGGTCACGGAACGGGCACGGCTCGCGCGCGGCACCTCGTGCAACCCTGTCCCCGGTTTCTCCGTCTGACCGATCGGAGCGACGATGGTGCCGTGAGGAATGTCCGGTACCGACAGCAGGGGGTACAGCCGCCGTACGAGAGCCGAGGAGCACATGTCCGCCGAGCGCACACCGGAACCCGGCATACCGGGGGAGTCCGGCACCAGCGGGCCACGCCACCGGGGCAAGGGCCGCCGCCGCAGGCCCCGCAGCAGACGCCGTAAGGGCCTGCTGGTCGCCGCGTGGACGACGGCCGGCATCGTGGTCCTGGGCGGCACCGGCGCGGGCTACCTCTACTTCAAGCTGAACGGCAACCTGAAGAGCGTCGACATCGACCAGGCGCTCGGCACCGACCGGCCGGCCAAGGCCGACAACGGTTCCGAGAACATCCTGGTGCTCGGCTCCGACACCCGGGCAGACGGCAACGACAAGCTCGGCGGCGGCACCGACGACGGCACCGCCCGCTCCGACACCGCGATGGTCGTGCACGTCTACCAGGGCCACAAGAAGGCCAGCGTGGTCTCCATCCCGCGCGACACCCTCGTCGAACGCCCCGAGTGCACCGACACCGACGGCCAGACCCACGACGCGGCCAGCGACGTGATGTTCAACTCCGCGTACTCCACCGGCGGCGCCGCCTGCGCGGTCAAGACCGTCGAGTCGATGAGCGGCCTGCGCATGGACCACTACCTGGAGGTCGACTTCAGCGGCTTCCAGCAGCTCATCGACGACCTGGGCGGCGTCGAGATCACCACCACGCAGGACATCTCCGACCCCGACAGCCACCTCGACCTGAAGGCCGGCACCCACACCCTGGACGGCGAGCAGGCGCTCGGCCTGGTCCGCACCCGGCACGGCGTCGGCGACGGCTCCGACCTCGGCCGCATCCAGCTCCAGCAGGCGTTCATCAAGGCGCTGGTCAACCGGGTCAAGGACATCGGCGTCCTCACCAACCCGAAGAAGCTCGTCGACCTCGCCGACACCGCCACCAAGACGGTGACCACCGACTCCGACCTCGGCTCGGTGAACAAGCTGGTCTCCTTCGCCGGCGGCCTCAAGGGCATCACCCCCGCCAACATGAACATGGTCACGATGCCGGTCCAGTACGACCCGGCCAACGCCAACCGCGTCCTGGTGGAGGAAACCAAGTCGAAGCAGGTCTGGGACGCCTTGAAGGCGGACAAGACCATTCCCAAGACGGCGACCGAGGGCACGGCGGCAGGTGGCGCCAAGGGCGTGGTAAGCGCCCCGTAGAAGCGCCGGGCTGTATCAGCTCGCAGCTCCGCCGCGCGGGCGCGAGCCACCCCGCCGACCCGCGGGGAATACCGAAGCCCCGCCCCTGGTTTTGGGGGATGGCCCCAGTCCTGGCAGACTGGTACGTCGGCTCCGGTTCACGCCCCCGCACCCCGCGGCGGCGACCCGGCGCCCTCCCGAACCTAGGAGACACCTTGAAGCGCGACATCCACCCCGAGTACGTCGAGACGCAGGTCAGCTGCACCTGTGGCGCCTCGTTCACCACCCGTAGCACCATCGAGTCCGGCACCATCCGGGCCGAGGTCTGCTCCGAGTGCCACCCGTTCTACACGGGCAAGCAGAAGATCCTCGACACCGGTGGCCGCGTGGCCCGCTTCGAGGCCCGCTTCGGCAAGGCTGCCGCCGGCTCCAAGAAGTAGCGAGCCACCGATCGCCGGTCCACGGCCGCGCCCCCTCCCAGGGCGCGCCGGGACCGGCGTTTTTGGTCGCCCGCCTTCGCCCCCCATTCCGCAGCAGCCGTCGCAGTAGCAGGAGCCCAAGATGTTCGAGGCCGTCGAGGAACTCGTCGCCGAGCACGCCGACCTGGAGAAGAAGCTCGCCGACCCGTCGGTCCACTCCGACCAGGCCAACGCGCGCAAGCTGAACAAGCGGTACGCCGAGCTGACCCCGATCGTCGCCACGTTCCGCTCCTGGAAGCAGACCGGCGACGACGTCGAGACCGCGCGCGAGTTCGCCGCCGCCGACCCCGACTTCGCCGCCGAGGTCAAGGAGCTGGAGAAGAGCCGCGAGGAGCTGACCGAGAAGCTGCGCCTGCTGCTCGTCCCGCGCGACCCCAGCGACGACAAGGACGTGATCCTCGAGATCAAGGCGGGCGCGGGCGGCGACGAGTCGGCCCTGTTCGCCGGCGACCTGCTGCGCATGTACCTGCGGTACGCCGAGCGGATCGGCTGGAAGACCGAGATCATCGACGCCACCGAGTCCGAGCTGGGCGGCTACAAGGACGTCCAGGTCGCCGTGAAGACCAAGGGCGGCCAGGGCGCCACCGAGCCGGGGCAGGGCGTCTGGGCGCGGCTGAAGTACGAGGGCGGCGTGCACCGCGTGCAGCGCGTCCCGGCGACGGAGTCCCAGGGACGCATCCACACCTCCGCGGCCGGTGTGCTCGTCACCCCCGAGGCCGAGGAGATCGACGTCGAGATCAACCCGAACGACCTGCGCATCGACGTGTACCGGTCGTCCGGGCCCGGCGGCCAGTCCGTCAACACCACCGACTCCGCGGTGCGCATCACCCACCTGCCCACCGGCGTCGTCGCCTCCTGCCAGAACGAGAAGAGCCAGCTCCAGAACAAGGAGCAGGCGATGCGTATCCTGCGCTCCAGGCTGCTCGCCGCGGCCCAGGAGGAGGCGGAGAAGAACGCCGCCGACGCCCGCCGCAGCCAGGTCCGCACCGTCGACCGCTCCGAGAAGATCCGCACGTACAACTTCCCGGAGAACCGCATCTCGGACCACCGCGTCGGCTTCAAGTCGTACAACCTGGACCAGGTCCTGGACGGCGACCTCGACGCGGTGATCCAGGCCTGCGTCGACGCGGACTCGGCCGCCAAGCTCGCCGCCGCCTAGACCCGCGTACCGCCCCGCCCAGACAGCTCGGAGGACCAGCGTGAACCTGCTGCTCGCTGAGGTGGCCCAGGCCACCATGCGGCTGGCCGACGCCGGCGTGCCCTCGCCGCGCACCGACGCGGAGGAGCTCGCCGCGTATCTGCACGGCGTCAAGCGGAGCGAGCTGCACACCGTCAAGGACGCGGACTTCGACGCCCGGTACTGGGAGGTCATCGCCCGCCGCGAGGCCCGCGAGCCGCTCCAGCACATCACCGGCCGGGCCTACTTCCGGTACCTGGAGCTCCAGGTCGGGCCGGGCGTCTTCGTGCCCCGCCCGGAGACCGAGTCGGTGGTCGGCTGGGCCATAGACGCGGTCCGCGCCATGGACGTCGTCGAGCCCTGCATCGTCGACCTGTGCACCGGCTCCGGCGCCATCGCGCTCGCCCTCGCCCAGGAGGTGCCGCGCTCCCGGGTGCACGCCGTGGAGCTGAGCGAGGAGGCCCTGGTGTGGACCCGCAAGAACATGCTGGGGTCCCGGGTCGACCTGCGCCAGGGCGACGCCCTGACCGCCTTCCCGGACCTCGACGGCCAGGTCGACCTGGTGGTCTCCAACCCGCCGTACATCCCGCTCACCGAGTGGGAGTACGTCGCCCCCGAGGCCCGCGACCACGATCCGCAGCTGGCGCTGTTCTCCGGCGAGGACGGCCTCGACCTGATCCGCGGCCTGGAGCGCACCGCGCACCGGCTGCTGCGGCCCGGCGGCGTGGTCGTCGTCGAGCACGCCGACACCCAGGGCGGCCAGGTGCCCTGGATCTTCACCGAGGAACGGGGCTGGGCCGACGCGGCCGACCACCCCGACCTCAACAACCGTCCCCGGTTCGCGACCGCCCGCAAGGCGCTGCCGTGAACCCCCTGACGATCCCGATCCCGCAGTACGTGTCCGAGGAGGACCGCTAGACATGGCACGGCGATACGACACCAATGACGCGACCGACCGCGTGACGGGTCTGCGTGAGGCCGCTTCCGCGGTCCGCCGTGGCGAGCTGGTGGTGCTGCCGACGGACACCGTGTACGGCATCGGCGCCGACGCGTTCTCCTCCGAGGCCGTCGGCGACCTGCTGGAGGCCAAGGGCCGCGGCCGCAACATGCCCAGCCCCGTCCTGATCGGCTCCCCGAACACCCTGCACGGCCTGGTCACCGACTTCTCCGAGCTGGCCTGGGAACTGGTCGACGCCTTCTGGCCGGGCGCCCTCACCCTGGTCGCCAAGCACCAGCCGTCCCTCCAGTGGGACCTCGGCGACACCCGGGGCACCGTCGCCGTGCGGATGCCGCTGCACCCGGTCGCCATCGAGCTGCTCACCGAGTTCGGCCCGATGGCCGTCTCCTCCGCCAACCTCACCGGCCACCCCGCCCCCGAGGACTGCGACGCCGCGCAGGCCATGCTCGGCGACTCCGTCTCCGTCTACCTGGACGGCGGCCCCACCCCGGGCAACGTGCCCTCCTCCATCGTCGACGTCACCCGTGAGGTGCCGCGGCTGCTGCGGGCCGGCGCGCTGTCGGCGGAGGAACTGAGGAAGGTCGTACCCGACCTCGAGGTGGCGAATTGACGGCCCCTGAGGGGCGTGGCATAGGCGGTATGAATGAGCAGACGACGACCTTCGTCGGCCTGCCGCGCGACACCTTCCGCATCCTCCACGTCAGCACCGGCAACGTGTGCCGCTCACCCATCACCGAGCGGCTGACCCGCCATCTCGTGCGGGAGCGGCTCGGCATCCTGGGCGGCGGGCTCGTCGTGGAGAGCGCGGGCACCTGGGGCCACGAGGGCGCCCCGATGGAGGCCAACGCGGAGGCCGTGCTGGCCGACTTCGGCGCGGACGCCGCCGGCTTCACCGGCCGCGAACTGCTCGACGAGCACGTCATCCGCGCCGACCTGGTGCTCACCGCGACCCGCGACCACCGCGCCCAGGTCATCTCCATGGGCCACTCCGCGGGGCTGCGCACCTTCACCCTGAAGGAGTTCACCCGGCTGGTCAACGCCATCGACCCGGCCACCCTGCCCTCCCTGGACGAGGGCCTGGTCACCCGCGCCCGGGCCCTGGTGCGGGCCGCGGCGGCACTGCGCGGCTGGCTGCTGGCGCCCACCGCCGAGGCGGACGAGGTCTACGACCCCTACGGGGCGCCCCTGACGTTCTTCCGGTCGATCGGCGACGAGATACACCAGGCACTCGATCCGGTGGTCACGGCGCTCACCGGAGTACCCGCCCGGACCTGACGACCGCGCACACCGGGCGCAGCGGACGCACCGGGCCTACTGTGGACTGAGCCAGCACCTCGCAGCACGTCCGGAGCACGCCATGTCGGTCACCCCCACCGTCCGCAGTGAAACCGACGTCGTCGCCCGGCAGGACCCCGAGCTGGCCGAGATCCTGCTCGCCGAGCGCCGCCGGCAGGCCACCACGCTCCAGCTGACCGCCGCCGAGAACTTCACCTCGCCCGCCGTGCTGGCCGCCCTCGGCTCCCCGCTCGCCAACAAGTACGCCGAGGGCTACCCGGGCGCCCGGCACCACGGCGGCTGCGAGCTGGTCGACCTCGCCGAGCGGCTCGCCGTGGACCGCGCCAAGGCGCTGTTCGGCGCCGCGCACGCCAATGTGCAGGCGCACTCCGGCTCCTCGGCGGTACTGGCCGCCTACGCGGCGCTGCTGCGCCCCGGCGACACCGTGCTCGCCCTCGGCCTGCCGCACGGCGGCCACCTCACCCACGGCTCACCGGCCAACTTCTCCGGCCGCTGGTTCGACTTCGTCGGCTACGGGGTGGACCCGGAGACCGGCCTCGTCGACCACGGCCAGGTGCGCGCCCTGGCCCGCGCCCACCGGCCCAAGGCCATCGTGTGCGGTTCGATCTCCTACCCCCGCCACCTCGACTACGCCGCCTTCCGGGAGATCGCCGACGAGGTGGGCGCCTGTCTGATCGCGGACGCCGCGCACCCGATCGGGCTGGTCGCCGGGGGCGTGGCGCCCAGTCCGGTGCCGTACGCCGACATCGTCTGCGCCACCACCCACAAGGTGCTGCGCGGTCCGCGCGGCGGCCTGCTGCTGTGCGGGAGCGAACTGGCCGAGCGGGTCGACCGGGCCGTCTTCCCGTTCACCCAGGGCGGTGCGCAGATGCACACCATCGCCGCCAAGGCGGTCGCCTTCGGCGAGGCCGCCACCCCCGCCTTCGCCGGGTACGCCCGTCAGGTCGTCGCCAACGCCCGGGTGCTCGCCGGCCGGCTCGCCGCCGAGGGCCTGGTGGTCGTCACCGGCGGCACGGACACCCACCTGATCACCGCCGACCCGGCCCCGCTCGGCGTCGACGGCCGCACCGCCCGGGCCCGGCTGGCGGCGGCCGGGATGGTCCTGGACTGCTGTGCCCTTCCCCACGCCGGCGCCCGTGGCCTGCGGCTCGGCACCGCCGCGCTGACCACGCAGGGCATGCGCGAGGGCGAGATGCGGACCGTCGCCGGGCTGCTGGCCAGGGCACTAACCGACGGGACGCGGGCGGCCCGGGTGCGTGCGGAGGCGAGTGAGCTGGCCGCCGCATTCCCGCCGTATCCGTAACGAAGCGGGGTAGCCGCTCACGAGTGCACAGCCACACGTGCAACCATCGTCGCTACCCGGAAGTCCCCACCCGTATGCGCGCATCGCTAGGGTGTGGGCCTGGAATGGCCAGCGAGACCTGTGGGGAAGCCCGTGCGTGAATACCTCCTGACGCTCTGCATCACGGCCGCGGTGACGTATCTGCTGACCGGGCCGGTACGGAAGTTCGCGATCGTGGCGGGGGCGATGCCGGAGATCCGGGCCCGGGACGTGCACCGGGAACCCACCCCGCGGCTCGGCGGTATCGCCATGTTCTTCGGCCTGTGCGCGGGCATGCTGGTCGCCGACCACCTCACCAACCTCAACGAGGTCTTCGAGACCTCCAACGAGCCGCGCGCCCTGCTCTCCGGGGCCGCGGTGATCTGGCTGATCGGCGTCCTGGACGACAAGTTCGAGATCGACGCCCTGATCAAGCTGGGCGCCCAGATGATCGCCGCCGGTGTGATGGTGGTGCAGGGCCTGACCATCCTGTGGCTGCCCATCCCGGGCGTCGGCAACGTGGCGCTCACCCAGTGGCAGGGCACCCTGCTCACCGTCGCCCTCGTGGTCATCACCATCAACGCGGTCAACTTCGTGGACGGCCTGGACGGGCTCGCGGCCGGCATGGTGTGCATCGCGGCGGCGGCGTTCTTCATGTACGCCTACCGGATCTGGTACTCGTACGGCATCGAGGCGGCCGCCCCGGCCACCCTGTTCGCGGCGATCCTGATGGGCATGTGCATCGGCTTCCTGCCGCACAACATGCACCCCGCGCGGATCTTCATGGGCGACTCCGGCTCCATGCTGATCGGGCTGGTGCTGGCGGCCGGCGCGATCTCGGTGACCGGGCAGGTCGACCCGGACGCGCTGAAGCTGTTCTCCGGGTCCGAGCGCAACACCGTGCACCAGATGGTGCCGGTCTACATCCCGCTGCTGATGCCGCTGACCATCATCGCCATCCCGGCCGCCGACCTGATCCTGGCGATCGTGCGGCGCACCTGGCGCGGGCAGTCGCCGTTCGCCGCCGACCGGGGACACCTGCACCACCGGCTCCTGGAGGTCGGGCACAGCCACAGCCGGGCCGTCCTCATCATGTACTTCTGGTCCGCGCTCATCGCCTTCGGCGCCCTGGCCTACTCGGTCAACTCGGCGTCGATGTGGATCGTGCTCGGGGTGGTCTTCCTCAGCGCGATCGGGCTGCTGCTGCTCCTGCTGCCGCGGTTCACACCGCGCGCCCCGCTGTGGGCGCAGCGCATCGTGCCGCCCCGCTACCGGCGACGGGCGGTCGGTGCCCCGGCCGCCGGTGCGGAGCCGGCGGACGACGAGCCCGAGGACCGGGTGCTGGCCGGCGTCTCCGGAGTCTCCGGCGTCAACGGCGCAACGGCCGTGGGCCCCCGCTCCCGGCTGCCAAGGTAAGAATCTGACTAGAGCATTGCCAACTCGTGGGGGAGCAAAGTTCCCCACTACCAGACAAGTCGGCGCGGTGACTGCACAAACGCGCGCCGTCACTCTCATGTGTGACAGCGAGCACACGCTCAGGTAAAGACCTCATCAAATAGTTTGTGATACGGTTCACGAGAACCCCCGGATAGAGCCGAAGGGCCGCACTGCGCCGGTCCCTTGGCTGTGAGGACCCCACTCGGCCCGGGACTACGCTCGTCCATGACGACACCCTGCCCCCTGCGAAAAGCGGAGTTGCCGCCATGCCGTCCAATGACGCCCGGATCCTGCTCCATGCCGCCGTGCCCACGGCTGCCGTCGGTGTCGTAGCCACCGTCGTCAGTGCCGTCGTGGCCGGCGGCAAGGGAGCGATCGGCGCTGTCATCGCGACGTTGCTGGTGATGCTGTTCATGGGGCTCGGGCTGTACGTCCTGCAACGCGTCGCCAAAACGCTTCCGCATCTCTTCCAGGGGATGGGGCTGATGCTCTACGCGGCGCAGATTCTTCTGCTGTTCATCTTCCTCGCCGCGTTCAAGCACACGACTCTGTTCAACCCCCGTGCCTTCGCGGTCACTTTGCTCGTCGCCACCCTCGTGTGGATCGCCGCCCAGACGCGCGCCCACATGAAGGCCAAGATCCTCTATGTCGAGCCCGACTCGACGGCCGACAAGCCCGAGAAGACGGGCCGCCCGTCGTGAGGGGTAGGGCCGGGATAAAGAGGCACGTGAACTCCTGCTATCGTCCGGTGCCAACTGCGGCATCGCGGGCGCGGGCATCCGAGCTGACGCCTGCTCATTCGCGAGGCGAGATGCCCCACAGCCGCCCCCACATCCGTAACACCAGTCCCGTGCCGAACCGCGGCCCCGCGCCGCGCCGACACAACGAGGTTGTCGTACCTATGCGCCACGCTGAAGGAGCCCGCGGTGAGTGCTGACCCGACGCAGGTGCTCGCCTTCGAGACCGACTGCCACATCTTCGACGGCTGTGGCTTCCCGGCTCCCGGCCTGCACTCGTTCCTGTTCGAGCCCCTGTGGGGCGACCACGACAGCAACTTGTACTTCAACAAGCCGATGCTGCTGGCGCTGCTCGGCTCGGTCATCATCGTCGGGTTCTTCTGGGCCGCCTTCCGCAAGCCGAAGGTTGTCCCGGGCAAGCTCCAGATGGTCGCCGAGACCGGATACGACTTCATCCGCCGCGGTGTCGTCTACGAGACCATCGGCAAGAAGGAAGGAGAGAAGTACGTCCCGCTGGTCGTCTCCCTCTTCTTCTTCATCTGGATGATGAACCTCTGGTCGATCGTCCCGGTGGCGCAGTTCCCGGTGACATCGATCATCGCCTACCCCGCGGTTCTCGCGCTGATCGTGTACGTCATGTGGGTCTCCCTGACCTTCAAGCGGCACGGCTTCGTCGGCTTCTTCAAGAACGTCACGGGTTACGACAAGTCCCTGGGCGCGGTGCTGCCGCTGGCCATGCTGATCGAGTTCTTCTCGAACCTGCTGGTGCGGCCCTTCACGCACGCCGTGCGTCTCTTCGCGAACATGTTCGCGGGCCACACCCTGCTGCTGCTCTTCACGATCGCCAGCTGGTACCTGCTGAACGGCGTCGGCATCGCCTACGCGGGCGTCAGCTTCATCATGACGATCGTCATGACGGCCTTCGAACTTTTCATCCAGGCACTTCAGGCGTACGTCTTCGTGCTCCTCACGTGCACGTACATCCAGGGCGCGCTCGCCGAGCACCACTGAGCGCCCCGCCCCCACCCCTGATCGTCCGGTGGCCAACCCCCACCGGTCCGTAAAGAAAAGGAAGAACTGGCATGTCCCAGACCCTTGCCGCTGTTTCCGGCTCGCTCGGCTCCATCGGTTACGGCCTTGCTGCCATCGGCCCCGGCGTCGGCGTCGGCATCATCTTCGGTAACGGCACCCAGGCCCTGGCCCGTCAGCCCGAGGCGGCCGGCCTGATCCGCGCCAACCAGATCCTCGGCTTCGCCTTCTGTGAGGCGCTCGCCCTGATCGGTCTGGTCATGCCGTTCGTCTACGGCAAGTGATCACGGATCAACTTCCAGCCGACTAGACGAAAGGCACTTACATGAGCCAGCTGCTCACGGTGGCGGCCGAGGAGATGGAGAATCCCCTCGTCCCGCCGATCCCCGAGCTTGTCATCGGCCTGATCGCCTTCGTCATCGTCTTCGGCTTCCTCGCCTGGAAGCTCCTCCCGAACATCAACAAGGTTCTGGACGAGCGTCGCGAGGCCATCGAGGGCGGTATCGAGAAGGCCGAGGCCGCGCAGACCGAGGCCCAGAGCGTCCTCGAGCAGTACAAGGCACAGCTCGCCGAGGCCCGGCATGAAGCCGCGCGACTGCGCCAGGAGGCGCAGGAGCAGGGCGCCACGCTCATCGCCGAGATGCGCGCGGAAGGCCAGCGGCAGCGTGAGGAAATCATCGCCGCCGGTCACGCCCAGATCGAGGCCGACCGCAAGGCCGCCGCGTCCGCGCTGCGGCAGGACGTCGGCAAGCTGGCCACGGAGCTGGCCGGCAAGCTGGTCGGTGAGTCCCTGGAGGACCACGCCCGCCAGAGCCGCGTCATCGACCGCTTCCTCGGTGACCTCGAGGAGAAGGCCGAGGCGGCGCGATGAACGGAGCGAGCCGCGAGGCCCTGGCCGCCGCACGCGAGCGTCTCGACGCGCTGACGGACTCCACGTCCGTGGACGCCGGCTCGCTCGCCGACGAGCTGGCCTCCGTCACCGCGCTGCTCCACCGCGAGGTGGGCCTGCGTCGGGTCCTCACCGACCCGGCGCAGACCGGCGAGGCCAAGGCCCAACTGGTCCAGCGCCTGCTCGGCGGCCAGGTCAGCGGCACCGCCGCCGACCTGGTGGCCGGCCTGGTGCGCTCCCGCTGGTCGCAGTCCCGCGACCTGGTGGACGCCCTGGAGGAACTGGCGGACACCGCCGACCTGACCGCCGCCGAGAAGAACGGCAGCCTCGACGACGTCGAGGACGAGCTGTTCCGCTTCGGCCGGATCGTCGGCTCGGACACCGGGCTGCGGGCCGCGCTGACCGACCGCAAGGCCACCGTCTCCGCCAAGAGCGCGCTGCTGCACAGCCTGCTCGGGGGCAGGGCCAATCCGGTCACCGAGCGGCTGGTCACGCGCCTTGTGACCGCGGCGCGAGGACGTAGCCTGGAGACGGGCCTCGAGTCCCTGTCCAAGCTCGCCGCCGACCGTCGCAACCGCATGGTCGCCGTCGTCACCTCGGCGGTCCCGCTGAGCGACTCGCACAAGCAGCGCCTCGGCGCCGCCCTCGCGAAGCTCTACGGCCGCCCGATGCACCTCAACCTCGACGTGGACCCCGAGGTCCTCGGCGGGCTCCAGGTGCGGGTCGGTGACGAGGTCATCAACGGCTCCATCGCCGACCGCCTCGCCGAGGCCGGCCGCCGACTGGCGGGCTGACCGCAACTTCATAGCAGTACGAGCAGTACGAGCAGTACGTACGTGTACCTACGGCCCGGTTGGGCCGTGCAGAGGATTCACCTCGTTCAGGGGGGAGTCCGGAGTCTTGAGACATCCCCCCAAAGTGAAACTTCGGGCCCAACAAGGAGAGCAGGGAACCCAGATGGCGGAGCTCACGATCCGGCCGGAGGAGATCCGGGACGCACTGGAGACCTTCGTCCAGTCGTACCAGCCGGACGCGGCCTCGCGCGAGGAGGTCGGTACGGTCACCCTTGCCGGCGACGGCATCGCGAGGGTCGAGGGTCTTCCCTCGGCCATGGCCAACGAACTGCTGAAGTTCGAGGACGGCACCCTCGGCCTCGCGCTCAACCTCGAAGAGCGCGAGATCGGTGCCATCGTCCTCGGCGAGTTCAGCGGCATCGAGGAGGGCCAGCCGGTCACCCGCACCGGAGAGGTCCTCTCCGTCGCGGTCGGCGAGGGCTACCTCGGCCGCGTGGTCGACCCCCTCGGCAACCCGATCGACGGCCTCGGCGAGATCGAGACCAGCGGTCGCCGCGCCCTTGAGCTGCAGGCCCCCACGGTCATGCAGCGCAAGTCGGTGCACGAGCCGATGGAGACCGGCTACAAGGCCGTCGACGCCATGACCCCGGTCGGCCGCGGCCAGCGTCAGCTGATCATCGGTGACCGCCAGACCGGCAAGACCGCGCTGGCCGTCGACACGATCATCAACCAGCGCGACAACTGGCGCTCGGGCGACCCGAACAAGCAGGTCCGCTGCGTGTACGTCGCCATCGGCCAGAAGGGCTCGACCATCGCCTCCGTGCGGGGCGCCCTGGAAGAGGCCGGCGCGCTGGAGTACACCACCATCGTCGCCGCCCCGGCCTCCGACCCGGCCGGCTTCAAGTACCTGGCGCCGTACACCGGCTCGGCCATCGGCCAGCAGTGGATGTACGAGGGCAAGCACGTCCTGATCATCTTCGACGACCTGTCGAAGCAGGCCGACGCCTACCGCGCCGTCTCCCTGCTGCTGCGCCGCCCGCCGGGGCGCGAGGCCTACCCGGGTGACGTCTTCTACCTGCACTCCCGTCTCCTTGAGCGCTGCGCCAAGCTCTCCGACGACATGGGTGCCGGCTCGATGACCGGTCTGCCGATCGTCGAGACCAAGGCCAACGACGTCTCGGCGTTCATCCCGACCAACGTCATCTCCATCACCGACGGCCAGTGCTTCCTGGAGTCGGACCTGTTCAACGCCGGTCAGCGCCCCGCGCTGAACGTCGGTATCTCCGTCTCCCGAGTCGGTGGTTCCGCGCAGCACAAGGCGATGAAGCAGGTCTCCGGCCGGCTGCGCCTGGACCTCGCCCAGTACCGCGAGCTGGAGGCGTTCGCCGCCTTCGGTTCCGACCTGGACGCCGCGTCCAAGTCCCAGCTGGAGCGCGGTCAGCGCCTGGTCGAGCTGCTCAAGCAGGCTCAGTACCAGCCGATGCCGACCGAGGACCAGGTCGTCTCCGTGTGGGCCGGTACCACCGGCAGGATGGACGACGTCCCGGTCGCCGACATCCGCCGCTTCGAGAAGGAGCTCCTCGAGCACCTGCACCGCAAGGAGCAGGGCCTGATGACCTCCATCAAGGAGGGCGGCAAGATGTCCGACGACACCATCCAGGCCATCAGCGACGCCATCGTGGAGTTCAAGAAGCAGTTCGAGACCTCGGACGGCAAGCTGCTCGGCGAGGACGCTCCGGCCGCTGCCGCCAAGTGACGTAAGGAAGGACCTGACTCATGGGAGCCCAGCTCCGGGTCTACAAGCGTCGCATCCGATCCGTCACCGCGACCAAGAAGATCACCAAGGCGATGGAGATGATCGCCGCCTCGCGCGTCGTCAAGGCGCAGCGCAAGGTGGCGGCCTCCACGCCGTACGCGACCGAGCTCACCCGGGCGGTCACGGCGGTCGGTACGGGTTCGAACACCAAGCACCCGCTGACCACCCAGGCCGAGACGGTCACCCGCTCAGCGGTGCTGCTGCTGACGAGCGACCGTGGGCTGGCCGGTGCCTTCAACTCCAACGCCATCAAGCAGGCGGAGCGGCTCACCGAGCGGCTGGAGCGCGAAGGCCGGGAGGTCGTCGTCTACATCGTCGGCCGCCGGGGTGTCGCCCACTACAACTTCCGTGAGCGCCCGATCGCGGAGTCGTTCACCGGCTTCACCGACGAGCCCTCGTACGCGGACGCCAAGCAGGTCGCGGCCCCGCTCATCGAGGCCATCGAGAAGGACACCGCGGACGGCGGCGTGGACGAACTCCACATCGTCTACACGGAGTTCGTGTCGATGATGACGCAGACCGCGGTCGGCAGCCAGCTGCTGCCGCTGCGTCTCGACGAGGTGGCCCAGGAGTCGGCGAAGAAGGACGAGATCCTTCCGCTGTACGACTTCGAGCCGTCCGCCGAGGACGTTCTCGACGCGCTGCTGCCGCGGTACGTCGAGAGCCGGATCTACAACGCGATGCTCCAGTCGGCCGCCTCCAAGCACGCCGCCACGCGGCGCGCGATGAAGTCGGCCACCGACAACGCGGGTGAGCTGATCAACACGCTCTCCCGACTTGCCAACGCGGCCCGCCAGGCCGAAATCACCCAGGAAATCAGCGAGATCGTCGGTGGCGCCAGCGCCCTGGCCGACGCGACCGCGGGGAGTGACAAGTAATGACGACCACTGTTGAGACGGCCGTTGCCACGGGCCGCGTCGCCCGGGTCATCGGCCCGGTCGTCGACGTGGAGTTCCCCGTCGACGCGATGCCGGAGATCTACAACGCCCTGCACGTCGAGATCGCCGACCCGGCGAACGCGGGCGAGAAGAAGACGCTGACCCTGGAGGTCGCCCAGCACCTGGGTGACGGCCTGGTCCGCACCATCTCGATGCAGCCCACCGACGGCCTGGTCCGCCAGGCCCCGGTCACCGACACCGGCACGGGCATCTCCGTCCCGGTCGGCGACTTCACCAAGGGCAAGGTGTTCAACACCCTCGGTGAGGTGCTGAACTCCGACGAGACGTACTCGGGCGAGCGCTGGACCATCCACCGCAAGGCCCCGAACTTCGACGAGCTCGAGTCGAAGACCGAGATGTTCGAGACCGGCGTCAAGGTCATCGACCTGCTGACCCCGTACGTCAAGGGCGGCAAGATCGGCCTGTTCGGCGGCGCCGGCGTCGGCAAGACGGTGCTCATCCAGGAGATGATCTACCGCGTCGCCAACAACCACGACGGTGTCTCCGTGTTCGCCGGTGTCGGCGAGCGCACCCGTGAGGGCAACGACCTGATCGAGGAGATGGCGGAGTCCGGCGTCATCGACAAGACCGCGCTGGTCTTCGGTCAGATGGACGAGCCGCCGGGCACCCGTCTGCGCGTCGCGCTGGCCGGCCTCACCATGGCCGAGTACTTCCGTGACGTCCAGAAGCAGGACGTGCTGTTCTTCATCGACAACATCTTCCGCTTCACGCAGGCCGGTTCCGAGGTCTCGACCCTGCTCGGCCGGATGCCCTCCGCGGTGGGCTACCAGCCGAACCTGGCCGACGAGATGGGTCTCCTCCAGGAGCGCATCACCTCGACCCGCGGTCACTCGATCACCTCGATGCAGGCGATCTACGTCCCCGCGGACGACCTGACCGACCCGGCCCCGGCCACCACCTTCGCCCACCTCGACGCGACGACGGTGCTCTCCCGTCCGATCTCGGAGAAGGGCATCTACCCGGCCGTGGACCCGCTGGACTCCACGTCCCGCATCCTCGACCCGCGCTACATCACGGCCGAGCACTACAACACGGCCATGCGTGTGAAGAACATCCTGCAGAAGTACAAGGACCTCCAGGACATCATCGCGATCCTCGGCATCGACGAGCTCGGCGAGGAGGACAAGCTGGTCGTCCAGCGGGCCCGCCGCGTGGAGCGCTTCCTGTCCCAGAACACGCACGTCGCCAAGCAGTTCACCGGTGTGGACGGCTCCGACGTGTCGCTGGACGAGTCGATCGCCGCGTTCAACGCGATCTGCGACGGAGAGTACGACCACTTCCCGGAGCAGGCGTTCTTCCTGTGCGGTGGCATCGAGGACCTGAAGAAGAACGCGAAGGAGCTGGGCGTCTCCTGACCCCGGTTTCCGCGTGAGTGAATGAGTGAGGGGGCGGGCGCGTCCCGCCCCCTCACTCACGCCCCTTAGACTTGTAACCAACACCCGGCGCACCCGCCGGGTGGTGACCCGAGGAGCCACCTTGGCTGCTGAGCTGCACGTCGCGCTGGTCGCGGCCGACCGAGAGGTCTGGTCCGGCGAGGCCACCCTGGTCGTCGCGCGCACCACGTCCGGCGACATCGGCGTCATGCCCGGTCACCAGCCGCTGCTCGGTGTGCTGGAGTCGGGCCCGGTGACCATCCGTACGAGTGACGGCGGGACGGTCGTCGCCGCGGTGCACGGCGGTTTCATCTCGTTCGCCGACGACAAGCTGTCGTTGCTGGCCGAGATCGCCGAGCTGTCGGACGAGATCGACGTCCAGAGCGCGGAGCGGGAACTGGAGCGCGCCAAGGCGGAGGGCGACGCCTCCGCCGAGCGTCGCGCGGATGTCCGACTGCGGGCGGCATCGGCGCGCTGAGCCTGGGCGCCGTGCTATGACGTGACTCAGCCGCGGCTGGGACCGGAGCGATCCGGACCCGGCCGCGGCTGAGGCAGATGTGGATGTTTTTTACGTTCCGTTACCTAGGAGACGAGGAGGTCGGTGCCGGTGGTCCTCGCTCTGACTGTGTGCGGAATCGTCATCGCCGTCGTGGCGGTGGGACTCTTCGTCTTCGGCCTGCGCCGCCGGCTGATCCAGCGCTCGGGCGGCACCTTCGACTGCTCGCTGCGCTGGGACGCCCCCAAAGAGGGCGGCGGTGACGGCAAGGGATGGGCGTACGGAGTGGCCCGGTACAACGGCGATCGCGTCGAGTGGTACCGGGTCTTCTCGTACTCGCCCCGCCCGCGCCGGGTGCTGGAGCGCGGCTCGATCGAGGTGGCCGGGCGCCGGCTCCCGGACGGCGAGGAGGAGCTGGCGCTGCTCTCCGACGCCGTGGTCCTCGCGTGTCTGCACCGCGGGGCCCGTCTTGAACTGGCGATGAGCGATGACGCGCTGACCGGATTCCTCGCGTGGCTGGAGGCAGCCCCGCCCGGTCAGCGAGTGAATGTGGCGTAGCCACATTCACTCTCCCCCGGACGAAGTCTGGGGGAGCGTCAACGTAGCCTGATCCGAGTTACTGGAGACCGCTGCTGATCGCGCTGACCAGCTCGCCGTTGCTGGTGTCGCCGCTGAACTCCCAGAAGAACGCGCCGCCCAGGCCCTGGCTCTTGGCCCAGCTCATCTTCCCGGCGATGGTCGCCGGGGTGTCGTAGGACCACCACTGGGTGCCGCAGTGCGCGTACGCCGTGCCGGCCACGGTGCCGGTGGCCGGGCAGGAGGTCTTCAGCACCTTGTAGTCCTCGATGCCGGCCTCGTAGGTGCCGGGTGCCGCGCCGGTCGCGGTGCCGCCGGGGGCGTCCTGGGTGACGCCGGTCCAGCCGCGGCCGTAGAACCCGATGCCGAGCAGCAGCTTCGACGACGGGACGCCCTTGGCCTTCAGCTTGGCGATCGCGTCCGCGCTGTTGAAGCCGGCGGTCGGGATGCCGGAGTACGAGGTCAGCGGGGAGTGCGGGGCGGTCGGGCCGGTGGTCGCCCAGGCGCCGAAGTAGTCGTAGGTCATCACGTTGTACCAGTCGAGGTACTGCGCGGCGCCGCCGTAGTCGGCCGCGTCGAGCTTGCCGCCGGAGGAGCCGTCGGCGGTGATCGCGGCGGTGATCAGGTAGTCGTCGCCGAACTCGGTGCGCAGCGCGCCGGTGAGGTTCTTGAGGGCCGCGGCGCCCGAGGTGTCGCAGGTCAGGCCGCAGGCGTTCGGGTACTCCCAGTCGATGTCGATGCCGTCGAAGACATCGGCCCAGCGCGGGTCCTCCACGACGGCCTTGCAGGACTTGGCGAACGCGGCGGCGTTCTGCGCGGCCTGCCCGAAGCCGCCGGAGTAGGTCCAGCCGCCGAAGGAGTACAGGATCTTGATGTTCGGGTACTTCGCCTTCAGCTGCCGCAGCTGGTTGAAGTTGCCGCGCAGCGGCTGGTCCCAGGTGTCGGCGGTGCCGCTGACGGACTGGTCGGCGGTGTACGCCTTCTCGTAGGCGGCGAAGGTGTCGTCGACCGTGCACTGGCCGTTCTTCACGTTGCCGAACGCGTAGTTGATGTGGGTGATCTTCGAGGCGGAGCCCGAGGTCACCAGGTTCTTGACGTGGTAGTTGCGGCCGTAGACGCCCCACTCGGTGAAGTAGCCGAGGTTGACCTTGCCGGCCGGGGTGCCGGGGTCGGTGGAGCCGCCGCCGGTGGTGGTGACCTTGACCGCGCCGCTGGCCGGGCCGGTCTGGTCGGCGGTGTCCCGGGCCTGCACGCTGTAGGAGTAGGCGGTGCCCTTGGTCAGGCCGGTGTCGGTGTAGGTGGTGCCGGTCACCGTGGCGACCTTACTGCCGTCGCGCAGCACGTCGTAGTTCTTGATCCCGTTGTTGTCGGTCGCCGCCGACCAGGACAGTTTCACCGAGGTGTCGGTGATGGCGGAGGCGGTCGGGGTGCCCGGGGCGGAGGGGGCCGCGTCGCCCGGCACCGAGGTGCCGTCGCAGGAGCCGCCGTTGAGCTTGCAGGCGGTGGGGGAGCCGGTGCCGGCGCCGTTGAAGCCGAAGGAGACCGAGGCGCCGGGGGCGAGCGTCCCGTTGTACGACTTGTTCTTGGCGGTCCAGTGGGTGCCGGCGGAGGTGACGTCGGCGTCCCAGGCGGAGGTGACGGAGGTGCCGGAGGGGAAGTCCCACTCGACGGTCCAGGAGCTGAGGGAGGTGGTGCCGGTGTTCTTCACCGTCCACTTGCCCTCGAAGCCGGTGCCCCAGTCCGAGGCCTTGGTGTAGGTGGCGGTCGCCGCGGTGGCCGCCTGTGCGGGGGCGGCGAGGGCGACGAGTCCGGTGAGGGGGAGTGCGAGGGTCGCGAGCAGGGCCGCGGCTCTGTGTCTGAAGCGCACGGTGCGCCTCCCTTGTATGGGTGATGTCGTGGGCATGCCTGACCGACAGGCCCGCAGTGCCGCGAGAATAGAAAGGTCTGGACCATAGGTCAATAGGTCTGGACCACTGGCCGGAGAGGTGCCTTTTAAACACTCATCACCAAACTCCCCGGCCGCGGCGGCCGCTGTGCTACCGCTCCCCGCCCGGCACCCACAGCACGTCCCCGGTCTCCTTGTTGGCGTACCGGGCCAGGATGAACAGCAGATCGGAGAGGCGGTTGAGGTAGGTCGCGGTGAGCGGGTTCATCGTCTCGCCGTGCGCGTCGAGCGCCGCCCAGGTGGACCGCTCGGCCCGCCGGACCACCGTGCACGCCTGGTGCAGCAGGGCGGCACCGGGCGTGCCGCCGGGGAGGATGAAGGAGCGCAGCTTCTCCAGCTCGGCGAGGTAGCGGTCGCAGTCCGCCTCCAGCCGGTCGACGTAGAACTGCTCGACCCGCAGCGGTGGGTACGCCGGGTCCCGCACCACCGGCGTCGACAGGTCCGCGCCCACGTCGAACAGGTCGTTCTGCACCCGTACGAGGACCTTCACGACCTCCTCCTCCAGCGCCCCCAGCGCGATCGCCGTACCGAGCACCGCGTTGGCCTCGTTGGCGTCGGCGTAGGCCGCGATCCGGAGATCGGTCTTGGGCACCCGGCTCATGTCCCCGAGGGCGGTGCTGCCCTGGTCGCCGGTCCTGGTGTAGATGCGCGTCAGGTTGACCATGTGCCCAGCGTAGTTACGCGCCCTCGGTACGGAACACACGCGTGCCCGCCGCCACCGCCAGCGCGGCGAAGGCGACGGCGACCAGAACGCCGTACAGCATGTGCGCGGTGGCGTACGAGCCGACGTAGGCGTCCCGCACCGCGTCCACCAGATAGCGCAGCGGCATCAGGTGGGACAGCACGTCCAGCCAGGCGGGGCCGAGCGCCATCGGCAGCATCAGGCCGGACAGCAGCATCGACGGCATGGTCAGCGCGTTGACCGTGGGCCCGAACTCCTGCGGGCTGCTCACCTTCATCGCCAGCGTGTACGACAGCGCGGCGAGCGCGACCGTGAGCAGCGCGACGAACGCGAAGCCGATCAGCACGCCGGGCAGCGGGGCCCGGAGGCCCATCGCCAGCGCGGCCAGCACCAGCAGCACCGCCTGGAAGACGAACAGCGTGGCGTCCCGCAGCACCCGGCCCAGCAGCAGCGCCAGCCGGCTCACCGGCGTCACCCGCATCCGGTCGAGCACCCCGGTGCTCTTCTCCAGCACCACCATGAAACCGGCGAACGAGGCGCCGAACAGGGCGAGTTGCAGCAGCAGGCCGGGCACCAGCACCTGCCAGGAGTCACCCCGCCCGCCCAGCGGCAGCCCGGTCAGCAGCGGGCCGAAGAAGAGCAGGTACAGCATCGGCATCAGCACCCCGAAGAGCAGCGCGAACCGGGAGCGCAGCGACTGGCGGGCATAGCGGCCGTAGACGACAGCGGTGTCGTGCACAAGCATGGGAAGGGTCCTCGGGGCTCTAGACGGCTACGGGGGCGGGGTCGGCGGCGGACGCGGGGCCGCGGCCGGTGACGGCGAGGAAGGTGTCCTGGAGCGAGGCGTCCAGGGAGCCGCCGTACTTCAGCTTCAGCGCGGACGGGGTGCCCTCGGCGGCGACCACTCCCTGGTCGACCACGACCAGCCGGTCGGAGAGGGCGTCGGCCTCGTCGAGGTAGTGCGTGGTCAGGAAGACGGTCGTGCCGTACTCGTCGCGCAGCCGGCGCACCAGGTCCCACAGGCCGGCCCGGCTGCCGGGGTCCAGGCCGGTGGTCGGCTCGTCGAGGAAGAGCACCTTCGGGCGGTGGGTGAGCGCCATCGCGATGTCCAGGCGCCGCCGCTGACCGCCGGAGAGCGCGCCGCACCTGCGGTCGAGCAGCTCGGCCAGGCCGAGGTCGCGGGCGAGTTCCGCGGCGCGCTCGGCCGCCCGCGCCCTGGTCAGGCGGTAGAGGCGGCCCTGGGTGACGAGCTCCTCCCGTACCGAGATCTGCGGGTCGACGCCGCCGGACTGCGCCACGTACCCGCAGGCCGCGCGGACCCCGGCCGGATCGCCGGCCAGGTCGCACCCGGCCACCGTGGCCGCGCCGCCGGTCGGCGCCAGCAGGGTGGTCAGCATCCGCAGGGTGGTGGTCTTGCCGGCGCCGTTCGGGCCGAGGAAGCCGAGGATCTCGCCCTCGCGGACGGTCAGGTCGATGCCGCGCACGGCCGCCACGGGGCCGCGTTTCGTCCGGAAGGTACGCGCCAGTCCGGCCGTACTGATGATTGCCATGCCGACAGAAAAACAGAGGCACCCCAAAATTGCAATGCCTCCAACTTTTCATCCGCACCAGCGAAGCTAGGATGGCGCTGTGGCCGAGGGACTCAGGGAACGGAAGAAGCGGCAGACCAGGCAGTACATCTCCGATGTCGCCACCGGTCTGTTCATCGGGCGCGGCTTCGACGCCGTCACCGTCGCGGAGGTCGCGCAGGCCGCCGACGTCTCGGTCAACACCGTGTACAACTACTTCCCGGCCAAGGAGGACCTCTTCCTCGACCGCTCCCGGGGGGTCGTGGACCGGCTCTCCCGCTGGGTGCGGGGCCGGCGGGCCGGCGAGTCGGCCGCCGCGGCGGTCCTGCGCGAGCTGCGCGAGGAGGTCGAGTCGGTGTCGCCCCGGGTCGGCCTGATGGACGGCTACGCGGCGTTCATGCGGGTGGTGCACGACTCGCCCGCGCTGCGCTCCCGGATGTGGGCCATCGGCCAGGAGGTCGTCGTCGACCTCGAACAGACCCTGCGGGAGGAGACCGGCGCCGCGGAGCACGACCCGCTGCCCGGACTGATCGCCGGTCAGATCAGCTGGCTGCACAGCACGGTCATGGCCGGGATCGGACAGCGCATGCTGGCGGGCGGCACCCCCTCCGGGGTCTCCCGGGAGATGCTGTCCGTCCTGGACGAGATGGCGGACCTGTTGGGCGAGAAGGTGCTCAACTACGCCGTACGAGGCGCCGCGTGACCCACCATGGTGTGATGTCCGTCATGTGAGACGTGACGCGCGTTACTTACCGGTCACAGGGCCCCGCACGCCCGCTAATCTCCGCCGGAGAGACAAAAGCACCCGCATCCAGGGGAGTCGCACAGTGGCACGGAAGCTCGCCGTCATCGGAGCCGGCCTCATGGGGGCCGGTATCGCCCAGGTCTCCGCGCAGGCGGGCTGGGACGTGGTGCTGCGCGATGTCACCGACGAGGCGCTGCGGCGCGGTACCGGGTCCATCAAGGCGTCGTACGACAAGTTCGTCGCCAAGGGGAAGCTCGAGGCGCACGACGCCGACGCCGCGCTCGCCCGGATCACCGCGACCACCGAGCTGGACGCCGTCGCGGACGCGGATGTCGTCGTCGAGGCCGTGTTCGAGCGGCTCGAGGTCAAGCACGAGATCTTCCGGGCCCTGGACAAGCTGGTGCAGGACGGGGCGATCCTCGCCTCCAACACCTCCGCCATTCCGATCACCAAGATCGCGGCCGTGACGGACCGCCCGGAGCGGGTGGTCGGCACGCACTTCTTCTCGCCGGTGCCGATGATGCAGCTGTGCGAGCTGGTGCGGGGTCACAAGACGAGCGACGAAACCCTCGCCGCCGCCCGGGAGTTCGCCGAGTCGGCCGGCAAGACCTGCGTCGTCGTCAACCGGGACGTCGCCGGGTTCGTCACCACCCGGCTCATCTCCGCCCTCGTGGTCGAGGCCGCCAAGCTCTACGAGTCCGGCGTCGCCACCGCCGAGGACATCGACCTGGCCTGCAAGCTGGGCTTCGGCCACGCCATGGGCCCGCTGGCCACCGCCGACCTGACCGGCGTGGACATCCTGCTGCACGCCACCAGCAACATCTACACGGAGTCACAGGACGAGAAGTTCGCCCCGCCGGAGCTGATGCGCCGGATGGTGGACGCCGGTGACATCGGACGCAAGAGCGGGCAGGGCTTCTACAAGCACTGAGCCCTGCCCTCGCTCCGGTGAACGTCACACGCCGGAGTGAATTCGGTATCGGTTGGCTCACAGGTGGCAACCACGACGCGTTGCACACAGTCAGAGGTTGCATCACCTTCACGGCACATCGAGCACACCGACCACCGGTACGAGACCACACCGCGGAGCACGAGACGCACGCACGGGGAGCGCATATGCACATCAGGGGCGACCACGCCGAGCTGGTCGTCGGGGGCCGCCTCGACGTCCGCAGCGCGGCGGACGCCCGTACGGTCCTGCACTCGGCCGTCGACGACGGAGCCGGCGACCTGGTGCTCGACCTGTCCGAACTGGACTCCTGGGACGCCACCGGACTAGGCGTGATCATGGGAGCCCACCGGCGGGCCGGCCGCTGCGGCCGGCGCCTGGTGCTGCGCGGCGTACCGCCGCAGATGCAGCGCCTGCTGGTGGCCACCCGGCTGCACCGCATCCTGGCGATCGAGGGCGGCATCGGGGTGGAGACGCTGCCCCGGGTGTGACCCGGCGGACCGGCGGGCTCCGAGCGCCGGGCTCCAAGCGCCGGGCTCCGAGCGCCGGGCGAGAGGGGACAGCCGCCGCCGAACCGCACGACATACGCAATCCTCACGAGACTGTGACGTCTCGGACGAGGCGGTACCCCGGACTGTCGGAGATACTGGACTACGGTTTAGGGTCTGGCTGCCCGCTGCCTTGTTTCACCCACTGGCGGGCCCGGACCAGAAGCGACAGCGCGGTGTGCGGCAAGGCCGGGAGGGTGGTCCCGACCGGTGACCGAAGCACACGACGCTTTTGGGGGGCTTGAACCTATGGACCCGAACAGCCGGGGACCTGCGGAGTACGGCCATGACGGCGACGGCGACGCGCCGCGCCCACGCCCGCCCAGGGACCCCCTCACACCCGACTTCGGCCAGTCCGCGCCCGCGCTGGCCCGCACGGTGCAACTGGTCGCCGGCGACTTCCTGCTCACCGTCAACCCGGTCGACGGCAGCGAGATCGAGGTCTGCCCTCCGGGCGAGCGCCCCGAGCGCCCGCGCAAGCTGACCGCCGCCGAACGCGCCGAGGCGGAACGGGCCGGCCGGCCGCCGGTGCCGCCCGGCCCGGCGCTGCCCGCGCTGCCGCTGCTGGCCCGCCAGGACGAGCGGGACCGCCTGGTGCGGCTGCTGGCCCGCGGCCGTTCGGTCCGCCTCACCGGCCCCGGCGGCTCCGGCCGCACCAGCCTCCTGGACCGGGTCGCCGAGGACTGCGCCGACCTGGCCCCCGACGGCGTGGTCCGCCTCAGCGGCTTCCGCCGCTCGGCCGACGACCTGCTGCACGACCTCTTCCACGCCGTCCACCAGGCCCCCCTGCACCGCCCGGCGCGCGAGGAACTCCTCGGGTACGTCCGGGAGATCGGCGCGGTCGTCGTCCTGGACGACGCCGAGTTCGGCGGCGCCGCCCTCGACGACCTGCTGGACGCCACCCCCGAGTGCGCCTTCCTGATCGCCGCCACCCCAGAGGTCGCCGCCCCCTCGGCCGACGCGGCCGTCGAGGAGGTCTTCCTCACCGGCCTGGACCGCGCCGACGGCGTCGCCCTGCTGGAGCGCGCCGCCGGCCGGCCGCTCACCGAGGAGGAGGCCAACTGGGCCGGCGACCTCTGGTTCGAGTCCGAGGGCCTGCCGCTGCGCTTCGTCCAGGCCGGCGCGCTGCTGCGGCGCCGCGACCGGCTGCGGGCCGGCGCCGACGCGGTCGACGAGTTCGGCGTGTTCACCGACGCCGCCCCCGAGGACGCCACCCCCAACGACCCGGCCGCCGCCGACGACGTACCGCTGCCGTCCCTCGGGGAGGCCGCCGCGCCCGCGCCGCTGCTCGCCTCGCGGCTCAGCGGCTCGGCCCGCGCCGCCCTGGAGTTCGCCGTCGCCCTCGGTGGCGAGGTGCCGCACCAGGCGCATCTGCCGGCGCTGGCGGGCGACACGCACGCGGACGCCGCCCTCGGCGAGCTGGCCGCCTGCGGCCTGGTCTCCCCGGTCGGCTCCCGCTACCGGCTCGCCGCCGGGGTGCTGACCCAGCTGGAGGCCGCCGGGTACGGCGAGACCGCCGCCGGGCGGCTGCTGGAAGCCGCCCAGCACTACGCCTGGTGGGCCGGGCACCCCTCGGTCACCCCGGAACGGGTCTGCGCCGAGGCCGACGCCGTACTGGCCGCCCTGGCCGTGCTGGCGCCGGCCGCGACTCCGCCCGGCCGGGACCCCGAGACCGGCGAGGACGAGGAGAGCCCGGCCGTCCGGCTGGCCCGCGCGGCGGCGCCCGCGTTCGCCGCCGGACTGCACTGGGGCGCCTGGGAGCGGGCCCTGCGCTCCGGCAGCGAGGCCAGCCGGCTCGCCGGCGACGTCGCCGAACAGGCCTACTTCCACCACGAGCTGGGCGTCCTCGCGCTGTGCGAGGACCAGCTCGACCGGGCCCGCGCCGAACTGGAGGCGTCCGTCGGACTGCGCGGCGCCGCCGCCGACAAGCGCGGCACCGTGGCCGGCCGGCGGGCCCTCGCGCTGGTCGCCGACCGCTCCGGCGACACCCCGGGCCTCGGCGCGCTCGCGGCCGGTCCGCTGGGGATCGCCGCCGCCGCGGCCGCGTTCGGACCGACCGCGGGGGAGGAGGTGCCCGACGCCCGGCACGAGGAGTCGGCGTCGCCGCCCGCCGGGGTCCCGGCGCCGTTCCCGCCGCTCCAGCCGACCCCGTACGCCCCGACCGTGGTCAACCGCGGTGCGGCCGGTCCGGCCGGCGCGCGCAAGGGGCCGTCCCGCAAGGCGCGCGGCGGCCTCAAGGGCTTCGCCCGGCGCAACCTGGTCGCGGCCGGCGCCGGCGCCCTGCTGGTCGCGGTGCTCGGTACGGTCGTCACGCTCGGCGCCACCTCCGACGGCGAGGGCGGCGACCCCTCGGACCAGGTCGGCGTCAACCCGTCGGCCAGCCAGGGCGTCGACGACGGCGGCCTGGGCGCCGACCGGCCCGCCGACGAGGGCGGCGACGACGCCGGGGAGCCCGGCGCGGCCGGCGCCGGCAGCACCGACCCCGGCCCCGACGGCACGCCCGGCACCTCCGACGATCCGACGCCCACCGGCACCGGGACGCCTTCGGACGACCCGAGCGGCAGCCGCGGGCCGAGCGGCTCGGACGGTCCGGACGACCCGTCGACGTCGACGAAGCCGCCCGCGACCTCCAAGCCGCCGACCTCGCAGCCGCCCAAGACCTCGGAGCCGCCGGAGACCTCCGAGCCGCCGGAGACGTCCCAGCCGCCGGAGACCTCCGAGCCGCCGCCGGAGACCTCGGACCCGGAGACCACCCCGGAGACCTCCGACTCGGCCGGCGGACCGACGACCACCACCAGCGCCACCACGAGCGCGCCGGGGACCGGCGCGAGCGGTACGCGGTCCGGTTCGGGCTCGGTGTCGCCGCAGCTGATCTGAGGAACCCAGGCTGATCTGAGGAACCCAAGCGAAAGGGCCGGGATCTCTCCCGGCCCTTTCGGCGTACCGCCGCGTACCGCCGCGCGTACCGCCGCCTAGAACAGCCGCAGTTTGTCGTCCTCGATGCCGCGCAGCGCGTCGTAGTCCAGCACCTGGCAGCCGATGCCCCGGTCGGTGGCCAGCACCCGGGCCTGCGGCTTGATCTCCTGGGCGGCGAAGACGCCGCGCACCGGGGCGAGATGGGGATCGCGGTTGAGCAGGTCGAGGTAGCGGGTGAGCTGTTCCACGCCGTCGATCTCGCCGCGCCGCTTGATCTCCACGGCGACGGTCTTCCCGTCGGCGTCCCGGCACAGGATGTCCACCGGCCCGATGGCCGTCGGGTACTCGCGGCGGATCAGGGTGTAGCCGGCGCCGAGGGTCTCGATGCGGTCGGCGAGCAGTTCCTGGAGGTGCGCTTCCACACCGTCCTTGATCAGGCCGGGGTCCACGCCCAGTTCGTGCGAGGAGTCGTGCAGGATCTCCTCCATCGTGATGATGAGCTTCTCACCCGCCTTGTTGACGACGGTCCACACGCCCGCCTCGTCGCCCGTGCCCTCCTTCAGGGCGCACGGCGGCGACATCCAGTTCAGGGGCTTGTAGGCCCGGTCGTCGGCGTGGATCGAGACGCTGCCGTCCGCCTTGACCAGGATCAGGCGGGGCGCCGAGGGCAGGTGCGCGGTGAGCCGCCCGGCGTAGTCCACGGAGCAGCGGGCAATGACGAGACGCATGGTCGGCAACGCTACTCGACGCGCCCGCCCCGGCGCGATTCGCACCCCGCGGAGGCGGTGTGCGGTCCGTCCCACTTCTCCCATAGACCCCACCTTGCGCACTGGCCGATTGTGCGCCTACAGGAATCCGCGCATCCGGGCATTCTCCTGGTGCCGCCCCGCCGGGGTGCTTACGGTATTCAACGGGAGGTCGCGAGTTGAGTACACAGCGTGTTCGATGTCGCGGACTCCCTTTTACTGTCCGGCAACCCCTGCTGGTCGGGGGTGCGAGAGGAGTACTCATGTCGCTCGACGTCTCACCGGCCCTACTCGAACAGGCCGAGCGAGGCGAGGTCGACGAAGCGGCCTTCGTCGACTGCGTCCGGACCTCCCTGCCCTACGCGTGGGAGATGATCAGCTCCCTGGTGGCACAGCTGAAGGTCGACGGCGGCGAGTTCGCCGACAACCAGACGCCTCCGCCGGACGAGCAGGCACGCGGCCAGCTGCTGCGTGTGCTCGCGAGTGACGCGATACGCGGCGCCCTGCAACGGCACTTCGGGGTCCGGCTGGCCTTCCAGAACTGCCACCGGGTGGCGGTCTTCCCGACCGATCCCGCGGTGGACGCCACGCTGGCCCGGTTCACCTCGGTGCGCAACCAGTTGCTGAACCAGTCGCCCGAACTGCGCGACTGCTGACGCCGGATTCGTCGGCTTGCCGCTCCGTACGCGGGAGGTGCGGGTTGTACCGGAGCGGCAAGCTCTCCGCGGTCGGTCAGCGGAGCTGCGGGAGCACCTCCGCGCCGAGCCGCCGTACGTTCTCCTCGGTGGCCGTGAGGTCGCCGGAGCCCTCCACCAGCAGGGCGAAGCGGGTGACGCCGGTGCGTTCGCTGGTCGCGGTGAGCCGGTCGGCGCACAGCCGGGGGGTGCCCACCGGGTGCAGGCCCGAGAGCAGTTCGGTGTAGGCGAGCGGGTCGCGCATCCGGCGGGGACGGCCGTCGACCGTGACATGGGCGCCGAGTCCCTGCCGCAGCCAGCCGGGCATCGCCTTGGCCAGCGTCTCCGAGGCGTCGGTGCGCCGGTCGGCGATCTGGCAGACGCCGGCCGAGACATGGGCGGCGGACCGGATCTCCTCGGCGGACCGGCCGGCCGCTCGCGCGCGGCGCTGCCACAGGGCGACCATCTCGGCCTTCTCCTCGTCGCCGACATGCATCCCGAGCAGCATCGGCAGCCCCCGCTCGGCGGCCAGCCGGACACTCGCCGGTGAGGTGCAGGCGACGACGACCTCGGGGCCGTCCGCCTCGCTGAGCGCCTCCGAGGGGCGCGGCACGACCGGCACCTCGCGGAACTGGAAGCGTTCCCCTATGGCGCCGACCGCCGGTTCCCGCAGCCAGCGCAGCAGCAGGTCCAGGGATTCCGGGAACCCCTCCTCGTACGCCGCGAGGCCCGCGCCGAAGACCTCCAGGTCGACCCAGGGGCCGCCGCGGCCCACGCCCAGCGAGAACCGGCCGCCACTGGTCACGTGCAGCAGCGCGGCCTGCTCGCCGAGGGCCACCGGATGGGCCGTGGGCAGCACGCTGACCGCCGTACCGACCCGCAGCCGGCGGGTGCGGCCGAGCAGCAGGGCGGCCAGCGTCACCGCCGACGGACAGGTGCCGTACGGCACGAAGTGGTGCTCGGCCAGCCAGGCCGCGTCCAGCCCGGCCTCCTCGGCGACCTCGGCCGAGCGGACCGCCCGGTGCAGTGCCTCCCCCTGGCCCTGCCCCGGGAACTGGGCCGCCAGCACGAAACTACCTACGCGCATCGTTCTTTCCTGCTTCCTTGGCTCCGACACGGAGCTCCCCCACAGGGCATAACCGCTTGACACGTGCCGAGGACACGGCCGGGCGAGGAGATTTGCGGATTGTCTGCCGAATGGGCCGTCCGGCAGGGTGCCGACGGCGCCCGGAACACCCCCGGTGCGGATCTCCCGCCGCCCCGGGCGCCGTACGCGTACCCCCTGTCGCGCCCGCGTAGGCTGGTTACGGTACGTACTTCCCCGTATAGCCCCGTGAGGTGTCCTGTGTCCCCGCGTCGCAACCGACCCAAGGGAGCCGGTTCGTCCGGCCGCAGCGTCGAGGAGGACCGTCCCGGCCGCTACGGCGGCTGGCAGTCCGCCGAGAGCTGGCAGGGCGAGGACTGGTACGTGCGGCACGTGGCGGGCGCGAGCGCGCAGGGCAAGTCCTACCGCTGCCCGGGCTGCGACCAGATGATCCCGGACGGCGTCCCGCACGTGGTGGCCTGGCCGGACCACGCGGGCGTCGACGACCGCCGGCACTGGCACAAGTCCTGCTGGAACGCGAAGGACCGCCGCACCACACGGGTGCAGCGGTCCCGCAACGCGCCGCGGTTCTGAGGCCGTTGCCCGGGGTCAGACGTCGCGCCGCTCGAGCAGCGCGAACGCGGCGCCGTAGACCACGACCGTGACGCCGAGCACGATCCACAGCGGGTCCCAGCCGGACGGGCCGGAGTCGGACAGCGAGTTGGCGTAGAAGATGCTGAGCTGGTTGGGGATCGAGTACTCCAGCAGGAACTGCTGCACGTCCGCCAGCGACTCCGAGAACATGAACAGCGCGACCACCAGCGGCGCCAGCAACAGGCCGATCATGATGGTGATGGCGCCCGCCGAGTGCCGGATGATCGAACCGACGGCGAGCGAGAGCAGGCCGAGCAGCGCCATGTAGAACGAGACGCCGACGGTGGCCTTGAGCCAGTCCTGCCCGGTGGGGTCCGCCGCCCCGCCCACCATCGCCACGTGCGCGAAGCCGACGAGCGCGGTGGAGACCAGCGTCACCACGAACGAGACCAGGAAGAACACCAGGCCCTTGGCGGCCAGCACCCGGCCGCGGCTGGGGCAGGCGGTCATGGTGGTGCGGATCAGACCGGTGCCGTACTCCGACGCGGTGGTCAGCACGCCGAGCGACATCAGGCACATGCTGCCCAGCAGCAGACCGAAGAAGCCCAGTTGCAGCGGGTTGCCGGACACGTCGCTGCTGTTGCCGGCCACCACCGCGCCGGCCAGCAGCCCGATGCCGACCACCAGCAGCACGAACACCCCGAGCGTCCACAGCGTCGAGCGGACCGAGCGGATCTTCGTCCACTCGGAGGCGACGGCGTGCGACAGGTTGGCCCGTACGACCGGGATCGGGGAGGTGTAACCGGCGTACGCCGGACCGGGCGCCGCCCACCGGTCGGGTGCGGCCTGCGGCATCGGGGGCTGGGGCGTGCTCATCGGGCGTCCTCGGGCTCGGTCGGGGAGGGGGCGGGCGCGGGGGAGGGAGCGGGCGCGGAGGGAGCGGGCGTGGCGGGGGCGGGCTGCCCAGGGACCGGCCCCGGGGCGGCCGGCGGCGGCTGCGGCGCCTGGGGCGCGGGCTGGGCGTACGGGTTGGCCGGCGGCGCGGCGGGCGGTGCGAGGGGCGCGCCCGGGCCGGCGCCCGGGACCCCGGGGCGCTGGCCGGGCGGCGGGAACGGCGGCCCGGCCGGCTGGGCCGGCGGCGCGTACCAGCCGGGCTGGCCCTGCCCGGGCACCGGCATCGGGGGCTGCGCACCGGGCGGCAGCGGCTGCTGGAGCCCGGCCTTCGCGTCGGCGGTCGAGCGGTAGTCGACGGCACCCTGCGTCATCCGCATGTACGCCTCCTCCAGCGACGCCTGGTGCGGCGACAGCTCCCACAGCCGTACGTCGCTCTCGTGCGCGACGTCGCTGATGCGGGGGAGCGGCAGCCCGGTCACCCGCAGCGCGCCGTCCTGCTCCGGCAGCACATGGCCGCCCGCCTCGGTGAGCGCCGAGGAGAGCTTCTCGCGCAGTTGCGGCTCGGTGTCGGGGGTGCGGACCCGCGCGAAGTCGGCGGAGTTGGCCGAGATGAAGTCCGTCACGCTCATGTCGGCCATCAGCCGGCCGCGCCCGATGACGATCAGGTGGTCGGCGGTCAGCGCCATCTCGCTCATCAGGTGCGAGGAGACGAAGACGGTCCGGCCCTCGGCGGCGAGCGCCTTCATCAGGTTGCGCACCCACAGGATGCCCTCCGGGTCGAGGCCGTTGACCGGCTCGTCGAAGAGCAGCACCTGCGGGTCGCCGAGCAGCGCGGCGGCGATGCCGAGCCGCTGTCCCATACCGAGCGAGAAGCCCTTGAAGCGCCGCTTGGCGACGTCCTGGAGGCCGACCACACCGAGCACCTCGTCGACCCGGCGGGCCGGAATGCCGGAGAGCTGGGCGAGGCTCAGCAGATGGCTGCGGGCGGCCCGGCCGCCGTGCACCGCCTTGGCGTCGAGCAGCGCGCCGACCTGACGGGGGGCGTTGGGCAGCTTGCGGTAGGGGAAACCGCCGATCGTCACGTGTCCCGCGGTGGGGTTGTCCAGACCGAGGATCATCCGCATCGTCGTGGACTTGCCCGAGCCGTTCGGCCCGAGGAAACCGGTGACCGTCCCGGGACGCACCTGGAAGGACAGGTCGTACACAGCGGTCTTGTCGCCGTAGCGCTTGGTCAGGCCGACAGCCTCGATCATGCTCCGCACCCATCGAAAGGATCAGGACAGCGGGGCGCACGCCCCCGTAAGAGTTAGGAGCTTATCCAGGCACTGACGGTTCCGTTCAAATCCGGGCGGATTCAGCCGCCTCCCGGATCACGCCCCGCCCCGTCCCGCCTCAGGCGTCCCGCCGCTTCAGCACCACGTACCCGCCGACCAGGGCCGCGATCACCCAGAGCACCATGATGCCCAGGCCGCCCCACGGCCCGTAGGGGGTGTCGTCGTCGAGCGGCGGGACCACCTCCATGATCTTGCTGCCGGCCTGGTCCGGCAGGAACTGCCCGACCTTCTTGGTCACGTCGACGCTGCCCAGGATGTTGGAGATGAGGAAGAAGAACGGCATCAGGATGCCCAGCGACAGCATCGGCGAGCGCAGCATCGCGGCCACCCCCATCGAGAACACCGCGATCAGCGTCATGTAGAGGCCGCCGCCGAGCACCGCGCGCAGCACCCCGTCGTCGCCGATGGACGCCTTCAGGTCGCCGAGCATCGCCTGCCCGAGGAAGAACGCGGCGAAGCTGGTGGCCATCGAGATCACCAGGGCCAGCAGGGTGGCCACCGCGATCTTGCTGAACAGGAAGGTGCCGCGCTGCGGTACGGCGGCCAGCGAGGTGCGGATCATGCCGCTGCTGTACTCGTTGGCCACCACCAGCACCCCGAACACGATCATCGCGAGCTGACCGAGGCTCATGCCGGCGAAGCTGATGAACGTCGGATCGAAGGTGAGCCGGCTGCGCTCGCTCATGTTGTCGTACTCGCTCTTGGACAGTGCCGAGATCAGCATGCCCAGGGCGATGGTGACGACCACGGCCAGCCCCAGCGTCCACACCGTGGAGGCGACCGACCGGATCTTGGTCCACTCGGACCGGACCACCTGTGTCGCGGCCATGCTCATCCCTTCCTCCAGTCGCTGCCCCAGGGCTGCTGCTGCGGCTGCCGCTGCGCGGGCGGCTGCCCGTCGTGCGCGTGGTACTCCACCGACTCCGCCGTCAGCTGCATGAACGCCTCCTCCAGGGAGGCCCGCTGGGGACTCAGCTCGTGCAGCGTGATCTGGTGCCGCGCGGCCAGCTCACCGATGGTCTCGGCCTTGTCGCCGTCCACCTCCAGCGCCTCGCCGCCGCTCCCCGCCACCTCGATCCCGGCGCCGGACAGCGCGTCAAGCAGCCGTTCCCGCTGCGGAGTGCGGATACGGACGTAGGAGCGCGAGTTCTCCGCGATGAACTGGGCCATCGAGGTGTCGGCCAGCAGCCGGCCCTGCCCGATGACGACCAGATGGTCGGCGGTCAGCGCCATCTCGCTCATCAGGTGACTGGACACGAACACGGTCCGCCCCTGCCCCGCCAGCGTCTTCATCAGGTTCCGGATCCAGTGGATGCCCTCGGGGTCCAGGCCGTTGACCGGCTCGTCGAACATCAGGATGCGGGGATCGCCGAGCAGCGCGCCCGCGATGCCGAGCCGCTGCCCCATGCCGAGCGAGAACCCCTTGGCCTTCTTCTTCGCCACCGCCGTCAGCCCGACCGTGTCCAGCACCTCGTGCACCCGCCGCGCCGGAATGCCGTTGGCCTGCGCCAGGCACAGCAGGTGGTGGTAGGCGCTGCGGCCGCCGTGCGTCGCCTTGGCGTCCAGCAGCGCGCCGATACAGGTGAGCGGGTTCCTCAGCTGGTCGTAGTGCTTGCCGTCGATGCGGACGTCCCCGGCGGTCGGCCGGTCCAGGCCCAGCACCATCCGCATGGTCGTCGACTTGCCCGCGCCGTTGGGCCCGAGGAAGCCCGTGATGATCCCCGGTCTGACGGTGAAGGACAGGTTGTCGACCGCCACCTTCTCGCCGTACCGCTTGGTCAGCCCCTCGAGCTCGATCATGCCGCCCACGCTAGAACGCGACGTAGCCCTCTGCCACCCCAGTGGCAGAGGGCTACGTCAATGATCTGACCCGGACCGGGACGCCGGTGCGAGGTCAGCGGGACTGCTGGGCGGGCACCCCGCGGGAGATCGGCTCGTCATCGGCCGGCGAACCGGCGGCGGCCACCGCGGCGCCCGTGAGGGTCGCCAGCATCTCGCGCACGTTGGTGAGCTGCGCGTTGATGGAGTCGCGGCGGTTGGTGAGGGCGGCCAGCTCGCGCTCGGACTCCGAACGGATGCGGTCGGCCTTGGCGTTGGCGTCGGCCACGATGTCCTCGGACTGGCGCTGCGCGGTCTCCACCGTCTGCCGGGCGCGGCGCTCGGCGTCCGTGCGCAGCTTCTCCGCCTCCAGGCGGAGCTGCTCCGCGCGGTGCTCGATCTCCGCGAGCCGCTTCTCGGCCTTGGCCTGACGGGAGGCCAGGTCCCGCTCGGACTGCTCGCGGCGCTTGGCGAGGTTGGTCTCGAAGTCGGCGGCGGCCTGCGCGGCCTTGGCGCGGGTCTCCTCGAAGAGGGCGTCCGCCTCCTCCCGCTTGGACTGCGCGTCCTTCTGCGCCTCGGCCCGCAGCTGGGAGGCGTCACTCTTGGCCTTCTCGACGATCCGGACGCCCTCGTCCTCCGCCTTGGCCTTGCGGTCGGTCGCGTACGACTCGGCGTCGTTGCGCACCTGCTGGGCCGCCGATTCGGCCAGCTCGCGGTGCTGCTCCGCCGCGCGCCGGGCCTCCTCGCGCAGGTCCTTCGCCTCTTCCTCGGCGAGCCGCAGGATCTTCTCGACCCGCGCGCCGAGCCCGGCGTACGACGGCTCCGCGTCGGTGACCTGGGCCTGGGCGTTCTGGGTTTCGAGGTGGAGTTCCTCGATGCGCTTTTCCAGAGCGGTGATGCGGGACAGGGCGCTGTCACGGTCGGAGACGAGCTTGGAGATACGTTCGTCCACCTGAGCGCGGTCGTACCCACGCCGCACAAGCTCGAAGCCGTAGGGGGAAGTGTCGCTCATGGGGTTCCTGTCGAATGAGACCGGTGAGGTGATAGGTGGAATCCTAGGGGCCAATGCGGTGTGTCATCGAGCGGATACGTGTTTGATCTGGAAAATGACACCTCTTTTGAGTGGCGGACACGCCGGTGGCTTGCCAAAGTCTTGGTCAAAGGTCCAGCCATGAGTCTCAGCCAAAGGTCCCAGGGAACACCGAATCCGCTCCGCACGCTACCCGTCTGACGACTTGCCACCCGAACGGGGAGCTCCAACCGTCGCCGAGGCCTTGACTCCGTTGTCCTTGCCCGCGGCCGGCGCCTCGAAGGACTCCAGCGCCTCCAGCACGTCCTGCACCCGTGAGATCTCCGTGTTGATGTCCTCGCGGCGCCGGACCAGCAGCTCCAGTTCGCGTTTGCCCTCGTCCACCGTACGCCGTGCCTCGCGGACCGCCTCGGCCTTCAGCTCCTCGGCCTCCTTGACCAGCCTGGCCTTCTTCTGCTCGGCCTCCTTCAGCAGCCCCTCGGCCTTCTTGACCGCGGCGATCCGGACCTTGCCCGCCTCGGAGTTGGCCTCCGAGACCAGCTCCTTGGCCTTGGCCTCCGCCTTGGCGAGCTGCTCCTCGGCGGCCTTGATCAGCGCGTCGCAGCGGTCGCCGGCCGACTTCATGGTCTCGGCGGCCTCGCGCCGGGCCCGCTCGTGCAGTTCCTCGATCTCACCGGTCAGCCGGTCGCGCAGTTCCTCCGCGCGCTCCCGGATCGCGGTGGCGTCCCGGCGGGCGCCGACCAGCAGTTCGTCGGCGTCCGTACGGGCCTGCTCCACCCGGGAGTTGCCCTCGACCGTCGCCTCGGCCACGATCCGGTCGGCCTCCGAGCGGGCCACGCCGACCATCGTGTCGGCCTGACCCTCCGCGTCCGCGGTGGTCTGCTGGGCCTGCTGCCGGGCCTCGGTGAGCAGCTTGTCGGCCTCGGCGGTGGTCTCCGTGATGAGCGTGTCGACCTGTTCGGCGGCCTCCGAGCGCCGCTTGTTGGCCTCCTTGCGGGCCTCGTCCAGGGCGCGTTCGGACTCCTCGCGGGCGGCCGTCGTCATCCGCTCGGCCTCCGCCGCCGCCGCGGCCTTGACCCGCTGGGCCTCGGTGCGCACCCGCTCGGCGTGCTGCTGCGCGGAGCCCACCGTCTCGGCGGCCTCGGCCCGCAGCCGCTCCGCCTCCCCGGCGGCGTCCGCGAGCACCCGGTCGGCCTCGGCCAGCGCCTCGGTGCGCACCCGCTCGGCCTCCGCCACCGTCTCGGTACGCAGCCGGTCGGTGTCGTTGAGGGTGTCCGTGGTCAGCTTCTCCGCCTCGGACCGGGCCTCGGTGATCAGCCGGTCCGCCTGCTCGGCCGCGTCCGACCGCAGCCGGTTGGCGTCCTCCCGGGCCTCGGCCCGGGCCCGGCCGGCCGCCTCCTCGGCCTCGGCGAGCGCGGCCGCCGCCGCGGCCCGCAGCCGGTCGGTCTCGGCGACCGTCTCGGCGCGCAGCCGGTCGGTCTCGGTGACCGTCTCCGTGGTCAGCCGCTCGGCCTCGGACCGGGCCTCGGTGATGAGGGTGTCCGCCTGCGTCGCCGCGTCGGAACGCATCCGGTTGGCGTCCTCGCGGGCGTCCGCCCGGGTGCGGGCCGCGCTCTGCTCGGCCTCGGCGATCGCGTCGGACGCCTCGGTGCGCACCCGCTGGGCGTGCTCGGCGACGTCCGCGCGGACCCGGTCGGCCTCGGTGATCGCCTCGGACACGGTCCGCTCGGCGAGCGTCTTGGCCGCCTCGGTCTCCTCCTGCGCCTCGCGCCGCAGCCGGGTGGCGTCCTCGCCGGCCCGCTCCCGCTCGGCGTAGGCGTCGGCACGGACCCGGTCCGCCTCCTGTTCGGCCTCGCGCCGGGTGCGGTCCGCCGCGTGCTCGGCGGCGCTGCGCAGCCCGGTGATCTCCTCCTGGGCCTGCTCGTGCAGCCCGGCGACGGACTCCCGTACCTGGCCGGCGTGCTGTTCGGCCGCCGACACCATCTCGGTGGCCCGCCGGTCCGCCTCCTCGACCAGCCGGACCGCCTCGGCCTGCGCCTCCTCGACCCGGTTGCGCGCCGAGGCGAGCAGTTCCTCGCTCTGCTCGCGGGCCCGCTCGCGCTCCTGCCCGGCCTCCTCGCGGGCCGAGCCGAGCAGTTCCTCCGCCTCGCGGCGGCGCCGGGCGGCCTCCTCCTGGGCGGCGGCCAGCGTCTCGGACGCCTCGGCGGCGAGCCGCTCGGCGGCGCTCTGCGCCTCCGCCCGCACCCGGTCGGCGCTCTCCTGCGCCTCCGACTTCAGCCGCTCGGCCTCGCTCGCCGCCTCGGTGCGCAGCCGTACGGCGACGGACTCGCCCTCCGCGCGGGACGCCGACGCGTCGGCGGCGGCCTCGGTGCGCAGCCGCTCCGCCTCCTCCTCGGCCTGCTGCTGGAGGGTGCGGATCCGCTCGGCGGCCTCGGCGCGCTGCCGCTCGGCCTCCTCGGCGGCCTCCCGGCGGATCCGTCCGGCCTCCTCGCGGGCCTCGGTCAGCGCCTGCTCGGCGGCGGCGAGCCGCTCCTCGGCCTCGGTCTGGAGCCGGGTCAGCTCCTCGGCGGCGTCCGCCTTGCGGGCCTCGATGCCCCGCTCGGTCTCCTCGCGCAGCCCGGCGGCGGCCCGCTCGGCGTCCGACCGCAGTGCCTCGGCCGCCTCGACGGCCTCCTCGCGCTGCCGCTCGGCCTCCGCGCGGGTGCGCTCCAGGGTCTCCTCGGCCTGCCGGCGCAGCGTCGTGGCCCGCTCGATCGCCTCGGTGCGGACCTTCTCGCTGTCCGTGGTCGCGGTCTGCCGCAGCTCCTCGGCGTCCGCCCTGGCCTTGGCGAGCAGTTCCTCGGCGGACCCGGCCGCCTCCTCGATCTGCTGGACGGCCTCCTTGCGGGCCTCCGCGCGGATCTTCTCGCCCTCGGCGACCGCGTCGGCGCGCAACTGCTCGGCCTCGCCGCGCAGCCGCCGCGCCTCCTCCTGGAGCTCGACCGTCTTGGCCCGGTACTCCTTGGTGTCGTCCTTGGCCGCGCCCTTGAGTTCCTCGGCGATGTCGTGCGCCTCGGCGCGCAGCCGGTCCGCCTCGGCCTCCGCCTCGGTGCGGATCCGCTCGGCCTCCTCGGTGGCCGCCCTGGTGGTCCGCTTGGCCTCCTCGGACGCCTTGTTGAGTACGTCCTCCGCGGTGCGGGCCGCCTTGGACAGCTGGCTCGCGGTCTCCTCGGCGGTGATCGTGCGGGCCTTCTCGGCGGCCTCGGCGACGATCTTCTCGGCCTCGGCGCGGGCGTCCGCGACGAGCTGCTCGGCCTCCTCCTTGGTGGACTCGGCCTCCTTGGTGGCCTCGCCGACCAGCCGGGCGACCTGCTCCTTGGCGGTCCGGGTCCGGGTCTCGTTGGCCGCCTCGGCACTGGTCAGCGCCTTGGCCGCGGCCTCCTCGGCCTCGGTGACCAGCTTCTGGGCCTCGCTCTGCGCCTTGCGCAGCGCCTCCTCGGCCTCGGTCATCCGCTGCTCGGCGGCCCGGCTCAGCTCCTGGGCCCGGCGCCGGGCGTCCTCCGACTCGCTGGCGGTGGAGCTGCGCAGCCGCTCGGCGTGGTCGGTGGCCTCCTGGGCCTGGTTCGACGCGGCGTTCAGCAGCCGCTCGGCGTCCGCGCGGGCGCGGCGCAGCAACTGCTCGGCCTCCGCGCGGGCGGACTCCGCCTCGCCGCGCAGCCGCTGCCGGGCCTCGGCGGTCAGCCGCTCGGCCTCCGCGCGGGCCGCGCCGAGCGCCTGCTCGGCCTCCGCGCGGGACTCGTCGAGCAGCCGGCGGGCCTGCGACTCGGTGCGGGCCCGCAGCTGCTCGGCCCACGCCACGTTCTCGTTGACGTGCGACTCGACGGTCTGCCGGCGCTCGGCCAGCTCCTGGTCGAGCTGCTGGCGCCGGGTCACCGCCTCCTGGTGCAGCTCCGCCTGGAGCCGGGCCGCCTGCTCGGCGTGCTCCTGAAGGATCCGCTGGGTCTGCGCCCGGGCCTGGCTCAGCTCCCGCTCGGCATCCGTCCGGATCTGGTCGGCCTGCACCTGCGCCTGGCGCAGCAACTGCTCGGCCTGGTACCCGAGATCGCCGCCGTCGAAGGCGGGCCGGGACATGATGGTGCGCCGCGCCTCGTGCAGCTTGGCGCGCAGCACCTCGACCTGGTAGCCGAGGTCCTCGGCGTGCTGGATCGCCTTTTCCCGCTCGGTCTTCAGCCGCTTCATCTCGGCCTCGAACCGAGAGAGGTGGTCGACGTCAGCCGCCGGCTCTCGCTCCTGGCTCTCGTAGCCCCGCACTGCGCGGTCCCATCCGTCCCCTGGTCGCAACACTCTGACGAACGAACCCCGACCGTCCGCCGAACGGGGCCCCCGGGGAATGGTGTCAGATCAACGGCGGAGCATGTGCTGCTGCCCCGGCGCTCGTCCCCCGAAACCCGGACCCCGGCAATGGCCCCACCGCTGCCGACGGGGCCGGGTCACCCTGGATCGAGCGGCGACCGCACCCAACCCTACCGGCCTCTATGTACGGGGGTCAGTGCTCAGGTGACTCAACAGCCGCCGATGTGACCAGTTCTGTGAGTACGCCGTGGCAGTCCTTTGGGTGCAGGAAGGTGATCCGCGACCCCATCGAACCGCGTCGCGGCTCGTCGTACAGCACCCGCACGCCCTTCTCCCGGATGCCGGCCGCGTCCGTGTCGACGTCCGCCGTGCCGAAGGCGATGTGATGCACGCCCTGCCCGTTCTTGGCCAGCCATTTGCCCACCGCCGAGTCCTCGCGGGTCGGCTCGAGCAGCTGAAGGTACGACGAGCCTCCGTCCGACGTATCGTTGATCTTGAGCATGGCCTCGCGCACGCCCTGCTCCTCGTTCACCTCGGTGTGGGTCACCGCGAAACCGTAGGTGGTCCGGTAGAACTCGACAGTCGCGTCGAGGTCATGACAGGCGATCCCGATGTGGTCGATTCGCGTCAGCATGGGTTCAGTGCAGCGCCGATCGGACGGTTACGCAACGTGCGCGCGATCACACCGACGGCACGGTGACGGCTGCCATACCGGTCGGTACCTTCGAGTAAACCCTCGTTCACTCCTCGGCCAGTGCGGGCCGGAAAAGGAGATCGCAGCTCATGTCTTCCACCTCGAACAGCTCGGTGATCGTGGCGGGTGCGCGGACGCCGATGGGGCGTCTGCTCGGCTCGCTGAAGTCCTTCTCCGGCGCCGACCTCGGCGGCTTCGCCATCAAGGCCGCGCTCGACCGGGCGGGGATCGGCGGCGACCAGGTCCAGTACGTGATCATGGGCCAGGTGCTCCAGGCCGGCGCCGGCCAGATCCCGGCCCGGCAGGCCGCCGTCAAGGCCGGCATCCCGATGAACGTGCCGGCGCTGACCGTCAACAAGGTCTGCCTCTCCGGCCTCGACGCGATCGCGCTGGCCGACCAGCTGATCCGGGCCGGCGAGTTCGACATCGTGGTGGCCGGCGGCCAGGAGTCCATGACCAACGCCCCGCATCTGCTGCCGAAGTCCCGCGAGGGCTTCAAGTACGGCGCGATCGAGATGCTCGACGCGATGGCGTACGACGGTCTGACCGATGCCTTCGAGAACATCGCGATGGGCGAGTCCACCGAGAAGCACAACACCCGCCTCGGCCTCGGCCGCGCCGAGCAGGACGAGATCGCCGCCCTCTCCCACCAGCGGGCCGCCGCCGCGCAGAAGAACGGGATCTTCGAGGCCGAGATCACGCCGGTGGAGATTCCGCAGCGCAAGGGCGACCCGGTGCTGTGCGCCACTGACGAGGGCATCCGCCCCGACACCACCGCCGAGTCGCTCGGCCGGCTGCGCCCCGCGTTCACGAAGGACGGCACGATCACGGCCGGCTCCGCCTCGCAGATCTCCGACGGCGCGGCGGCCGTGGTCGTGATGAGCAGGGCCAAGGCCGAGGAGCTGGGCCTGGACTGGCTGGCCGAGATCGGCGCCCACGGAAACGTCGCCGGCCCGGACAACTCTTTGCAGTCGCAGCCGTCGAACGCGATCCGGCACGCGCTCGCCAAGGAGGGCCTGGACGTCTCCGACCTCGACCTGATCGAGATCAACGAGGCGTTCGCGGCGGTCGCCGCGCAGTCAATGAAGGACCTCGGCATCTCCACCGAAAAGGTGAACGTGAACGGCGGCGCCATCGCCCTCGGCCACCCCATCGGCATGTCCGGCGCCCGCCTGGTGCTGCACCTGGCCCTGGAACTGAAGCGGCGCGGCGGCGGCACCGGCGCGGCGGCGCTGTGCGGCGGCGGCGGCCAGGGTGACGCGCTGATCGTCCGGGTACCCAGGGCCTGACCGTTCCGAAGGGAGCTGTACGCATGCAGGACGTCCCCGCGCTGGTGGCCCGGGCCAGGGAGGGCCACCCACGCGCCGTGGCCCGGCTGATCTCCCTGGTCGAGGGGGCGTCCCCGCAACTGCGGGAGGTGATGGCGGCGCTGGCCCCGCTCACCGGCGGGGCCTACGTCGTCGGCCTGACCGGATCACCGGGCGTCGGCAAGTCGACCTCGACCTCGGCGCTGGTGACGGCCTACCGCAAGCAGGGCAGACGGGTCGGCGTGCTGGCCGTCGACCCGTCCTCCCCCTTCTCCGGCGGCGCCCTGCTCGGCGACCGGATCCGGATGTCCGACCACGTCTCCGACCCGGGCGTCTACATCCGCTCCATGGCCACCCGGGGCCACCTGGGCGGCCTCGCCTGGGCCGCGCCGCAGGCGATCCGGGTGCTGGACGCGGCCGGCTGCGAGGTGATCCTGGTGGAGACGGTCGGCGTCGGCCAGTCGGAGGTGGAGATCGCCTCCCAGGCCGACACCTCCGTCGTCCTGCTCGCCCCCGGCATGGGCGACGGCATCCAGGCCGCCAAGGCCGGCATCCTGGAGATCGGCGACGTCTACGTCGTCAACAAGGCCGACCGGGACGGCGCGGACGCCACCGCGCGCGAACTGAACCACATGCTCGGCCTCGGCGAGTCCCGCGCCCCCGGCGACTGGCGCCCGCCCATCGTCAAGACGGTCGCGTCCCGCGGCGAGGGCACCGACGAGGTCGTCGAGGCCCTGGAGAAGCACCGGGCCTGGATGGAGGAGCGCGGCGTCCTCACCGAGCGCCGCCACTCCCGCGCCGCCCGCGAGGTCGAGACCCTCGCGGTGACGGCCCTGCGCCGGCGCATCGGCGACCTGCACGGAGACCGCCGCCTGGGCGCGCTGGCGGAACGGATCGTGGCGGGCGAACTGGATCCCTACCGGGCGGCGGACGAACTGGTGGCGGGGATCACGGAGGGGTGACGGGGGTGACGGGGCGACGCCCGTCACCGCCCCGGCGGCCGTCAGTCGTCGGAGTCGGCCGCGTCGTCGGCGTCGTCGTCGGCACCGTCGTCGTCCGGGTGATCGGCCGTCACCTTGCCCGAGCCCGCGGCGACCACCCAGTCCCGCTCGCCGCCGCCGGAGGTGCGCGTCTCGACCTCCCAGCCCTTGTCCCGGCCGTCGTCGTCCAGGTCGACGGAGGTCACCGTGCCCTTGCCGGCCGCCGCCTCGGCCGCCTCGGCGGCGGTGACGGAGGTGCCCTTCAGCGCCGCCCGGACCTCGGCCGTGTCGTCCTCGTCGGCGTCGGTGTACGAGCCGAGGACCGTGCCGTCGGCGGGGTCGATCCGCACGCTGTGCCAGGTGCCGTCGCCGCCCAGGATGCCGATGTCCCAGGCCGCGGTCTCGCCCTCGTCGTCGTCCGCGTCGTCCAGTTCGGCCGAGACGGCCGTGCCGGCGGTGTCCTTCAGCGCGGCGGCGATCGCCTGGGCCGCCGTCACCCCGGAGCCGGCCGACCGGACGCTCGCACTCCGGTCCGCGGTCCCGGCGGTCCCGGCAGTCCCGGCGGTCCCAGCCGTCCCGCCGTTCCCGCTGTCCCCGCCGACCGCGACCGCCGTGACCGTGCCGCCGCCGATCAGCGCGGCGGCCGTGACGGCGGCGATGACGATGTTGCGCTTCATGAGATGTCCTCCGAGTCGGTTCGTTCGAACTGATGTGGCTTCACTGTCGGGGACCGACGCTGAGGGGAAGCTGAAGCAGCCTGAAGAGATCTTCAGGTCGGGTGCGTCACCCTGGACGCATGCGCCTGCTGATCGTCGAGGACGAGAAAAGACTGGCCCTGTCGCTGGCCAAGGGCCTGACCGCCGAGGGCTACGCGGTGGACGTGGTGCACGACGGCCGGGAGGGCCTGCACCGGGCCACCGAGACCCCGTACGACCTCCTGATCCTCGACATCATGCTGCCCGGCCTGAACGGCTACCGGGTCTGCGCCGCCCTGCGCGCCGCCGGCCACGAGGTGCCGATCCTGATGCTGACCGCCAAGGACGGCGAGTACGACGAGGCGGAGGGCCTGGACACCGGCGCCGACGACTACCTCACCAAACCGTTCTCGTACGTCGTCCTGGTCGCCCGGATCAAGGCGCTGCTGCGCCGCCGGCAGAGCGCCGGGGCCTCGCCCGTGCACGAGCACGGGGACCTGAGGGTCGACACGGCCGCCCGCCGGGTCTTCCTCGCCGACGACGAAGTGACGCTCACCGCCCGCGAGTTCGCCGTACTGGAACAACTGGTCCTGCGCCCCGGCGAAGTGGTCTCCAAGGGCGAGATCCTCGAACACGTCTGGGACTTCGCCTACGAGGGCGACCCCAACATCGTCGAGGTGTACGTCAGCACGCTGCGGCGCAAGCTGCGGGCCGGGCTCATCGTGACCGTGCGCGGCGCCGGGTACCGCCTGGAGGCGGGCCGGTGAGCCGCCTGTTCGGCTCCGTCCGGGCCCGCGCGACGCTGGCCGCCACCCTGGTGGTCGCGGTGGCGCTGGTCGCCGCCGGCACCGCCGTACTGCTGTCGCTGCGCTCGAACCTGCTCGGCGAGGCCGGCACCTCGGCCGAGCGCTCCGCCCGCGAGGTGGCCGCCCAGCTCGCCGCCGGCACCCGCTACGACGACCTGTCGCTGGACGTGGACGACCGGCCGGTGCAGGTGACCGACGAGGACGGCGTCCTGGTCGCCGCCAGCGAGGACCTGGAGCGGATCAGCGGCACGGGGGTGGACGACGTAAGCCCGAGCCCGGCGGCCGGCCGGGGCGACCGGGAGGACGAGGACGACGAGGAGCTGGAACCCGGTGAGATCGGGGGGCGGACCACCGTCACCGACGGTTCCGCGACGATCGACGGCGAGACGGAGGACTACCGCTTCGCCGCCGTCACCGTGGAGACGGACGACCGCGGCACCCTCACCGTGCACGCGGGCTCCCCGCTCTCCGCCGAGCACGGGGCCGTACGCACCGCGCTGACCGTCATGCTGATCGGCTTCCCGTGCCTCGCGGCCGTGGTCGCCGCCGTGACCTGGCTGGTCACCCGGCGCGCCCTGCGCCCGGTGGAGGGCATCCGGCGCGAGATGGCCGCGATCACCGCCTCCGCCGACCTGGCCCGCCGGGTCCCGGTGCCCGCCACCCACGACGAGGTCGCCCGCCTCGCCCTGACCACCAACGAGACCCTGTCCGCGCTCCAGACCTCGGTGGAACGCCAGCGCCGTTTCGTCGCGGACGCCTCCCACGAACTGCGCAGCCCCATCGCGTCCTTGCGCACCCAGCTCGAAGTGGGCGCCGCGCACCCCGAGTTGCTGGACGTCGACGGCGCGGTGGCGGACACCGTACGGCTCCAGCGGCTCGCCGCCGACCTGCTGCTGCTCGCCCGGCTGGACGCGGGGGAGCGGCCGGCCGACGCCCGGGTCGACCTGGCCGCGCTGGCCCGGGAGGAGGCCGGGGGACGGTCCGGGGTCACCGTGCGCATCGCGGCGGACGTGACGGTGGCGGGCTCGCGCGGCCAGCTCGGCCGGGTGCTCGGGAACCTGCTGGACAACGCCCAGCGGCACGCGCGGTCCGCCACCGAGGTCTCGGTACGGCGCGAGGGCGGCACGGCCGTACTCGCCGTCGCCGACGACGGCGAGGGCGTCCCCGCCGCCGACCGGGACCGGATCTTCGAACGCTTCGTACGCCTGGACGCGGCCCGCAGCCGCGACGACGGCGGCGCCGGACTCGGCCTCGCCATCGCCCGGGACGTCGCCGCCCGGCACGACGGCACCCTCACGGTCCGTGAGGCCCCGCAGGGCGGCGCCCTGTTCGAACTCCGGCTGCCCGCCGTCTAGACCGGCCGTCAGGGACGGCCGCGCTGCCCCCGCAGATGGTCCGCGATGGGCCGCAGTGCCTTGTCCAGCTCGGTCAGCGCCTCGGGGGAGAGCAGGTCGATGAAGTGCTTGCGCACGGACGCCACATGGTGCGGCGCGACCTTGCGCATCGTCTCCATGCCGTGCTCGGTGAGCACCGCGTACAGCCCCCGGCGGTCGGACTCGCAGTTCTCCCGCCGCACGAGGTCGGCGTTCTCCATGCGGGTGATCTGGTGCGAGAGGCGGCTCTTGGACTGGAGGGTGGCGGTGGCGAGGTCGCTCATCCGCATCCGCACGTCCTGCGACTCGGAGAGGTTCACCAGGATCTCGTAGTCGTTCATGGTCAGGCCGAACGGCTGAAGGTCCTTCTCGAGCTGGTAGGTCAGCAGCTTGTTGACCTCCAGGTGGGTGCGCCAGGCGGACTGCTCCGCATCGTTCAGCCAGCGGGTGGCCGTCTCGGTCTCCATGGATGAAGTCTACCTAAGATGTTGAAATGCGAACTAGTAACAGTGACCCGGTCTCGGTGCGCACGCGTTCGACGTCACCCTCCGCAGGGTACCGCTCACAGCCCGAAGCGGCGCTGGAGGTCACCGAGCTGTCCGGGAAGACGCGGTGCCCCGGACCCGGCGCTCTGCGCCCCGTGCCCGCCGCCGCCCGGCACTCCCGGCTGCTGCGGAGTGCCGCCGACCGGCTGCTCCGCCATCAGCGCCTCACTCGACTGAAGCAGCACCGTCCCGGCGCCCACGAACTCGAACTGGTGCTCCTCCCCGGAGGCCCCGCCCAGCCCCGTCATCGCACGTAGGCCGCCCATCAGCCCGGTCATGTATCCGTGGTCGTAGTGGTGGCACGGCGAGGGGCAGTCGGCCCAGCCGACCAGCGCCTGCGGGTCCACCCGCAGCGGCGGTTCCATGAACACCACCGGCCCGTTGGAGGCGGCCACGAACTTCCCGGTCCCGATCAGCGTCAGGAACCCCGGCACGATCGACTGCTTGAGCGCGAGACTTGGCTGAAAAGCAAGCAAGTTGCCCGAGCGAATGGTCAGATTGCCGTCCTCCAGGTCGAAGGAATTGACATCGAAGGCCCGGTCGGCGAGGAGCATCTTCCCCGACCCCTCCGCCACCACCCAGTCACTGGCGTGCAAAGGCGAATGGAACGAGGACCTCACCAGCCGGTCCAGCCGCCCGTGCCCGATCCCGTTGAAGTCGATCGTCCCGTAGTAGGCGATCATCTTCCCCTTCTGGAGGAACCACTGGCTCCCCTTCAGCTCCACACAGAAGGTGTACGGGTTGACGTTGTCGTCGACCGGCAGCGTCGCCGCGTCATGCTGGACCACGCTCACAGCTTCTCCTCCGACGCCTGCACGAACACCGCACCACTCCCGCTCAGCTCCAGCTGGAACGCCTCTCCGGACCCGCGCCCCACCATGTCCCGCCAGCCCAGCGCCGTGGACAGCTTGTTCCGTACGTCACCGTGATGAGCGACATACGCCTGCGGATCGACATGGACTGGACGCCCCGGCACGATCGGCACCTCGATCACACCCCCGTGCGCCATGACGGCCACGCCGCCGTGCCCCTTCAGCGAGGTGGTGAACAGCCCCTGCCCGCTGACCTGCCCCCGCACCATCCCCATGACCCCGCCCTGCGCCCCCAGGAACACGGTCCCCTGCTCCAGGGTCCCCTCGAAGGCGAGCAGCCGGTCCGCCTCCACGTACAGGGTGTCCCCCGTCAACTGGATCACCTGCACATGGTGCCCGCCGTGCCCGAACAGCACGGTCCCGCTGCCCTCGACGGTCATCAGCGGGGTGTCCTCGTTGGCCACCCGCCGCCCGATCATCGACATGACCCCGCCCTGCCCGCCGATCAGGTTCGGTGTGAACGACACATCGCCCCGGTAGGCGAGCATGGCCCCCCGCTGACTGAACAACCGCTGCCCAGGCACGACCGTCGCCTCGACCATCTTGGAATTGATCTCCCGGAAGGCCACGTCACACATCCCCCGCGATCGTGTTCCGCTCACTCGGCTGCACGTACACCAGCCCGTCCCCCTCGAACCGGATCTGGAAAGCCTCCCCGCCGCCCTCGCCCAGCACTGTGCGGAACGTCACACCCGACTGGAAGGACTGCCGCAGATTCCCCTGGTGGGCGACGTACGCCCCCGGATCGACCGTCAGCGGGTACTGCGCGCTGACCCGCAGCACCACCGCCGGCCCGTCCGACATGATCGCCGCCTGGCCGTGCCCCTCGACGCTCGTGGTGAACAGCCCGTTGCCCTGCGAGGCCCCGCGCAGCCCGGTGAACTCGGTCCCGGTCCGCAGTCCGGCGTCGGCCGCGAGGAAGTTGCTGGACTCGACGAACAGCTTGTCCCCGCGCAGCGCCACCAGATTGATCTCGGACGCCCGGTCCGCGAACCAGCAGGTCCCCTGCCCCCTCACCTCCATCACGGTCATCTGCTCCCCGGTGAGCCGCCGCGTCACCATCCCCCGCAGACCCTCACCCCCACCGCTCAGCTTCTTGAAGCTCATCTGTCCGTCGTACGCGACCATGGAGCCGTTCTTCGCCTTGACGGCGTCTCCGGTCATGTCGACGGCGAGCACCTTGCTGCCCTGAAGTCGGAACATCGCCACGCTGCGAAGGTAACCGAGTCCGCACCCGCCCGGTCGGGCCCGCCGACGATTTGCCACAATGGCCAAGCGCTTGTGCGCTCATTCACAAGATGATCGTCGACGTCTTTCTCCTCCGAAGCCTCCGAAGGTGACCACCCGTGGACCTCAAGACCGCCGCAGCCCTCCGCCGCCTCCGCCTGGTGTCCGCACCCGAGGCGATCTCCTTCCTGCTCCTGCTCGTCTGCTCGGTGCTCAAGCGCACCACCGACTTCAACGCCGTGCCGGTGATGGGCATGGTGCACGGCGTGCTGTTCGTCCTGTACGTGATCTTCTGGGCGGACGCGTGGAACCGCGCGAAGTGGTCCCTGGGCACCGGCATCCTCTACTTCGTCCTCTCGGTGCTGCCCACCGGCGGCTTCTTCGCCGAGCGGAAGCTGAGGCGCGAGGCCGAGGACGCGGTGATCGCGTCCCGCGCCCGCCAGGAAGGGGTGGTGAACGCATGATCATCGCCTTCTCGGTGACACCGCTGGGCGTCGGTGAGGACGTGGGGGAGTACGTGGCCGACGCGGTGCGGGTGGTCCGTGAATCGGGGCTGCCGAACCGTACCGACGCGATGTTCACGTCCGTCGAGGGTGAGTGGGACGAGGTCATGGACGTCGTCAAGCGGGCGGTCGCGGCGGTGGAGGCGCGGGCACCGCGGGTTTCCCTCGTCCTCAAGGCCGACATCCGCCCCGGCGTGACGGACGGACTGACGTCGAAGGTGGCGACGGTGGAGCGGCATCTGTCGGAGTGACGGTGCCCAGGCGCCGGGGCGGGGGCGTGGCGCGACCCGGCGCTGGCCGGGTGCCGCCGCGCCCACCCGTGCCGCCCCTGGGGGTACCACCCAGGCCGTTCAGGCACTGGGGGAGGCACGAATGCCCGCGGTTGGGCGGCCCCCACGGCCGAGTGGGTACGTACCCGCACTCGCGTACGGCGGGAAGGGGACGGGGTGGGGGGTGTCCGCCCGCAGCGGTTGGCGCGTCAACCCGGTTCACCCCCGTAGATGACCGATTC
>NZ_JBFAAP010000008.1:0-56288 GCF_040639815.1 Streptomyces sp. NPDC023723
CCGACACCCAGCAGACCCAGCATGAACAGCCAGTCCGCCCAGGCATCCCCGGCCCACGCACGGAACGTCGACTCCATCGGCCCCACAGCCACCCGGCCCAGGAACCCCTCGGCCGGCGACCCCCCGTCGACCCAGCCCCTGCCCGAAACAGTGGCGTACCCGAACCCGAACGTCTTGTCCAGGAACGCCCACAGGAAGACGAACCCCATCAGCAGACGGGCCGACGCGAAGACATAGGCCCGCGCGGTGCGCGTACCGGCCTCCGCCGACACCACCGGCCCGGACACCGACGCGCGATCCCCGCGCAACGACGGCAAGTGGAAACCTCCACTGCGATGCGGCTGCTCATGCACGGCCATGACGATGACCCCTTCACGGATAGTCCGAACACTTCCTGACACCACTCACTCTGGCCGGGGCGGCGATGCGGCGCCGGATGCCGGAGGGCCGGTTCATCAGGGACCAACGGACCTTTTCCGCAGGGCTGTTCGGCGGAGAGCCCGCTGCATGGGCCCATGGGTCCGAAGTAGGGCCGTAGGGCCTCTCGGCCACGGCCCGACCGCGCCGGAAGCTGATGAGGTCACCTACCGGCGCCGAATCCGGCGCGGAGCGGGAAGGAGCCGTGATGAGCTCTCCGACGCTCGACGTCGCGACCCTGGAACGGCTGGTCGCCGCGGCCGTGACCGCGCCGTCCCTGCACAACAGCCAGCCCTGGCGCTTCGGGCTCGAACCGGACACCCGCACGATAAAGATCAGTGCCGCCACCCACCAGGCGCTTCCGCATACGGACCCGGTGGGACGGGCAGTGCACCTGTCGGTCGGCTGCGCCGTCCTCAACCTGCGGGTGGCGGCGGTGCACTTCGGCTGGGAGCCGGTGACCAGGCTGCTGCCCAGCCCCGCACACCCCGCGCTCCTCGCCACGGTCCGGCTCGCGGGCGCCGTCCGGACGACGGTGTCCCCGGGCCGGTACGAGACCCTGTGGCGCCGGCACAGCAGCCGTCTCCCCTTCTCCGACCGGCCGCTGCCCGTGGCGCTGCTCACCGAGCTGTCCGAGGCGGCCCATGCCGAGGGCGGTCGGCTGTTCTTCCCCGATGAGCAGGGCACCGACCGGATTCTGCGCGCCACCTGGGAAGCGGAGCGCCGGAACCGTATGGACGCGGACCGGGCCGCCGAAAGCCGGCACTGGCTGCGGCGTCCGGGCTCTTCGGCGACCGGCGTGCCGCAGGAGGCGCTGGGACCGCAGGACGCCCTGGACGGCATTCCGATGCGGGACTTCGGCGCCCACCGGCATCCGGCCGTACTGCCGGCCCGCTCGTTCGAGAGGCACCCGCATCTGGCAGTGCTGTGCACCGCACACGACCGCCGGGCCGACTGGCTGCGCGCCGGCCAGGCGCTGGAACGCGTGCTGCTGCTGGCCACCGCGCACGGGGTACGGACCTCCCTGCTCCACCAAGGTCTGGAGTGGACCGATCTGCGGGGTCTTCTGTCGGGCGGGAGGAACGAGGCCGGGCACCATGTACAGATGGTCCTTCGCATGGGTTATGGCCCCGAGGGAAGCCCCTCGCCCCGGCTCGGCGTCGCGGACGTCATGGAGTCAGCGCAACGCAGGGTCTTCGGCCCGTGCCGGTGTGAGGGCCGGACGGGGCGGTCCGCCGTCCGGTACCGGCACGACCGGGCGCAGGGCGGGCACCTGGAACAGTGCCCGCCCCACGGTGGCGCCCTCGCCGACCGGTGGCGACGACCGTGAGGCGCCAGCGGTGACGGTGCCGGCGCACGGTCACCCGCTGCTCAGGCGTGCGGTACGACGGCGACCGGGCAGGCCACGTGGTGCAGGACGGCGTGGGTGACGGGACCGACGTGCGGGCCTATGCCCCTGCCGTCGTTCCGCCGCCCGACGACCACGAGTCCCGCGTCGTCAGCCGCGTCCGCCAGCACCCCGGCCGCCCGGCCGACGACCACGGTCTCCGTCACGGGAACCGCGGGATACTTCTCGCACCAGGGCCGCAGCGCGGCCACGACGGCGCGTTCCCGCGCGGCGAGTTCCTGGGGACCGGTGACCGCCGCCGACGGGGCGGCGGGTGCCACGGTCACCGATGCGTCGGAGACGGGCCGCAGGGACGCCTTGAAGGCATGCACCACGCGCAGTTCCGCGTCGCGTCGCCGGGCGGCGTCGAACGCGAACTCGATCAACTCGTCACTGGGATGGTCCACTTCCAATCCGAGGACGACCGAAGCAGCGGCTCCGGCCGGCGCCGGCTCTCCCCCGGCGCCCGTGGGCCGCTCCGCCCGCACCAGGACCACCGGCCGTACGCAGTGCGCCACCACGCGCTGGGACACGGAGCCGGTCACGAAGCCGCCGAGGGTGCTCAGGCCGAGTGAGCCCAGGACCAGGATCTCCGCCTTTGCCGCGGCGGCGACCAGGATGTCGACCGGTGCGCCGCGTACGAGACGGTCGGTCACCGGCAGGTCCGGGTGGGACCGTCGTACGCTGTCCACGGCTTCCCGCAGCAGCGACGCGGCCCAGTCGTGCTCCGTGTAGTCCAGCGGAACGTACGGCGACGGCCGGGGGTTGAGGCGCCAGGCGTGGACGATGCCGAGGCCCGTGCCCCGGCGTACGGCCTCGCGGGCCGCCCAGTGGGCGGCAGCCAGACCGGCGGGCGATCCGTCGATACCCACGATGACGTTGTGCGGCATGGTGATGTCCCCTCCGAGTACGTCCGCGACCTCTTGGCCTGTACGCAGCCTGCTCCTGTCGGCCGGGAAAGGCCCAGGGGCCGGACGGCCCCGGATCGTTCCTCTTGCGGACACTGTCGGAAGGGACACTCACCGGCACGGCGCTCGGGCCGGTCAGTCGTGCGGGATCAGCGCCACCGGGCAGCCGACGTGGTGGATCAGGGCGTGGGCGACCGGTCCGGTGTGCGGACCGGGAGCCGCGCGCCTGCCGCGCCGGCCGGCCACGAGCAGCCCCGCGCCCTCCGCCGCCCGCACGAGGACGTGTCCCGCGCGTCCCTCGTGCAGGACGGCCGTGACGGGTACCCCCGGGAACTTCTGGCGCCAGGGCGTCAGCAGTTCCTCCACCTCTCGCTCGACCGCCCGCCTGATGCGGGCCCGTTCCTCCGCGTCCACCACTCCTCGCGCGAGCGGCACGTGCCAGGCGTGTGCGACGCGCAGCGGGGCGTGCCGCAGCTCGGCCGCCCGGAACGCGAAGCTCAGAACCTCCTCGCACGGTCCGCCGGTGTCGAGGGCGACGGCCACGTCACGGCACGGCGTGTCCACCGACGGTTTGCCCCCTTCGACCGGGAGGTGTTCGGCCTCTTCCGTCGTACCGGCCCGGACCAGGACGACCGGTCGTCCGGCGTGCGCGGCGACGACCATCGCGACCGAGCCCGCGACGAGACCGCCCACCGCGCCGAATCCCTGGCTGCCGACCACCAGCATCTCGGCGTGGTCGTCCTCGGCCAGCAGGGCGGGGCCGGGCTGCTTGGCCACTTGCTCGGCGGCGAGGAACAGCCGCGGATACCGCTCGTTCAGCTCGTCGACGGCGGCGCGCAGTATCCGGCGCGCGAAGTACTGCGGCGCCCGCAGCTCAGGCAGGTTCGCCCTGGTACCGCTGTCGGGCAGGCCTTCGAAGGCGTGCACCAACCGCAGCGGCAGTTCCCTCCGCAGGGCCTCCCTGGCTGCCCAGTGGGCCGCGGCGAGGCTCTCGCGCGAACCGTCCAGGCCGACCACTACCGGCCTCGGGATCATGACCGTCACCTCCTCGTGCGTCACGTGCGTGGCCAGGTGTACGACCGGAGGCGGCGGAGCCGGCGGCTCAGGAAGAACCGGCTGTACGGCGGACACCTCCGCGGGAATCTCTCTCCCGTTACCAGCGTCCCGCTCCGGCGAGCGGACGGGCAGGGGCTTCCGGGCCCCCGTCCGGGCCGTACGGCCCCTGCCCGGCGTGCGGCGGCGGAATCGGCCGCTCCCCGTCTTCCCGCCCTCCGCGAGCCGTCTCGGCAGCGACTCACTCGGGCAGTACCAGGCGGCAGGTCTCCCCCGGCTGGACGTCGACGGAGCGGCCGGCCAGCCGGATGTGGACGGGCGGCTGCTCCGAGGCGGGTACCGCGACTTCCAGCACACCGCGCTCCAGGCGCACGCGCACGCCCCAGTGGCCCCGGTACCGGACGGTGAAACCGTAGGAGGAGAGTTCCGGCAGCGGTACGGGGTCCAGCCACAGCGCTCCGTCCCGGGCCCGCAGCCCGGTCAGTCCGCGCTGTACCAGGTCGAGTGTGCCGGCCATGGCTCCCAGGTGGATTCCTTCACCCGTGGTGCCGCCCTGGAGGTCGGCGATGTCGCCGCGCAGTGCCTCCTGGCAGAACGTCCAAGCCTCGGCACGCCGGGCACGGGCCAGGACCCAGCCGTGCACCAGTCCGCTGAGGGTGGAGCCGTGGCTGGTGCGGCCGAGGTAGTAGTCGACCGTACGGGACCAGGTCCTGTCGTCGAGGCGGTAGCCCAACCGGTCGAAGAGGGCGCACAGTTCCGCCGGCGAGAACAGATAGCCGAGCATCAGGACGTCCGCCTGTTTCGACGCCTTGTACCGGTTGACGCTGTCGCCCTCCGCCTCCAGGACACGGTCGAGGCGGCGGATGTCGTCGTACCGCTTGTAGTAGCCGCCCCAGTCGAGTTCGGCCAGGTCCCCGTAGCCCTCGAACTGGCTGATGACACCGTCGTGGAAGGGGATGTACAGGGTACGGGACACGTCTTCCCACTGTTCGAGTTCGCCGCCGTCCAGGCCGGTGCGCTCGACGAGTTCACGCCGGCGGGGTTCGGGCAGGGAGCCGAGTACCTCCAAGGCGCGGACGAGGACCCAGGCGGCGGTGACATTGGTGTAGGCGTTGTCGTCCAGGCCCGCCTGCGCTGCGTCGGGGTAGGCGTCGTGGTACTCGTCCGGGCCCATCACACCCCTGATGCGGTGCCGTCCCAGGTCTTCGTCCCAGACGGCCGCGTCACCCCAGAAACGGGCGATCTGCAACAGCATCTCAGCCCCTTTGGTGTGCAGGAACTCGGTGTCGCCGCTCGCCTCGCAGTAGTCCCACACGTTGTAGGCGATCGCTGACCCGACGTGGTACTGCAGCCGGGAGCGGTCGGGCAGCCAGCGGCCCGAGCGCGGGTTGAGGTGCAGCCGCTGGGTCTCCTCACGGCCGTCGCTGCCGCTCTGCCACGGGTACAGCGCACCCCTGCGGCCCGCCTCGCGCGCCGCGGCGCAGGCCCGCTCCAGCCGGCGGTGCCGGTAGCGGAGCAGGGCCCGGGACACCTCGGGCAGATGCAGGCTGAGGTAGGGCAGCACGAACAGTTCGTCCCAGAAGACGTGGCCTCGGTATGCCTCGCCGTGCAGCCCGCGGGCCGGCACTCCCACGTCGAGGTCGGCGGTGTGCGGGGACAGCGTCTGCAGCACGTGGAACTGGTGCAGCCGCAGGATGTCCCCGGCCTCTCCGGGGATGTCGATCTCGGACCTGCGCCACAGCTGGTCCCAGGCCGTCAGGTGGGTCTCCAGCAGTTCCTCGAAGGCGGGCGCCCGGCTCACCCGGTCGGCCGCGGCCCACAGGGGATCGGTGATGGCGGGGTCCCGCGAGGTGTGCACGGCGACCGTCTTGGTCACGATGGCGGTGACGCCCGGTGTCAAGGGCAGGGTCGTCGACTGCACGGCGCGCGAGGGCTCGTGCTGGACGCTGACCGGACGCCCGCAGGTCAGGCGGGAGGCCATGCCGACGCGGATGTCCGAGGTGCGGGTACGGCAGCGCAGCCACACCGTGTCCTCGGCGTGGTCGCCGGTGTGCGCGTGTGTGAGGTGCCGGCCGTCGAGCGCTCGGTAGCGGGCCACGTTGCCGTTGGTGACGGTGCCGTCGAGCGCCGCCTCCACCTGGAGGTCCGCGTGGAAGTTCAGCGCGGTGAACTCCGTGCGCAGCACCAGGAGATGGGGATCGGCCATGTGCGCGATACGCAGCTGCCGTATCTCCAGTACCCGCCCTTGCCCCAGGCCGTAGCGGGTCCGGCGGTCCAGCAGGCCGGAGTCGAGACACAAGGACATGTGGTGCGCGAGCACACCGGCGGTGTCAGGCGTCAGCCACCGGCCGCCGGCTGCGCGGAAGCGCAGCGGCAGCCAGTCGGGCAGGTTGACCATGTCCTCGTTCTCGACCTGGTGACCGGCGACCGCCGAGGTCAGCCGGTCGTAGCAGCCGGCCACGTAGGTACCCGGGTAGTGGACGCCGTCCGCCACGCACTCCGGGAGTGCCCCGCGGACCGCGACGTAGCCGTTGCCCAGTGTGCACAACGACTCCCGCAGTGCCTCGTCGGCGGGCTGATAACCGTCGTACGTCCAGGTCCGGTCCGTCACGGTGATCGCTCCTCGCGCAGGCCCTCGCGTCCGTCGTCAGTTCCGCTCCGGCACGACCGCCACCGGACAGTGCGCGTGGTGCAGCAGTGTGTGGCTCACCCTGGAGAGCTGGAGACCGAAGTGGCCCGTCCTGCGCCGCGCTCCGACGATCACGAGGTCCGCGGCGGCGGAACGGTGGACCAGCACCTTGTGGGCCGGCCCTTCGGTCGTCGCCCCGCGCACCCGGACCCTTTCGTGTCCGCTTCCCGCGCCGCGCAGCACGGCGTCCAGCAGGGCCGACGCCTGTTCCTCGTGCTGGTGCGCCGGGTCGTCGGCCAGCGCCGGGTGGTCGGACCCCTCGAACACGGGGCAGCGCCAGGCGCGTACGACGTCCAGGACGCAGCCGCGCGCCTCGGCCTCGCGGAAGGCGAACCGTGCCGCCTCACCGCCCGTGTCCGGCTGCCCGGCACCGAGCAGGACGCGCTCGTGGGTGCCGGCCAGGCCGGCCTGGTCACCGCGGACCACGATCACCGGACACCGGGCGCGTGCCGCGACGGCCAGGCTCACCGAGCCGAGGAGCAGTCCCTTCAGTTCTCCTCTGCCGCGTTCCCCGACCACCAGGGACGAAGCGTGGTCGCCCGCTCGCAGCAGGGCACCCGCCGGGTCGTCCGCGACGGCCTCGGCGGACACCTCGACGCCCGGCCGGCGCCGCCGGGCCCGCCGCGCGGCGTCCTCGACGATGTGGTCCGCCACGGCAGGCGCGGACGGGCGTTCCAGGCCGCCCGTCGGGAGGGTCTCCTCGTACCGCTCCCAGTGGGTGGCGTGCAGCAGCCTCAGCGGCCGCCCGTGCCGGGCCGCCTGGTCCGCGGCCCAGTCGACGGCCTGCCGACTGGACTCCGATCCGTCGACACCCACGACCAGGGGGAGTTCCGTCATCGTCACCACCGCCTCGATTCAGCTGCGCCTGTGCACGGCGCGGAGTTCCTGGCCACCGTCGCACGCGGACCGCGGCCCGGACAGGGGCGGATCGGCACCTCGTGCGGGACGTTCGGCCCCTGTGCCGGTCCAAGACGCGACGGACCGTGGGGTGGTGGGCGAGGCGGGCGGGGCGTCGACGTCCTCACCGCCCGAGGCAGCCCTGACGTCCACGTACATCCTTTAGCTGTGTTGTCCCGGCAGAGCGACCCGGGTCAGCCGTACGCGGGTGAGGCGGCGCAGTCGGCGGGCGTGGCGCCGGACGGCGACCCGCACCAGCCGGCAGAGCGGGGCCACACGCGGCGGACCGGAGCGGAAGCGGTGCCGGTCCGCATGCGGAACGACCACGACCGGCCACCGGGCCCGGCTCAGTACCCCCCGGACGACCGGACCGAGCCGCGCTCCGCCGAAACCAACGCGCCCGCCGGTACCCACCACCACGGCGACCGCGCGGACGGACTCCATCGCGAGCACCCGCACCGGGTAACCACGGACCACCTCGTGGCCCATGTCGACCTTCGGGGCGAGGTCATGGCGGGCCTAGACCAAGGCCGCCAGCAGCCCCCGACACTCACGCACCGCCGCCCACTCGTCCAGCACACCGAGGAACGGCGGGCGCCACACGTGCACGGCCCGCAGCCCGATCCCACGTCGAGCCGCCTCCTCGACCGCGTGGTCGACGGCGGTCGCGGCATGACGGCGGCCCTCCAGGGCGATGTCCACGCCGACAACGAGACGATCCGGCCGACCGACGGGCACGGTGTCGTTCACGACCACAACCGGGCAGTCGGCATGGGCGATGATCCGTGACACGACCGAGTCCGGTCCGGCCCGTGTCCGCCGCGTGCCCGCCCTTTCGGTGCCGAGCACCACCGTCGCGGCCGTGCGCGCGTGTTCGCGGAGCACCGCCACCGGATCGTCCCCGGTCGACAACGCCCGGACGTCCAGCCGGGGATGTCGCGTCCGAACGGAGACCATCGCCTCGCGCAGGACAGGTGCTGCGGCCTCGTACGGGCCGTGGACGTGCACCAGGCCGAGGGACAGACCACGCGGTGGCGGCTTCGGCGGCTCCCCAGGCCAGGGCGGCCCGCCAGGCGGGGCCGGTACCGGTCCCGACCACGACCACGACCGAGATACGTCCTGGCGGAACTCCCATGCCTCACCGCCCTGCCCGTCCCGGCACCAAGTCCTCAGGCTGAGCTTCACCGACGATGGTCTCGGCGTCCGCCCTCTCCGGACGGCGGCCACGGTCCCGGATCGTTCAGGCCCGATCGCTACCTGTCGTCCGACGGCTGCCCGCTCTAGGATGCCGCCCTGGCAAACGACTACGCGTCCGGCAGCGGGCGGCTGCCGGAGCCCACCTGTCGCGCCGGCCGAAGGGCCGGCCACGGACCTCGTCCTGACGGATCCGAGGCGGCTGCTCCCGCGCGCCTCGCGACCCCCAGGACGACCCGCGCGAGACCTCGGTGCCAGGGGGAGGCGAGTGTTCTCGCGCACGGCGGCCGTCGTCCCGTGTCACGGGGACGGCGGCCGTCCCTCGGACCACACGGCCGGCCGACGGCGTCCCACCGCCCCGCTGGTCGGCCGGGTCACCACCCGCCCCGTCGGAAAGGGACCGTCGGCCCGGGCGACTGGCTCAACAGCCCCTGTTCCTCAGGACCCGCCGCTGCCACGGTCACAGAGCGACCTCAGGAGGTGCCGGGCCATGTCCGCGAACAGTTGCCGACCCAAGCCGCTGTGGCGCTGGCGGCGCAACCCGATGCGCCGCCCCGTCGACGTCGTCGAAGCCTGGATCGTACTGGTGACGTGGGTGGTCATCGCGGTGGGCGGAACGGTCACCGGCCTGGTGACGGCCGAGTTCGCCGACGGTGTCTTCGACCGGCAGCGTGCCGAACGGCAGGCGGTCCATGCCGTCGTGCTCACGGACGTCTCGAAGAGCACGTCGGCGGCCGACGGCACCCACCGTGCCACGGCCGGGGTGCGGTGGACGGCGCCCGACGGCACCACCCGCACCGGGCGCACCCTGGTGCCCACCGGAGCGCGGTCGGGCAGCACGGTCACGCTCTGGCAGGACCCGCAGGGCACGCTCGTCCCGCAGCCGGCCGATCCGGCGGAGGCCGCGGTGGAAGCGGCCCTCTTCGGCATGGGGGCCGCGCTCGCCCTTTCCGGCGGCATCGGCGGCGCGTCCGCGTTGGCTCGCTGCCGTCTGGAGCGGTGGCGCCTCGGAATGTGGGACAAGGAGTGGCGAGTGGTCGGTCCCCGCTGGAGCGAGAGGACGGGCTGACGACTCGGCAACCGGGTCCGGGGAACGCCGGATCTCTTTCCCGAGACCTCCGGCCCCTGCTCTTGTCAGGTGATCGGGGCGCAGAGTGGTGATCGTGACAGCCTCAGCGCAGGCACGTCACGGACGACGAGCTGACTGTCCAGTGCCAGCCGACGGTCAGCAACCACGACACCTGCATCTTGTGCCCCATCCACTTCCTCGGCCTGACGGTCGTACGTACGCCATGAGGTATCTCGACGACCGCGCTGCCGTGTTCGCCCGGCAGCTGCTGACGTAACTGCGGCGGACGGCGTCGCGGCCCTGGCGGATCATGGAAATGTGCGGCGGGCAGACCCACCCCCTGCTGCACCAGGTCATCGACGAACTGCTGCCCGTCGGCATGCGGATGATCCACGGATCGGGCCGCCCGGTCTGTGTGCCCCGCCGGAGGCTCCGGACCGGGCCCTGCGATCGCCGCCCGGTCCGGGGTGATCCTCGCCCGCTTCGGCGACATGCCCCGGATGCCCGGCACGGACACCGACCTGCTGTGCCCGCGGGCGCGCGGCACGACGTCCGCATGGTGTACGCCCTCATGGACGCCGTTCGGCTGACCGCCGCACGTCCGGACCGCAAGGTGGTGTTACTCGCCGTCGGGTTCGGACCGACGGTGCCCACTAACGCGACGGCCGTGCCGCACCTCTCGGCCGCTCCGGCCCGCCCCGGGGGACGGCGTCCCGCTGGCGAGGTCGGTGAGACTGCACCGCACGGCCGTGCCAGGCACCTGTGAGAGCTTGGGCATTGACAGCGACATGGCATCCGACAGCCGCCTGCTGCACCGGCTGAGACGCACCCTCGTATCCCTGGGCGGCACCGTGCAAGCGCTGTGCGACCCTACCCGGGGCGGCTCGGCCGCCGCCCTGAACGAGATCGCCCGCGCCTCCACGGTCGCCGTCGAGATCGAGGAACAGGCCGTGTCCGTGCCCTGGGCGGTCGCCCCCGCCTGCGACCTGCTCGGCCCCGATCCGCTGATCGTCGCCGACGAGGGCTGCCTGGTCGCGTTCATAGCCTCCGGCCGGACCGACGAGGCACCGGCCGACCTGCGTTCGCTTCCCTTCCCGAGGGCGGCGAGGCCGTCCGGATCGGCGAGGTCCTGCCGCCCGGGCCACTCGGACGCCTGACGCTCCGTACTCTGGTCGGCGCCCCGCACACCCTGGACATGCCGCTGAGCGCACAGCTCCCTCGCATCTGCTGATTTCCTCGTCGGCGGGGCTCACGCCCGGCCGGGCGAGGCAGGGGGCACCAGCACCTCGGGCAGCGGACGCCGCGACAGGAGGAGTGTGGTCGGGGCCCGGCCGAACCTCAACAGCAACTGCGGGAAGCGGCCGGCCGTTAGCCTGGTCCGCACTTCCGCGCGGAGCGCGGGCACCTCCAGCGGCTGGGTGTGGAAGGCGGCCTTCACACCGTGGACCGCCGCGTACAGCAGGACGCGTTGCAGCGCCTGCCCTGACCGGACCCAGTCCGGCGGTTCGTCCCGCGCGCTGGACAGCAGGATCACGGTGCCCGTACCGGCATGGTTCCGCCGGCCCTGTGTGTCGCGCCGGAGGGCGAGGGCGAGGTAGTCACGGCCGGCCAGCACGGTGTGGTCCGGGTGCGGGACGCACGCCGCGACGGGCACGCCGTGCCGTCCGACACACCGCGCCAGTTCGGCGGCACGGCGGTGATCAGTACGGTTGTGCTCCTCGGCCTCACGGACGAGGTCCGCGAGGAATTCCAGGCGCTCTGGCTCGTCGATGACCTGTAGCGCGATGCCCTCGGCGCGGGCCTGGTCGTACAGTTCGCCGAGCAGTTCCTCCGCCACAGGTTCGGTCCCGAACGGGCCGCGGTGGGTGTGTCGGCGGGGCATCGCACCCGCCAGGAGCAGTTCGCCGGGGGTGGCCGGGGCGTGGGCGCCGAACGTCACGCGGGCCAGGAGGGCAGCGTTCCCTGAATCCGGCAGCGTGTCGACGACCGGGCGGAAGCCAAGGCGTCGCGTGGCGAGGCGGGTGTTGAACAGCGCCGCCCCACAGGCGATCACCATCTCCCTGCCGCCCGGGTCGGTCAGCGGCATCCGCCGCCCGTGATCCGCGTAAATGTGAATGCCTTGGTCGTCGCTGTCCGCCGCGAAGGCCCAGGGCTGGGTGTTGTGCGGTGAGGGAGCGAGGACGGCTGCGCGGACGAGGTGGAGCGCGGCGCGGCCGACCCGTTCGGTCGTCGAGGGCATGATGCTTCCTCCTTCGAAACCTCCTCCGTCGGATGGTGACGGAGCAGCCGGACCAGGCACCTGCGCAAGAGGTCGCGTATTTGGTACGCGGGGGCAGGGGGACACCGGGAACTCGCCGTGCGGCCGGTACGGTTCCGTGGCGCGGCGGGCGGAACGGGTCAGATACCGGGCCGCTGCCCGGACGTCCGCATACGACGCGACGACCGTGTCGTGATCGGCCGGCAGGAGCCGCACGGGCAGGCCCTGGCCGGTCCGTACGATGACGACCGGCTTGCTCCTGCGGGGTCCGCCCCGGGTGACCGCGCGGGTCAGCCGCTCGTCGGTGGCGACGCCCGTGGCCCGGGGCAGTACCACCAGCACGGCGTCCGTGTCCTGCTGGTGCAGTATCCGGGCGACGCATTGGCGCAGTTGCTCCTCGCCCACGTCGGCGGTCGTGGTCACCGGATTGGCGAGGGCCGCCCCTCGCGGCAGAACGGCGAACAGGTCATCGACGAGTTCAGCGGAAGGCTGCGGCAGCGCGAGCCCTTCCTCTCCGCAACCGTCGGCGGCACGGGCACTCGCGTCCGTGTCCGTCGCCACGATCACCACACGGCACCCCGCCGGACGTGTCCCGGCCCCACCGATGCGCTGCGTACCGTTGCGGAGACGACCAGGAGCCGACCTCGTCATCATGTTCCCCTCCCCCTGACCGGTACTTCGAGCATCCGACGGAACCGGACTGCCCTCCAGGGGCTGAACGGGGGGTGGTGAGGGGCCGGTCGGCCCATGGTTCCGTGCCCGCCGCGGAGGTGCAGTGGCATCGGGGACCGGATCGGTTCTCCCGCACCCGAGGGGGCAGAGCCATGGCGAAGAACCATCTCCTGCGTCATGTCACACCGACCACTTCGACGCCGGCCCTCACCGCTGCGGAAGCGACGGGCGCGAGCGTCGGCCGCGACGACGCCTCGGCGACCGCGGACACCGTCGCCGTCCCGGTCAGGGTGGGCCGTCCGACGTCCGCCGTCGACCGGGTCGCCGACTTCTACGGCGCCTACATCGACGTACTGAGTGATGTCGGCCGCGGCACGCTCTCCGGTGCCCTGCGCGACCACTATCTGGCTCCGAGGCTGCGACAGCGGCTGACGCGCTGGGAGGCCGTTCGTCATGCGGACGGTGTGCTGGCACGCCGAGGAGTGCCCAGCCACCGGCCTCGTCTCCGGCATCCGGGCCGGTGTGTGACCGGCCGGACCACGTGCTCACCCGGCCGGCCGGTCCGATGACCGGGTGACCGGTTTCGGCCAGAGTCGGGGTGCGCGCCTGGCCGCGATGTCCTCGACCCAGCCGACCGCCAGGACAGCGGCACCGATCAGGGGCCAGGCGAGCAGGAAGAGGAATCAGTCGGTGTGCGGGTGAGCGATTCCCGGCCGGCCGCCCATGGCGAGCCGCGACGCCGCGTGCCCTTTCCGGTCGCGCGCCACGGTTCCTCCCCCTCCGCCCGCCCCGTGCTTCCAGTTTCGCGGCGGCCAGCTCGCCGGCTCATGGGCCGGACGGCCCGGTCTCGCGCCCTTCGGCCCGACGTGGACCCTTGTCTCCTTCGCGGCGGGGGACCTTCGGCCCCTGCCCGAGCCTCCTCGATTTCGAGAAGGTCGTAGCCGAGCCCATTCGAGAGGTGATCATGTCCGCCTTACCCGCCCCGGGACGTCCCCCGGCCGACCGGCATGACGGCTCCGCGGCTGTCGTGGTCTCCGGCCTGGTCAAGACGTTCGGGCACACGCGTGCCCTGGATCACCTGGACCTGACGGTGACCACGGGTGAGGTCCACGGCTTCCTCGGGCCCAACGGCGCGGGCAAGACCACCGCCTTGCGTGTGCTGCTCGGGCTGCTCAGGGCTGACTCCGGTCAGGCGACCGTGCTGGGCGGCGATCCCTGGCATGACGCGGTCGCGCTGCACCGGCGGCTGGCTTATGTGCCCGGGGACGTCAGCCTGTGGCCGAGGCTGACCGGTGGCGAGATCATCGACATCTTCGGACGGCTGCGCGGCGACCTGGACCATGCCCGCCGGGACGAACTGCTGGACCGGTTCGAACTCGACCCCGGCAAGAAGGCGCGTACCTACTCCAAGGGCAACCGGCAGAAGGTCGGACTGGTGGCGGCGCTCGCGTCGCGGGCCGAGCTGCTGATCCTCGACGAGCCGACCTCGGGTCTCGATCCGCTGATGGAGACCGTCTTCCAGACCTGCGTCCGCGAAGTGAAGGCCGAAGGACGCACAGTGCTGTTGTCCAGTCACATCCTGGCCGAGGTCGAGACGCTCTGCGACCGGGTCGACATCATCCGGTCCGGGCGCACCGTCGAAAGCGGAACCCTGGCCGAGCTGCGGCACCTCACCCGGACCTCGATCGACGTCCACACCGCCCGGCGGCTCACCGGACTGGACACGCTCCCTGGTGTGCACGAAGTGCGGTCCGACGGTGACCGGGCCCGCTTCGACATCGACACCGGTCATCTCGACGAAGCCGTACGCCACCTCACGGCATTCGGCATCCGGACCCTGGTCAGCCGGCCGCCCACACTGGAGGAACTGTTCCTGCGTCACTACGGCGACGAACCGGCCGGGCAACGCCGTCTGCCGGACAGCCGTCCGAGCGGAACGGCACGGGACGGGACGGGACGGGAGCATGACCGCGTGGCCGCTCGAACTGACCGGGACCCGCGCCCTCACCGGCTTCCTCCTGCGCCGCGAGCGCGTCCGCATCGCGCTCTGGACCACAGCGGTCCCGCTTCTGATACTGCTGACGGCTGCCAGCGTCAAGGGCCTCTACCCCACTCAGCACGACTTGGACGTGGCGGCCCGCGCCAGCGAGGACAACGCCGCGTCGATCGCCTTCAACGGGCCTACCCTGGCCCTCGACACGCTGGGCGGGGAGGTGGCCTTCCAGACGAGTTCCCTGGGGATGGTGCTCGTCGCGCTGATGACCCTGTTCATGGTCGGTCGTCAGACACGCGGTGAGGAAGAGGCGGGCCGTGCGGAGCTCATCCGGTCCATGGCGGTCGGGCGGCACGCGAACGCCGCCTCGGCGTTGTTCGTGGCGACCGCCATGAACGTCGTTGTCGGCCTGCTGCTCTCGGGTGGACTCATCGTCCTGGACCTGCCTGTCACGGGGTCGGCCGTCTTCGGCGCTTCCTTCTGTGCCCTCGGGCTCGTCTTCGCCGGTGCCACCGCGGTCTTCGCGCAGATCAGCGAGAACACCCGGGTCGTGCACGGCAGCGCCGGCGCCCTGCTGGGCCTGGCGTTCCTGCTCCGGGCGGTGGGCGACGCCGGGGACGGCAGGGCCTCGTGGTTGTCACCCATAGGCTGGGCGCAGAAGAGCAGGCCGTACGCCGACGAACGCTGGTGGCCTCTCCTGGTCCCGGTCGGCTGCGCCGTCGCCGCGGTTGTCGGGGCGGCCGCCCTCGCGGCCCGGCGGGACCTGGGAGCCGGTCTGGTAGCACCCCGGCCGGGTCCGGCGCGCGCGGCGCGGAGCCTCGGCCGGCCGCTGGGGCTGGCCTGGCGGCTGCAGCGGGGCAGTCTCCTCGGCTGGAGCTGCGCCGTGTTCCTGGCCGGAGTCGCCTACGGCTGGGTCGCCGACGATGTGGAGGACTTCGTCGGCGACAACGACACCATGCGGGACATCATCGCCGGTTATGGCGGTGCCGATCTCACCGACGCCTTCCTCAGCCGCTCCCTGCTCACGGTGGCCCTGGTCGGGGCCGGCTTCGCCGTGCAGTCCGCGCTCTGCCCGCGCGGCGAGGAGACCGCCCTGCGTGCCGAGCCGGTGCTGGCCACCCCGGTGTCCCGACGCCGCTGGTTCGCCGGCCACCTGGTGGTGGCGATGGGCGGCAGCGTGGTGGTACTCGTCTCGGCGGGCCTGGGCACGGGCATCGCATACGCGGTCGTCAGCCGGGACGCGGGCCAGGTCCCGCGGCTGCTGGCGGCGGCGCTCGTCTACGCCCCCGCCTTGTGGGTTCTCGCCGGTCTCGCGGCGGCGCTGTACGGGCTGTTTCCCGGCGCGGTCGTCGGCGCCTGGGCGCTGTTCGCTCTGTGCCTGCTGATCGGGCTGCTCGGAGAGGTCCTCGGCCTGTCCGGGCGGGTGACCGGTCTTTCCCCGTTCGAGCACGTCCCCCACCTGCCCGCCGGGAAGTCCGGGGTCGCTCCCCTCGTGGTCCTCGCCCTGCTCGCGGCCGGCCTGACGGCCGTCGGCCAAGCGGGCTTCCGCGGGCGCGACGTGGGATAGGGGGCGGGCTGAATCCGTCCGGACGCGGTTCCCCGGCCAAGTACGGACGAGACCGGGACCAACGGTGCCGGAACCGGTCCGGACGGCCCGTGGTCGCCCCTCGGGACCGGTGCAGCCTGAAGTAGGAGCCACCGCACCGCTCACTACTAGCCTCGGGGAGCCGCTCGTGCACGGTAGCCCGCACATCGTCAGTGATGTCATGACCCGCGACGTCGTGACGGTACACCGCACCACTTCCTTCAAGGACATCGCCAGGCTCCTGGCGCTGTGGAAGATCAGCGCGGTACCCGTGCTGAACGGCAGGGCCCGCGTCGTCGGCGTCGTCTCCGAGGCCGACCTGCTGTGCACGGAGGAGTTCCGCGACCGCCACCCGTATCCGCGTGCCTGCTGTCCGGCGGCCGGGGCGAAAGCCGGTGCGCGGACCGCCGCGGAGCTGATGACCGGCCCCGCCCTCACCGTCGACACCGGCAGCACGCTGGCCCGGGCCGCGCACCTCATGACCCGCCACCAGGTGGGGCGGCTGCCCGTGGTGGATGACGAGACCCGTCCGGTCGGGCTGATCAGCCGCTCCGACCTGCTGAGGGTCTTCCTGCGGAAGGACGACGACATTGCCGAGGAGGTGCGCAGGGAGATCGTCTCGTATCTGTTCCCGACGCCCAGAAACTCCGTACGGACGGACGTCCGCGACGGGATCGTCGTCCTGAGCGGCCGGGTCAGGGACCGCTCGTTGGTGCCGGCCGCCACTCGGCTGGCGCGTGCGGTCGAGGGTGTCATCGGCGTGGAGTGCCGTCTCACGGAGACGGACGGTCGTGTGCGGCGCTTGTGACAGGCGTCGACGAGCCGCACGTCCAAGTGCCTGGCAGACGCGACCAAGTGAGGGGAGAACATGGACATCCTGGTCGCCTACGCGACCGCTCACGGTTCCACCAGGAGTATTGCCGAGAGGATGGCCGCCGCACTGCGCGACGAAGGTTTCACCGCGGAGGCCAGGCCCTTCGCGGAGGTCGAGGACGTCCACGCCTGGCAGGCGTTCGTGCTGGGCAGCGCCGTCCACAGTCAACGCTGGCTCGCGCCGGCCGAGGACTTCCTGAGCGTGCACCAGGAACTGCTCGCCACGCGCCCGGTGTGGCTCTACAGCGTGGGAATGCCGGCGGCGCTGCGCGGACCGTGGCGTCGACTGGCCGCGAAGGAGGAAGCGGTCATCGAGCGGAATCTGCCGCCGACATTGCGGTACCGGGGTCACCGGCTCTTCTCCGGTGTGATCGAGCGGTCCCATCTGCCACGCGCCGGACGTCTGTTCTTCGTGCTGCTGGGCGGACGGTTCGGCGACTTCCGGGACTGGGCCGCCGTCCGCGGGTGGACGGCCGGCATCGCGGAGAACCTGAGGAGGGGCGGCTGAGGCCGGCCCGGCAGGATGTCGCGGGAGCGGGAGAGCATGCTCGGCAGCACCCCGGTCCGCCGGCGCCCCGGTTCCAGGGGCCGGGAGGCGGTCCTGGAACCGGGCGCGGACGTTGCCGCTGCCCGCCTCTCACCAGTGCGGCACGACGGCCACCGGGCATCCGACGTGGTGCATCGCGGCGTGGGTGACCTGCCCGGTACGCGGTCCCACCGGCCGGTCGGTCAGCCGGTGGCCGACGACCAGCAGGCCGGCGCCGGTCGCCGCCCGTACGAGGACCCCCGAGGGGCGCCCCTCGGTCAGGGTCTCCAGCAGCCGTACGTCGGCGTACTTGTCGTGCCACGGCTGGAGAACGGCGGAAAGGAAGCCCCGCCACTCGTCGGCCTGGCGGGGACCGGCCGTCAGGCCGACCTCTCCGGGCCCCAGGGTCAGCGGCCCCGGCTCCTGCCAGGCGTGCACCACCCGCAGCCGCGCGTCCCGCAGCCGGGCCTCGTTGAAGGCGAACTCGATGACCTCGTCGGATGGATCGGCCAAGTCGATGCCGAGGACCACGTCGCGCAAGCCGCTGCGGGTGGACGGCCCTCCGTCATCGGCCGGATAGTGTTCGTCCGCCGCTTCCTCACCCGCGCGGACGAGAACCACCGGACGCTCGGCCCGCGCCACCACCCCGAGCGCGACGGACCCCACCAGGAAGCCCGCGACACCGCTCAGGCCACGCGAGCCGAGCGCCAGGACCTCCGCGTGCCCGGCCGCCGCGACGAGCGCCTGTGTCGCCGGGCCCTCGACCTGCTCGGTGTCCACCCGTACCTCAGGGCACCCGGCGCGTACCCGCTGCTCCGCCTGGCGCAGACGCTGCCGTGCGAGGGCACGTCGAGCTGCGGGGGCCGACTCGCCCTCGCCCCGGCCCGGATGCCAGTTGCGCACGTGCAGCAGGCGCAGCGGCAGTTCCCGGCGCACAGCCTCGCGGGCCGCCCACTCGGCGGCGGCCAGACTCTCGGCGGATCCGTCGACTCCGGTGACCACGGGCCACTGCATGGTCCCCACCTCCTCCGTACGAACCGGGCGCCGCCCGAAGTGGTGCGGCCGTGTCCCTTTGCCCACGGTCGCACCGGCAGTCCGGCGGCAGGAGGGGCGGATCGGCCCCGTCCCAGGACGTTCGGCCCCGGCGAAAGCCGGGGCCGAACAGCCCCGCGCCGGTGCGGACCGGTACGTCCGGCAGGTGACCGCGAACGCAGGGGCCGTTCGGCGTGTGCCCGTGCACCGGTCGGCCCCTCGGCCTCCCGCTCCGCCCGCCGGACGCTGGGCCCAGGGAAACGTCCGGCACCCGGTTCGCACCGGGTGCCCGGCGAACGCCTCACGGCCGGCCGGGCAGACCCGCCGGCCGGGAAGCCTTACTGCGGCTCGCGCCACCGCCGGTGGCCGCGGCCGATGCGGGAACGCGAAGGGGGTTCAGCCATGATTCCGCTCCTGCTGATCGGCGCGACGGTGGTCGGCGCCTGTCTGGTGTTCGGCTACAGCTCGTTCATGGTGGGCTTCATCCTGATGGCCGCCGGCATTCTGGGGCTCATCGCCTTCATGTCCACACCGGGCGCCATACTCCGCCCCGGCGAGAACGAGGTCGTCGAGCGACGGCACTACATCGGCAAGCACGACGACCACCGGTCCTACCGCGACTGACCACAGCAGCCTCCCCTGACGGGAAGGACGGCACCCGCTTCTCGCGGATCCTGATCGCGCGGTGCGCGGCCGCCGGCCGCTCCTCCGCGTCCTTCTGGCAGGCGTCCTTCCCGTCGCTCTCAGCACATCAAGGGGTCGCGCACGCGAGTAGGGCCGGACGGACCGCCTCGGGGTCCGGACGGCCCGTGGCCACTGGCACCGCGCACGGTCAGACTGTAATCGGCGACTCAAGACGGAAAGGGGGCGAAGACGATGACCTCCACCAAGACACTGACCGCGGCCCTCGAAGCCGGTCACCGTGAGCGCCTGATGCGGAACGCCCACGAGGTGTCCTTCGAGGCCGGAACGCGCTTGTTCGAGGAAGGCCGGCGGGCCGACCGGTTCTGGGTCGTGCGTACCGGCACCGTCACGCTCGACCTGCACGTGCCGGGCCGGCGGGCCGCTGTCGTCGACACTCTGGGCCACGGTGAACTGGTCGGCTGGTCCTGGCACTTCTCGCCCTACCGGTGGCATCTGGGCGCCGAGGCGATGAGCCCGGTACGGGCCTGGGAGTTCGACGCACAGGCCGTACGGGACCTGTGCGCCCAAGATGCCGAGTTCGGCCGTGCGGTGGCCGCCTGGGTCGGCGACGTGGTCGCCCATCGGCTGCACGCGGCACGTATCCGTCTGCTCGACCTGTTCGCCCCCTACGGAAGCGGCAATCGGTTGTGATGCTGCGGTCCCGACGTGGCAGGACCCCGACCATGTGAAGGTGAGAAGCATGTTCCCGGACAGCCCGCATGTCGTGAGCGACGTCATGACGCACACCGTGGTGGCCGTGGGCCGGAACGCCCCGTTCAAGGACATCGTCACGCTCATGCAGCAGTGGAAAGTGAGCGCCCTTCCTGTCCTGGAGGGCGAGGGCCGTGTGATCGGCGTCGTCTCGGAGGCCGACCTGCTGCCCAAGGAAGAGTTCCGCGACAGCGATCCGGACCGCTTCACCCAGCGGCGTCGGCTCGCCGACCTGGCCAAGGCCGGCGGACTGACGGCAGCCGACCTGATGTCCACGCCCGCGGTCACCGTTCACCCCGACGCGACACTTCCCGAAGCGGCGCGCATCATGGCCCAGCGCAAGGTCAAGCGGCTGCCCGTTGTCAGCAGCATAGGGCTGCTTGAAGGCGTGGTCAGCCGGGCCGACCTGCTCAAAGTGTTCCTGCGCACGGACGGGGAACTCGCCGAGGAGATCCGCCGGGAGATCGTGCCGCACCTGTTCTCCGTCTCCCCGTCGCCCGTGACCGTGGACGTGTCGGACGGCGTGGTCACCCTCACCGGCCGGATACGGGACACCTCTCTGATACCCGTCGCCGCACGCCTGGTGCGTGCCGTCGAGGGCGTCGTCGATGTGGAGTTCCGTCCGGCCACCGACGCGCCGCACGCCGCCGACGACCGGCCCGAGGAGACACAGCGGTGACAGGCGTGGGCGCCTGACCCGAGCGTTCCTATCGCGCGCCGACCCTTCGTCTTGGTTCCGGCATGCCCTCAGCTCGGGTTTCGGGCCCTCGCCGTCCTCCGTTGACGGCGGTGAATCGAGTCAAGGCAGGATGAATAGGTTGGCCTCAGGTTCGATAAGAGTGTCGCGGCCGTCGACATGCTGGCGCTTGGCCCGGGCCTCCTTGACGTGCCGGTACTCGATAACGGTGCGCGGGACTTCCCAGATATCCATCGTCCGTAGGCCGTGCTCGCTGTCCTCTCACAGGACGGAGATCCGGCGGTTTGCGGACGGCAGGGCTGATGCGTACTCAGCAGGTGATCTTGAGGAATGTGGTGGCGTGGTCGGGGCGTGACCGGTAGTGGGGCAAAGGCACCACGCCGCCAAAGCGGCAGCCGACAAGGGCAGTACGACGCCGACAGCCAGGGGCGGAGAGCGGTTCAACGTTCACCTTTCCATCACGATTCTGTCACTTACCCCTCAAGGTCTCCCCGTGGGCACATCGCACCCCTTACGGTCATCTGGCACCAATTGATTCGTGGGGGACGTATGTCGTACAACCAGCCGCCGCCTGCCCAGCCGCAGTTCGCCGGACCGCCTCCGTTCGGGCCGCCGGTGCAGCCCGGCGGCAAGCCGAAGTGGGCGCGGAAGCGCATCGCGATTCCTGCCGTGGTTCTCGTCTTCTTCGTCGGGGTCGGCGTCGGTTCCGCCGGCAACGCCGACGAGAGTGCGGCGAGTGTCAGCAGTAAGGGCGAGCCGCAGCCCACCGTCACCGTGACCGCCACGGCCGAGCCCTCACCGAGCGAAGCCGCCAAGGTGGCCAACGATGACAAGCCCACCGCGGACGCGCCGAAGAAGGCGACCGTCCCCGACTTCGTCGGTATGGGCCTGCAGTCGGCGCAGGACGAGGCGCAGGAAGCCGGTTTCTACGGGCTCACTTCCCACGACGCGCTGGGCCGGGACCGTATGCAGGCGTTCGACCGGAACTGGAAGGTGTGCAGCCAGAACGTCGAAGCCGGTTCTTCCGAGCCGACCGACACCGACCTCGACTTCGGGGCTGTGAAGCTGGAGGAGGACTGCCCAGCGAAGGACGAGAAGCCCCCGGCCGCCGAGGGCGGCAAGATGCCGGACTTCGCCGGCGAGTCGGTCAAGGCCGCGCGTTCCGCCCTGGACTCCGGTGTCTCCTTCACGGTGGAGGACGCCCTGCCGGACGACCGCTGGGTACTGGTCGAGTCGAACTGGAAGGTGTGTACACAGCAGCCGACCGCCGGCACATCACTCAACGGGCAGCCGGTCACGCTCAAGGCGGTCAAGTTCGAGGAGTCGTGTCCCTGACGCCGGTCGCGCTGCGGCATGACGCGCGCCGGGCAACACTGGTCACCGAGTTGATTGGGCAATCACGCGATGAGTCTCGTCTCCGCCGGCCTGGACACACCCACTGCCGGTGACTACGCCTACGACTGGGCGCTGATCGATGTGGAAACCTCAGGGCTCGTACCCCGACGGGATCGAGTGCTGTCCGTCGCGGTGGTGACGGTCAGTCCGGAAGGCGAACAGACCGGGGAGTTCTCCACGCTGCTCGACCCGGGGTGCGACCCGGGACCGGTCGAGGTGCACGGGCTCACCGCCGAGCGGCTGCGCGGCGCTCCGGCTTTCGCCCAGGTCGCCGGGCAGATCGGGGCGATGCTCCAGGACCGGGTCCTGGTGGCCCACAACGCCCAGTTCGACTACGACTTCCTCGCCCACGAGTTCGCGCGGGCGCGGATGTGGCTTCCGGTCTCACAGCGGCTGTGCACCCTGGCACTCAACCGCCAGGTCGACCCGCCGACCGGCGACCTGAAGCTGGGGACCCTCGCCGCCCACTACGGCATCCCCCAGCAACGTGCTCACGACGCACTCGACGACACCCGTGTACTGGCCGGGATCCTGCGGGCCTCACTGCGTGAGGCAGCCCGGCTCGATCTCCCCCTGCCACTCGTGACCTGCCCGCCCCGGGCGGAGTCGCAGTTCACACCGAAGCCGCCCAAGACTCCCTGCGCCTACCGCAACCCCGGCCGGATGGCTCCTGGCGGACCACTCCGGCAAGGCATGAAGGTCGCCATCACCGGCGATACCACCCGCGCCCGCGCGGAGCTGATCGGACGAGCGGTCACCGCCGGACTGAACATGATGACCTCCGTCAGCCGGCACACCAGCGTGCTGGTCACCAACGAACCGGTACCGGACTCGGCCAAGGCACGCCGCGCCCGTACCGAGGGTGTGCCGGTGATCGACGAGCACACCTTCCTGCGGCTGCTCGCAGACGTACAACCGGGGACAGCCTTCGAGACGCCGGCCGTCGCAGCAGTCACGGCCGCCACCGAGTCCGACGCTCGGAGGGCCGCCCCCGCACCACCGGCTGCGGACACCAACCCCAACCGCGAGACAGCGGCACCGAGCTCCTCAGCCGCCGCGAAGGCGGCCGTCCCACGGACACGCCACGCGGAGCCGTCCGCAGATACCCTGCCGGACAGACCGCTGGCCGGGCGCAGAATCCTGGTCCTGGGCGGCGTCCACGCCGAGGCAGCGGCGGCCCGCACCCACATCGTCGCTCTCGGCGGTTCCGCAGCGGTCAACCTCTCCGCCAGCGTCACCGACGTGATACTCCTGCCCGGCGGAGAACGCGACCGACGCATGACCCGCATTGAGGCCCTCGCACTCCCCGTGCACGCCCCCGACTGGCTCACCACCGCGACACCCACGCTTCGACCTCGGACGAGCTGTCGTTCCCAGGAGCCGGTGGTGATGTCCAGAGGCGGCGTCATCGACCTGCCCATGACGCCCGGATCCCCTTCTCCCCTGTGGCACCTCACCGCCGGCTGGGCCCCGCAGTCCCGCTTCGACGTCGACGTCGTCGCCTTCCTCCTCGACGAAGACGACCAGGTCACCTTCGACGAGGACTTCATCTTCTACGGAGCTCCGGAGAGCCCCGCCGGGACCGTGCGTCTGCTGACCGGCGGCCCAGCCGAGCAGACGATCACCCTCGACCTGGCCACCCTGCCACCGACGACCCGGAAAGTCGTCGTGGCCGCAGCCATCGACGGCACCGAAACGTTCGAAACACTCGGTGCGATACAGATCAGCGCGGCTCCCGACAACAGCGGGCCACCACTCGCACGGGCCACCCTGGACGCCGCCACCACCGAACGCACCATGCTGCTCGCGGAGTTCTATCGCAGAGGCCCCGTCTGGCGTCTGCGCGCCGTCGGCCAAGGCTACGACCACACACTGGACACACTCGCACGCGGATACGGAGTCGACATCGCCGAGTGACACGTATACGTATGCGGCTACCGGGTCAGTTCCTCGCTGCCCGACCACCAACGCCTCCATCGCTGCCACAGCGGAGGGCGTGCGAGATGGCCGACCAGTCGACGACATCCTCGTCGCGCTGGACGATCAAACCGTCGGCCTCATGTCGTTCTCGGTCCTCTGAGCACCAAGTGCTCGCCCTGATTTCGCTGTCCTCCATGGTCAATCCGGGCGTGAAGTGGCTGCTGCTGACGGCCCAGCAAGAACGGCCTACCGGAGGAAGTCGAGAACCACTTCATCGCGAGGGCTTCGATCGCCACCGCCCGGACCACGTCAAGATGCCTGCCGCAAGTCAGCAACTGCGATCGATCAACGCAGACCAAGACGGATGACATCTGGAATCTCACCAACCATTTTGAGCCATGTGTGGATCTACGCCTCTCCCGTAACAGATACTGCTCTGACTCCGGGAAGTCGCAGACGTACGCCTCTCGGGAGCTGTGGTGAGGGACGATCTCGGGAGTGCGATGCAACTGACCCATGCCGAAGTGATCAACTTTCGCGCCCTGGAGAGGGTTGATGTCCGAGTTGATCCGAAGGCCACCCTCATCGTCGGACGCAACAACAGCGGCAAGACGTCATTCGTTAATCTCTTCGAGAAGTTCTTCGGCGAGGAAGACACGAGGTTCGTCCTGGAAGATTTCTCTACATGCCGTATCGCCGATATCAATCAGGCGCGGCAGATCTTCGGCGAGGCACAGGAGCACGCCGACCGGGGCGACGCGGAGACAAGCGAGGATCTACTGGCCAAGGCCTATGACCTCGTCCCGGCCATCAAGTTGGCCCTCACCATCGAGTACACGGAAGAAGACGACCTCGCGCCGCTCACAGGTGTGATCCTCGACCTCGACGACACCTGCTTCCAGGTCAGGATCGAAGCAACACTGGAAGTTACCCGTCCGTACGACCTCCTCAACGAGTTCTGGTCGGCAAGCCGACGGGGGCCATTCGATCGGACCAAGTGGCTACGCAAGAACTTCTCGGACTACTTCACACCAATGTATCGAGCGGTCAGTCCTTTGGACTCACACGTCCACAAGGAGATCAAGCGTGGCGCCGCCGAAACCATCCTGTCGGTCAGGTTTGTCTACGCGCAGACCAAGGTGGACGACACGCCGAGCGACAAAGCCCGCACCTTGTCGAAAACGTTCGAGGCCTTCTACAAGGCCACCAGCGGGCACGACGACCGTCATCAGAGCATCGAGCAGATCGAAACCGCCCTGGCGTCCGCCTCGCAGCAACTCGACGACAACTACGCCACACTGTTCGACCCAATCTTCGAGGACCTGCGCACCTTCGGGGTCGGCACCATCACCCCGGTCCAGAAACCCCGCATCGTATCCCTTATCGAAGCCTCAGGCATCTTGCGTGGCAGCACCCGCATCCAGTATCCCTCCGGGGACGACGACTTCCACCTTCCCGAAGGCCACAATGGGCTGGGCTACAGCAAGCTGATCTTCACGATCCTGCAGGTCATCAGCTTTCACCAGACGTACGAACGCACCACACCCAAGCCGGCGCTGCAAGTACTATTCATCGAGGAACCCGAAGCCCATCTGCATCCCCAAATGCAAGAGACGTTCATCAAGAACATCCAGGACTTCATCGACCGCAAGACGGGGTGGAGGGTACAGGTGGTCATCACCACACACTCCTCCCACATCGTCGCCAGCAGCGGCTTTCACACCGTGCGCTACTTCGACCGTTCCGAGCCACAGCTCACCATCAAGGACCTGTCGACCTTCCAAGCCAACGTCAAGGCCACCCCGCGAGGCGACGAAACCCTGCGCTTCCTGCGTCAATACATGGTCTTGCACCGGTGTGACATGTTCTTCGCCGACAAAGTGATCCTGATCGAGGGCACCGCAGAGCGCCTGCTGCTACCGGAGATGGTCCGACGCTGCGCCCAGGAGCTGCTGCACCAATACCTCTCGGTCATCGAGGTCGGCGACGCCTACGCCGTCCGCTTCCGGGAACTACTCGCCTTCCTGAACGTCAAGACTCTCGTCATCACCGATATTGATTCCGTATGTCCCAGACACCGCAAAGCCTGCCCACCGGGCCAGGGGCAGACCGTCACCTCAAACCAGACACTCAAGAACTGGCTGCCCGCCAAGTCCAGCATCGCCGAGCTGCTCGCCACCGACTCGGCCGAAAAAGAGCAGGGACACGTCCGCGTCGCCTACCAAATCCCAGAGAATGATTCGGGCCCCTGCGCGCGGAGCTTCGAGGACGCTTTCATCATCGCTAACGCACAGCCTCTCGCCCGTGACTTCCGCCAACTGGCCCTCAAGGCGGCCTTCATCAAGGAGGTTGGGGCCGACCCCACCGCCGACGACATCGCGGCGAAGGCTTACGACGTCGCTCAGCAACTCAGCAATCACAAGACTGACTTCGCCTTCGACGTCATGCTCCTGGAGGACTGGACCGTTCCCCGCTACATCAGCGAGGGACTGCGGTGGCTCGCATAGACACCCTCGAAGCCGTCGCCACGGAGCTGGACGCCCGGCGCAGCTTCCTCGTCGAAGCGGGGGCCGGCGCCGGCAAGACCACCGCCCTGGTCCGTGCCCTGCAGTACCTCATCAACCACCGCCGCAGAGATTTGGAGGTACGCGGTCAGCGGATCGCCTGCATCACGTACACTAACGTCGCCAAGAGGAAGATCCTCGAACGCATCGCTGCGGACCCGTTTGTCGAGGTCGGCACCATCCACGAGTTCCTCTGGAGTGCCATTCAGCTGTACCAGCGCGAACTCTGGCAGCAGATCCTCGAATACAACAAGGAACTGGCCAGACCCGAAGACCTCGACTCCGTCACCGCTCCCCCAGTGATCGAGTACTCCGACCGCGGACGGAGACTGAGCGAGGGGCGCATCACCCACGACGATGTGATCGCACTGTCGCTGCGTCTCGTCTCAGCCCATCCCAAGCTCATACGCATCATCGCCTGCAAGTACCCGGTCATCTTCGTCGACGAGTACCAAGACACCTCACCCAAGACGATGCAGCTCCTACTGGACCACCTGGCGGGCGCCGGCCACATGAAGTGCGTAGTCGGCCTCTTCGGCGACTCCATGCAGAAGATCTACGAGTCCGGCGTCGGGAAGGTGAAGCGACCCGGTCTCCTCACTGAGATCACCAAGCACGAGAACTACCGGTGCTCGCCTCCCGTCGTCGAAGTACTCAACCGGATGCGTCCCAAGCTCGTCCAAAACGCCGTCGGTGAGCAGCAGACCGGTGAGGTCCACCTGTTCGTCAGCGCTGGAATCCCTGCCGGCCCTGCGCGACTGACTGCCGCCGAAGCAACACTCGCCGAGCACGGCTGGACGCGGGCGAACAGCAAATATCTTCTGCTCACTCACCGCAGGATCGCGGGCACCTTGGAGTACGCCAACCTCCTTGAACAGTACCGACAGCTGAGCCGCTACGGGCCCGACGACCTGTTGACGCGCAATGAGCCTTACATCCAGTACCTCACGCGCATCGAGGCCATGAGCACGGCCTTCCGCAACAACGACTTCGCCGCGCTGACCAGCCTGCTGGACGAGGGACGGACACGCATCACCCGACACAACCACAAGCGCGCCATCAGCAAGGCGATCGGGGCGCTCGACGTCGTACGCGCGAGTGGGACCATCGGCGACGTGCTCGACCTGATGGCCGACGGTCATCTCCTCAACATGCCAGGCAAGCTCAAAGATCGTGAACGACGCAGGACGGCCGCGGGTCTCGATGAGCGCGACCAACGACGAGCGGACTTCTCGAACAATCTCCGCAACGTGTCCTACCAGGAAGTCATCGGCGTCACTCGCTTCATCGACGAACTAACCCCGTTCTCGACCCAGCACGGCGTCAAGGGCGACGAGTTCGAAAACGTTGTGGTGGTGGTCGACGACAGCGCCTGGAACAGATACAGCATCAGCAAGATGCTCGCCGGAACCGACAAGCCCGACCGCACCGAACGGTCCCGTAACCTGTTCTATGTCTGCTGTTCGCGGGCCCGGCGCGGCCTGGCCGTGGTATTCACCAACGATCTCCCCGAACAGGCAGAGACCACACTGCACGACTGGTTCTCCGTGGGGACCATCCATCGAACATGATCCTGGACAAAACCCTCCCGCGCTTCGTCCCTAACGGAAGTCGCCACGCAGAGGCTCCTCCCGTACCGCCATTCCCTGCTCTCCCGCCGGGCAGGGCTCGCGATCACCCGATCGAGGATCCCGTTCGATCGACAGACTCCACGATCGGTATGGCAACGACCTCGCGGAGGCCGCTGCCGACACTGGGCAAGCGGTGCAGTCGCACGCTGCCCGGCCGGGTCCCTCCTGCAAGTTCAGCTCTCCACAACCGTCTTCGCACAACAACCCCGGACGAGTCCTTCAGTGATGGCAAGGGCCTGAATCGCTGGACAGGAGCTTGACGCTCAATCCGAGGCGCCCCGTCCAAAGCCCGGACAACACGGTCGCGCCCTTCAGCCGGGAGACGCTTCAGCATCCGGAGCATCTCCTCGGCCTCATCCCCGGCGTCTCCGACCAAGGTCACCGCTCCCCCGCGAGATCGAGATCCCCCTTACTCGTCCCGGCCGCGCCTTCGACGATTCGGGGACGACGCCACGGGTGCGCGATCGGACCCGACACCGCCCGCCACCACGCCTCCACCGGCAGCTCCCCCGCCGGCTCGAACGGCTCCCCCGGCCGCGGGAACGCCACCGCCTGGCCGACCTCCTCGGCCGCGTCCTTCATCCACTCCGCGGGCTCCGCCCACGCATGCCCCGCCAGGTTGAACGTCCCCCAGTGGATCGGCATCAGCACCCCGCCCGGGCTGCCACCTTGCAGGTCAAGGTGGGTCTGGACCCCCTGGGCGGGCGTCATGTGAATGTCTGGCCAGAGGCCCGGTAGCGGCGTATAGTCCGTGTGGTTCTTGGGCCAGAACTCGGAGTACGCGCCGACCTGGATCATCGTCGCGTCGAACGGGCCGTGTGCCGCGCCGATGTCCTTGAAGCCGTCGAAGTAGCCGGTGTCGCCGCTGTGGTAGACGCGGTGCTCCGGTCCGGCGACCACCCAGGAGGCCCAGAGTGTGTGCTGGGTGTTGCGCAGGGCCCGGCCGCAGAAGTGGCGGGCCGGGGTGGCGGTCAGGGTGAGGCCGCCGACCTTGGTCGACTCGTGCCAGTCGAGTTCACGCAGCCGGTCCGCGGGCACCCCCCAGTGTTCCAGGTGGGCGCCGACGCCGAGCGGGACGGCGAACAGGGTGTCGGTGTCGGCCAGCGCCTTGATGGTGGGCAGGTCGAGGTGGTCGTAGTGGTCGTGCGAGATGACCACGACGTCCACCGGGCCGAGGGCGGCCAGCGGCAGCGGGACCGGGTGCAGCCGCTTGGGTCCGGCGAACGGGAACGGGGAGCAGCGCTCGCCCCAGACCGGGTCGAAGAGCACGCGCCGCCCGTCTATCTCGGCCAGGACGCTGGAGTGCCCGGCCCAGGTCAGCCGGAGACCGGTGGCCGGGGGACGGGACAGGTCGGCGACGGTGGTGGGATGCACCGGGATGGTGCCGGCCGGGGCCCGGCGGGCCCGTGCCTGGCGGTCGAGGTAGCTCTTGGCGAGCTGCGACGTCGATCCGGAGGGCCGGGTGCGGGCGGTGCCTCCCGGATTCTGGAAGACGCCGTTCGCGAAGTGCGGTGATCTGCGGATGCGCGCCATGCGCTCGCCGCTCGGGTCCGCGCCGAAGGCCTCGGGCCGCAGCGCGCGGAACCCGGAGCTGGGGGAACGGAAACCGGCCACGGTACCTCCAGGTGGAGTAGGACAGACCTTCATTATGGTCGTCCTGTGTGACAGCGGCCTTCGCCGCAGGTCACTTACGCCCACCGCGTATCACCGGTTTCCGGGAACTCGACAGCCCCGCTCGACCGTCCCCTCAGCCGCTCCGCTCGGCCGTCCCGCCCGGGCGCGGCGGTCCCCCGCGCCGCCGCCTCACGCCACCGCCGAGATCCGCATCCTGATGTCGTCCGCCGACAGCGTCCCCTTGGCCGTCACGTGGTCGCCGGAGGACTCACCGCGCAGCCGGCGCCCGAACCACGGCACCAGGTACTCCCGCGCCCACTGCACATCGTCCCGGCGGATGTCGAGGGTGCCGCGCGGCGGCAGCGGCGGCCAGGGCTGTTCCGGGTCGGCCGGCACCGGCAGACCGAGCAGCTGGCCGGCCCGCAGCGCCACCCGGGTGTGCCCCTCGGGCGAGAGGTGCAGCCGGTCGGTGTCCCAGGCACGGCGGTCCTGGATGCTGCGCAGCGACCACAGGTCGAGCACCGGGCAGCCGTAGCGGTCGGCGACGGCCCGCACATGTCCGTTGTACGTGGCGATCTTGCCCCGCAGGTGCTTGAGGACGGGCACCCGGCGGGTGTCGAAGCCGGTGGTCACCATGACGGTGCCGGCCGTGGCGGTGAGTGCGGCGACCGCCCGCTCGAACCGCTCGGCCAGCTCGTCCGGGTCGGTGCCGGGCCGGATGATGTCGTTGCCGCCCGCGCAGAAGGAGACCAGGTCCGGTGCGAGCCGGGCCGCCCTGGGCACCTGGTCCGCCACGATCTGGTCGAGCAGCTTCCCGCGTACGGCGAGGTTGGTGTACGTGAAGTCGCCCTCGGGCCGCCGGTCCGCGAGCAGGACGGCGAAGCGGTCGGCCCAGCCGACGAACGCCCCGTCGGGGCCGCGGTCGCCGACCCCCTCGGTGAAGCTGTCCCCCAGCGCCACGTACGACCCGATCACTGCCTTGCCGGCACTCTTCTCACTTCTCGAATCGTCTGCCACGTCGACCCATGATTCACCTTGGATTGTGACCTACGCGACCGTAGGACGGGGTTGACGAGCGGTGAGAAAGGCCACTCCTAAAGTGTTGGCCAATTCCGGAATAAGTGAGCGCCGTTCCACAGGTCACAACACCGAAGGCCGGACCCGGGGATCGGGGTCCGGCCTTCGATGAGCGCGGGGCTGGGTCGGGCGGCGTCAGACGGAGACGCCCTGCGACCGCAGGTAGGCGAGCGGGTCGATGTCCGAGCCGTAGTCCGGCGTGGTGCGGATCTCGAAGTGCAGGTGCGGGCCGGTCACGTTGCCGGTGGCACCGGAGAGGCCGAGCTGCTGTCCCGCCGTCACCGCGTCGCCGCTGGAGACGGAGATCGAGGACAGGTGGGCGTACTGGGCGTAGTAGCCGTCGGCGAGCTTGATGACGACCTGGTTGCCGTACGCGCCGCCCCAGCCGGCCGTGACGACGGTGCCCGCGCCGACCGCCTTCACCGAGGTGCCGGTCGGGACGACGAAGTCGGTGCCGGTGTGGTAGCCGCTGGACCACATGCTGCCGGACTGGTGGTACGGGGTGCCCTCGGTGGCGCCGTCGACGGGAGCGACGAAGCCGGTGGACGCGGTGGAGGTGTCCGCCGCGGGCTGCGCCGTCTTCTTCTCGGCCGTGGCGGACGCGCTGTCCGCCGCGGCGTCCTTGGACTGGGTGGACGCCTCGGCCTCGGCGCCGACGGTGAGCTTCAGGCCGGGGCGGATCAGCGAGGGGTCCGCGCCGACGGCGTCGCGGTTGTCCTCGTAGAGCTTCTTCCAGCCGCCGCTGACGTGCTGCGCGTCGGCGATCTTCGCCAGCGAGTCACCGGCGCGCACGGTGTAGGTCTGCGCGGTCTGGGCGGAGTCGGACTGGGCGGCGTGCGCGCCGGCCGCCCCGATGAGCGGCAGGGCGAGTGCGGCGCCGCCGGTCGTGGCGACGGCGAGCGTGCGGGTCAGGCGCTGGGTCCTGGTACGGCGGTGCTTACCCTTTGCGGGCATGACGAATTCCTCTCCGGCGCCTGCGAGGTGAGCTGTCGGGTGCGGGCTGGAGCTGCCCGGCCGCGCCGGAAAAGGCGCGGCTTTACCCCTAGCCGTCCCGGGAACCGGAACAGGCGGTTTTACCTGTGGGTCCCCCGCTCCTGCCGAATACGGGTGGTGAGTGGGTGCGGTCTCCGGGCGGCGGCAGGATTAGGCGTCCGTCCGGATCGGTGGTGAACGTAAGCGACGGGGACGCGCGTGGACAAGCCGATGCCGGCCGGTACTTCGCGCGGTGCCGGAATGGCCGCCCAATTCCCGGTCACTCTCCGTGGATTAAGGATCTTCACCCTTCCGCTAAAACCCTTCAGGAGCACGTCGATTACGTGCGCATGGCGAAAGGCGCCTCGTCACCACCAGGTACGGATATGACGCTGCTCACCCGCCCCGGCTCATATACCGCTAGACAGGGGCACGTTGAGGTAAATTACCCAATTCCTATTCATTGGGACTGAACGGTCAGATCGGCCTTGCGTACGACGCCCTCGCGGCGCGGCCGGCACCCTGGTCGGTCCGGTCCCGGGGCGGTCGGCGGGACCTCGGAACACGGCCGGGTCCGGGCGGGGCCATGCCGTATCGTCGGTCCGTGCGGACCGCTGAGCCGCGGCGGTGTGCGCGACCGTGAGGAGCCTCCATGACGCAACAGGTCCCGTCGACCGAGCCGGAGCTGGCCGGGGTGCGTAACTTCCGTGACGTCGGCGGGCTGCCGGCCACCGACGGACGGCGGGTGCGGTTCGGCGTGCTGTTCCGCAGCGGCCACCTCGCCCACGCGACCGCCGAGGACGCGGCGTTCCTCGCGGGCCTCGGCCTGCACACCGTCTTCGACTTCCGCAACGCGGCCGACCAGAAGCTCGAAGGCCCCGACGTGACCCTGCCGGGCGTGCGCAACCTGAACCTGCCGCTGTCCGACCCCGCCGACGGCGCCGAGTTCTGGAAGATGGTCCGCGACGGCGACCTCGACCAGCTGCGCGAGATCCTCGCGGACGACAAGGGCGCGGACCGGATGATCGCCTCGTACCGCTCGATCATCACGGACCGCACCGCCGAGCACTCCCGGGTGCTGCACGCGCTGGCCGAGGACAGCGTCCCAGCCCTGATGCACTGCGCGGCCGGCAAGGACCGCGCGGGCCTGTCCATCGCGGTGACACTGCTCGCGCTGGGCGTCGAACGGGACGCGATCGTCGAGGACTACCTGAAGTCCAACGAGAAGCACCGCCGGTACCGGGTGAAGCGCAGCGGCACCTCGGAGTCGGCCTACTCCGCCGAGGTCATGGAGCTACTGAGCCCCCTGTTCGACGCGCGCGCCGAGTATCTGACGGCCGCGTTCGAGACCGTCGAGCGGACCTGGGGCGGCGTCGACGCCTACCTGGAGCGAGGGCTCGGGATCACCCCCGGGACCCGGGAGCGGCTGCGCGACCGCCTGCTCGGCTGAGCCGCCCCGCGCGGCACGTCACTTCGCGCCCACCTCGAAGAGCAAGTACACGAAGGCCGCGAAGACATGGCCCACGGCGATGTAGATGATGAGCCGCACCCACAGGGCGCGGGGGAACTTCTCCTCGATGTCGCTCATGGCGTGACTCCCTCGGTGGGGCCCAGGCACAGCGTGGCCGTGGGGCTCTGCAGCAGGGTGTGGACGAACAGCAGCTCGACCCCGTCCGGGTCCTGGGCCGCGATGCGGTGCGGGGTCAGCGAGTCGAAGTGCGCGCTGTCCCCGCGGGTCAGCAGCTGGGTGGTGTCGCCGAGCCGCAGCCGCAGCCGGCCGCCGAGCACGTACAGCCACTCCTCGCCGGGGTGCACCCGCACGATGTCGCCCTGGGAGCCGTACGGCACCTGGACCCTGAGGGCCTGCATGCCGCGGCCGGGCGCGCCGGCCGGCCAGTACGTCCAGCCGCCCGCGGCGGTCGGTTCCGTGTCGGCGGCGCGGACCACGGCGTCCCGCTCGGCGGCCGTCTCACCGAGCAGGTCCGAGACGGTCGTACCGTAGATACGGGCCAGCGCCAGCAGCATGGGCAGCGAGGGCTGGCGCTGTCCGGTCTCCAGCCGGGAGAGGTGCGCCGGGGAGAGTCCGGCGGCGCGGGCCGCGGCCTCCAGGGTGAGGGAGGCGCGGCGGCGCAGCGCGCGGAGCTGGGGGGCGACGGCGGTCAGATCCGCCGCCGGCTCGGTGTCCGAGGGGCCCGGGGCTTCCGAAGGGCTCATGCCCTCCATTCAGCCGCACCCTTGCCTGTGGGACAACTTTTTTGCCCCACAGGCAAAAGGGGCCGGGCTCAGCGGTGCGCCACCGCCTGCTTCACCAGCGTCTTGCCGAAGTCCCACATCAGGCCGCCGCCGCTGTGCGCGTCGTCCATGACCTCGGTGAAGGCGTCCACGAACCGGTCCACCTCCCGCTCCCCCACGACCAGCGGCGGGATGAGCTTGATGACCTCCAGGTGGTCACCCGAGACCTGGGTGAGGATGCGGTGCCGCTGGAGCAGCGGCACCACCACCATCTGCGCGAACAGTCCCTTGCGGGCGGCCTGGAGCATGGTCCAGCGGCTGCGCAGCTTCAGCGACTTGGGCCGGCCGAACTCGATGCCGACCATCAGCCCCCGGCCGCGTACGTCGGCGAGCAGCTCGTACTTGTCCATGAGTGCGGCGAGCCGGGAGCGCAGCAGGTCACCGGTGATCCGGGCGTTCTCGACGATCCGTTCGTCGGCCATCACGTGCAGGACGGCCAGCCCGGCCGCCATGGCCTGCGCGTTGGCGCCGAAGCTGGCCGAGTGGACCAGCACCCGGTCCATCGAGGAGTAGACCTTCTTGAAGATCCAGTCCTTGCCGAGGGTGGCGCCGACCGGCACGTATCCGCCGGACAGCGCCTTGGCCACGCACACCAGGTCCGGCTCGACACCGGCCTCGTGCTGGTAGGCGTAGAAGGTGCCGGTGCGGCCGAGGCCGGTCTGCACCTCGTCGGCGATGAGCAGCGCCTTGTGCCGGTGCAGCAGTTCCTGCGCGGCCCGCAGATAGCCGGGCGGCGCCTCGTGCACGCCCTTGCCCTGGATGGGTTCGACGATCAGGGCGGCGACGTCGCCCTTCTTCAGCTCGCGGGCGAGCGCGTCGAGATCGCCGAGCGGCACCGGTGTGTCCGGCAGCAGCGGCGCGAAGCCGTCCCGGAAGCCGCCCTCGCCGTTGACCGACAGGGAGCCGGTGGTCAGCCCGTGGAAGGCGTGGTCGCAGTACAGGACGCGCGGCCGGCCGGTGGCGAACCGGGCGAACTTCAGCGCGGTCTCCACCGCCTCCGTGCCGCTGTTGCCGAAGAACACCCGGTCCAGGTGCGGACTGTGGGAGAGCAGTTGCTCGGCGAGCAGGCCCGGCAGCGGCTGGCAGTCGAAGCGGGTCAGGTCGGCGAGCGAGGCGTCCAGGACGTCGTGCAGCGCCCTGCGGACGACCGGGTGGTGACGGCCCAGGCCCATCACCCCGAAGCCGGCCAGCATGTCGAGGTAGTCGGCGCCGTCCGCGTCGAAGAAGTACGCGCCCTCGGCTCGCTCGTAGACCTTGTCGAAGCCGATGGTGCGCAGCATGCGCGGGAGCTGGTGGTTGAGGTGCCGGGTGTGCAGCTCGTACCGCTCGGCCCCGCGCTCGGCCAAGAGCGCGCCGAGGTCGAACTCCTTGGACATTCAGTTCTCTCCTTGTCCTGACGCGAGGGCCAGGCTCGCGCTGATCCGGCCGGCGATCTCGACCGGGGTGAGGCCGATGTCGGCGAGCACCTCGGCCCGTTTGGCGTGCGCGAGGAACTGCTCCGGGATGCCGAACCGGCGTACCGGTACGTCGACTTCGGCGTCCGACAGGGCCAGCGCGACCGCCGCGCCGACCCCGGCCGCGCGGCTGTTGTCCTCGACCACGGCGACCAGCCGGTGCCGGGCGGCCAGCGGCGCCAGGGCGGGGTCGACGGGCTTGACCCAGCGGGGGTCCACGACGGTGCAGGCGATACCCCGGGCGGCCAGCAACTCGGCGGCCTTCAGGCAGACCGGCGCCATCACCCCGACGGCGACGAGCAGCACCTCGGACTCGTCGGCGGCGTGCAGGACGTCGAGGCCGCCGATCCGGTCCACCGCCGGGACCACGGGGCCCACCGACTCCTTGGGGAAGCGCAGCAGCGTCGGCGCGTCGTCGACGGCGAGGGCCTCGCGCAGCTGGGCGCGGAGCTGGTCGGCGTCGCGCGGCGCGGCGATGCGCAGGCCCGGCACCACCTGGAGGATCGACATGTCCCACATGCCGTTGTGCGAGGCACCGTCGACCCCGGTGACACCGGCCCGGTCCAGCACGAAGGTCACGCCGCACTTGTGCAGGGCCACGTCCATCAGGACCTGGTCGAAGGCCCGGTTGAGGAAGGTGGCGTAGACGGCGACGACCGGGTGCACGCCGCCGGTGGCGAGGCCGGCCGCGGAGACGGCGGCGTGCTGCTCGGCGATGCCGACGTCGTACACGCGGTCGGGGAACCTCTCGGCGAACCTCCCCAGGCCCACCGGGTGCAGCATGGCCGCCGTGATGGCCACGACGTCCGCGCGCTCCGCGCCGATCCGGGCCAGCTCCGCGCCGAACACCGAGGTCCAGGACGGCCCGTTGGACGGGGCGAGCGGCTCGCAGGTGAGCGGATCCATCGCGCCGACGGCGTGGAAGTGGTCCTCCTCGTGGGCCAGGGCGGGTTCGTAGCCGCGGCCCTTCTCGGTGAGGACGTGGACCAGGACGGGACCGTGGAAGCGTTTCGCGCGGCGCAGCGCCGACTCGACGGCCTCGATGTCGTGCCCGTCGATCGGGCCGACGTACTTCAGCCCGAGGTCCTCGAAGAGGCCCTGCGGGTTGAACGCGTCCTTGAAGCCCTTCTTCGCGCCGTGCAGTGCCTCGTAGACGGTGTTGCCGACCACCGGGGTGCGCTGGAGCACGTCCTTGCCCCAGGCCAGCATCTTCTCGTAGCCGTCGGTGGTGCGCAGGGTGGCGAGGTGGTTGGCGAGGCCGCCGATGGTGGGCGAGTAGGAGCGCTCGTTGTCGTTGACGACGATGATCAGCGGCCGGTCCTTGGCGGCGGCGATGTTGTTCAGCGCCTCCCAGGCCATGCCGCCGGTCAGCGCGCCGTCGCCGATGACGGCGACCACGTGCCCCTGCTCCCCGCGCACCTCGCGGGCCTTGGCGAGGCCGTCGGCCCAGCCGAGCGCGGTGGAGGCGTGGCTGTTCTCGATGACGTCGTGCTCGGACTCCTCGCGCGAGGGGTAGCCGGACAGGCCGCCCTTGCCGCGCAGTTTGGAGAAATCCTGACGCCCGGTCAGAAGTTTGTGTACGTAGCTCTGGTGGCCGGTGTCCCACAGGATGCGGTCGACCGGTGACTCGAAGACCCGGTGCAGGGCGACGGTGAGTTCGACCACCCCCAGATTGGGCCCGAGGTGACCGCCGGTCCTGGCCACCGCGTGCACCAGGAACTCACGTATCTCCTCGGACAGTTCGCCGAGTTCGGCCTCGGACAGCGCCTTCAGGTCGCGTGGTCCCCGGATGCTCTCCAGAATCGTCACGCTCGGGCCCCCTTCGGTCCGTGCTGTTCAGCTCACGGTGACGGCGGGCTCCCCCGACGCGCCGTCCTTCTCCATCTGTTCGGCGATCCTCATCGCCTCGTCGATCAGCGTCTCGACGATCTTCGACTCGGGGACGGTCCTGACCACCTCGCCCTTGACGAAGATCTGGCCCTTGCCGTTGCCGGAGGCGACCCCGAGGTCGGCCTCGCGGGCCTCGCCGGGGCCGTTGACGACACAGCCCATGACGGCGACCCGCAGCGGCACCGTCATGCCCTCCAGGCCGACGGTGACCTCCTCGGCCAGCTTGTAGACGTCGACCTGGGCCCGGCCGCAGGACGGGCACGACACGATCTCCAGCCGGCGTTCCTTCAGCCCCAGCGACCGGAGGATCTGGATGCCGACCTTGACCTCCTCGGCGGGCGGCGCGGACAGCGACACCCGGATGGTGTCGCCGATGCCCTGCGACAGCAGCGCCCCGAAGGCCACGGCCGACTTGATCGTGCCCTGGAACGCCGGACCGGCCTCCGTCACCCCGAGGTGCAGCGGGTAGTCGCACTGGGCGGCGAGCTGCCGGTACGCCTCGATCATCACGACCGGGTCGTTGTGCTTGACCGAGATCTTGATGTCCCGGAAGCCGTGCTCCTCGAAGAGCGACGCCTCCCACAGCGCGGACTCGGCCAGCGCCTCGGGGGTCGCCCTGCCGTACTTCTGGAGCAGGCGGCGGTCCAGCGAACCGGCGTTCACGCCGATCCGGATCGGCGTCCCGTGGTCCTTGGCCGCCTTGGCGATCTCCTTGACCTTGTCGTCGAACTGCTTGATGTTGCCCGGGTTGACCCGGACCGCCGCGCAGCCGGCCTCGATGGCCGCGAAGACGTACTTCGGCTGGAAGTGGATGTCCGCGATCACCGGGATCTGCGACTTGCGCGCGATGACCGGCAGCGCGTCGGCGTCGTCCTGGGTGGGGCAGGCCACCCGCACGATCTGGCAGCCGGACGCGGTCAGCTCGGCGATCTGCTGGAGCGTCGCCCCGATGTCACAGGTGCGGGTCGTGGTCATCGACTGCACCGACACCGGGGCGCCGCCGCCGACCGCCACCGGCCCGACCTGGATCCGCCGCGACACGCGCCGCTCGGCGAGAGGCCGGACCGGTACTTCGGGAAGCCCCAAAGAGATGGCGGTCATGGTCTCAGGCCCGGTTTCCGGAGACCGTCTCGCGCATGGCCCGCAGGGACTCCTTCAGGGACCCCATGGTGGCCAGCACGGCGGTGGGCTCGTAGCCGCAGTGCGCCATGCAGTTGTCGCACCGCGGGTCCTTGCCGCGGCCGTACTTGTCCCAGTCGGTCTCCTCGATCAGCTCCCGGTAGGTGGGCACGTACCCGTCGCTCATCAGGTAGCAGGGCCGCTGCCAGCCGAAGAGCGAGTAGTTCGGGATCGCCCAGGCCGTGCACTGGAAGTCGACCTTGCCCTCCAGGAAGTCCAGGAAGAGCGGGGAGTGGTTGAGCCGCCAGCGCAGCCGGTTGCCGTTCGCGAACGCCTTCTTGAACAGCTCCCGGGTCTGCGTGACCCCGAGGAAGTGGTCCTGGTCCGGCGCCTTCTCGTAGGCGTAGGCGGGCGAGATCATCATCTCGTCCACCTTCAGCTCGTCGTTGAGGAAGTCGAGGACCTCGATGATGGTCTGCGGGGTGTCGGTGTTGAAGAAGGTCGAGTTGGTGGTGACCCGGAAGCCGCGCCGCTTGGCCTCCTTGATCGCCGCCACCGCCTCGTCGAAGACGCCCTCCTTGGCCACCGACTCGTCGTGCCGCTCCTTCAGCCCGTCGATGTGCACGGCGAACGCGAAGTACGGAGAGGGCGTGAACTTGTCCATCTTCTTGCGCATCAGCATCGCGTTGGTGCACAGGAAGACGTACTTCTTCTTGGCCACCAGCTGGCGCACGATCTCGTCGATCTGCGGGTGCATCAGCGGCTCGCCGCCGGCGATGGAGACCATCGGCGCGCCGGACTCCAGGACCGCTCCGACCGCCTGGGCGACCGGCATGCGCTGTTTGAGCACCCCGGCCGGGTGCTGGATCTTGCCGCATCCCTCACATTTCAGATTGCAGGCGAAAAGCGGTTCCAGCTCGACGATCAGCGGGAACTTGCTCCGCTTGCGAAGCTTCTGTTCGGCCAGATATGTAGCGACCTTGATGGACTGACGAAGCGGCATTGCCATCTGGCTCACCTCCGGGGGAGCAGCAAAGAACGGTGCCATTCATAGAAAGCAGGAAGAACGGATCGAAGAACGCGGAAAGCCGATATTCCACCGCGCACCGTGCCGATCCGGACGAGTTCATGTTCTGGAGCGTCCACGACCACCCGTACGGCCGCAACCGGGCGCGCGACCGTACGGACGGCGCTCAGAAGCGTGGCCGCGGACTCCATGTCGACCGCGATCGCGCCGGTCGCCCGCAGCTCGGCGCGTTCCGGGCCGCGCACCACATGGTCGGAGCCGGTCAGCGGACCGGTGTGCACGGTGCGTCCGGGGACCGCCCGCACCAGCGCCTTGACCAGCAGTTCGGTCCCCACGCAGTGGACCGTGGCGCGCGGGTCCCGGGTCTCCTCGGCGACCACCAGGTCACCGGGGTGCATGCCCGGGGCGAGCCCCGCGCAGAAGCCGGTGGCCAGCACGGCGGCGTCGGCCAGCGCCGGGTCGGCCAGCACCCGGGTGACCGAGCGTTCGGCCGCCTTGGGTCCCATGCCGGTCCGTACCACGGTGACCGGCCCGTCGGCGCCGCCGCGCCGGCCCGCGCGCAGGGCGAGGTGCTCGATGCCGAGCGCACAGGCGACCAGCAGCGGTGCGGGGACCGGCCTGGTGCTCATCAGTGCGCCTTCGCCTCGGCGAGGCGCGCACCGCCGCCGGTCTTCGGCCGGGTGACGGCGGGTTCGCCGTGCACGTACCGGCCGAGCGCGGTGAGCGGGAAGACCTGGCGGTACAGGTGGTAGTTGATGGAGAAGTCCCAGGGGAAGCCGGTGCCGGTGAAGTACGGCTCGTCCCAGGAGCCGTCCTCGCGCTGGGTGTCGGCGAGCCACCGCACGCCGCGCTCGACGGCCTTGGAGTTCTTCTCCCCCGCCGCCAGCAGGGCCATCAGTGCCCAGCCGGTCTGCGAGGCGGTCGAGGCGCCCCGGCCGCTCCACTCCCGGACGTACCGGTAGGAGCGCAGGTCCTCGCCCCAGCCGCCGTCCTCGTTCTGCACGGACTCCAGCCAGCTCACCGCGCGGCGGATGGCCGGGTGCGCGGTGGGCAGGCCGGCCGCGACCAGGGCGGGGATGACGGACCCGGTGCCGTAGACGTAGTTGACACCCCAGCGGCCGAACCAGGAGCCGTCCGCCTCCTGTTCCGCGAGCAGCCACTCGATGCCGCGCCGGGTGCGCGGGTCATGGGTGAGGCCCTCGGCGGCCAGCATCTCCACCACGTGCGCGGTGACGTCGGCCGACGGCGGGTCGATGACCTCGCCGAAGTCGCAGAACGGCAGCCGGTTGGGGAACGGGCTGGTGTTGTCGACGTCGAAGGCGCCCCAGGCGCCGTTCTTCGACTGCATGCCGAGGTTCCAGCGCACCCCGCGGCCGATCGCCCGCTCCACCCGCTCCGGGTCGTGGTGCTTGACCCGGCGCAGCGCGAGCACCACCTCGGCGGTGTCGTCGATGTCGGGGTAGTTGTCGTTGTGGAACTCGAACGCCCAGCCGCCGGGCGGCAGTCCGGGCCGCTTCACCGACCAGTCGCCGGGCCGCACGATCTGCTCGCCGAGCATCCAGTCCGCGGCCTTGACCAGTTGCGGATGGTCGGCGGGCAGCCCGGCGTCGGCGAGCGCGATGGTGGCCAGGCAGGTGTCCCAGACCGGCGACTGGCAGGCCTCGATCATCCGGGCGCCGTCCTCGCGCCACACCGCGAACTTGTCCAGCGACTCGAGGCCCGCCCGCATCACGGGGTGTTCGAGGTCGTAGCCCAGCAGGTACAGCGCGATGACCGAGTAGACGGCCGGCGGCTGGATGCCGCCCCAGCAGCCGTCGTTCTCCTGCCGCTCGATGATCCAGCGGGCCGCGGCGTTCATCGCCGCGCGGCGCATTCTGCGCGGGGCGACCTTGCGGAAGGCGTGCAGCGCCTTGTCGAGGCGCTGGAAGGCGCCGTCCCAGGTGACGGCCGGGGCGAAGGCCCGGTGCGGGTTGGGGTCGGCCGGGTCGGTGTGCAGTTCGTCCAGCGGGAACGGCGCGGGGCGCACCGGGCGCTTGGCCGACACGATGGTCAGCGGCACCACGGTCTGCCGGGCCCAGCACCCGAAGTCGTAGATGTTCAGCGGCATCCAGGTGGGGAACCAGATGAGTTCCGGCGGGAGTTCGGGCAGGTCCTCCCACTTCCACCAGCCGAACAGGGCCAGCCAGATGCGGGTGAAGACCCGGGAGGCGGCGATGCCGCCGCGGCCGCGGATCCACTCGGCGGCCCGCGCCATGTGCGGGGCGTCCGGCGCGTCGCCGGCCAGCCGGAGGGCGACGTACGCCTCGATGGTGGTGGACAGTTCGCCGGGGCCGCCGTAGAAGGAGGCCCAGGTGCCGTCCTCGCGCTGCTCGCCGCGGATGAACAGGGCGGCGGCGCGGGTGGTGTCCTCGTCGAGGATGCCGAGGAACTGGCGCAGGAGGAGGTCTTCGGCGTCCATCGTGACGTTGGTCTCGAGGTCGCCCTTCCACCAGCCCTCGGCGTCCTGCGTGCGGAGCAGGAAGTCGGTGGCGCGCCGGGTGGCGCGTGCGGCGGCTTCTGGTACCCCGGCCGCCTCGGGGATTCGGTTGTCGGTGGTGCTGGCCGCGGCTGCCCGGGTCGGCGAAGTCGCCCCGGTGCTTCCGTCGGTCGTCGCTGTCATGGCTTCCCCTTCGTGCAGTGTGCGTCTGCTGTCTGCTGCGGGTCCGCCGTCGGCCGGTGCGCGGGCACCGGCCGGCGACTACGCGAGGACTAATCGACCGATACTGATCATCTCTTTCGTACGACGACGAAGTCGGCGAGCGCCGCGAACCGGTCCCGTACCTCCACGGGCATGTCGACGGCGTCGAGGGCTTCGATGGCGATGGTGTGCTGGCGGCGCGCCTCTTCGGCGGTCCACTCGCGCCCGCCCGCCTCCTCGATGAGGGCGGCGCGGGCCGCGAACTCCTCCTCGGAGAAGTTCGCGAAGTCGGTGCTCTTGGCGTCGTCGGCGAGCAGTTCGCCGAGCCGCCGGGAGGCGGGGCCGCCGGCCGCGAGCGCGGCGACCACCGGGAGGGACTTCTTGCGCTGGCGCAGGTCGCTCCAGGTCTGCTTGCCGGTGGCCTCCGGGTCGCCCCAGATGCCGAGCAGGTCGTCCACCGCCTGGAAGGCGAGGCCCAGGTGATAGCCGTACTTCTCCAGGGTGTCGGCGGTCCGCTCGTCGGCGCCGCCGAGCACGGCGCCGATGGAGGAGGCGCAGGCCAGCAGGGCGCCGGTCTTGTTGCCCTCCATCTCCAGGCACTCCGCGACGCTGACCCGGTCGCGGTGCTCGTAGGAGATGTCCTGCGCCTGACCGTCGATCAGGGCGCGGCTGGCGGCGGTCAGCCGGCGGGTGGCGCGGCCCGCCTCGACCGTGCCGAGTTCCAGCAGCACCTCGTTGGCCAGGGCGAACAGGGCGTCACCGACCAGGATGGCCTGGGCGGGGCCGTGCACCTTCCAGACCGTGTCGCGGTGCCGGCGCTGTTCGTCGCCGTCCATCAGGTCGTCGTGCAGCAGCGAGAAGTTGTGGACCAGTTCGACGGCGACCGCGCCGGGCACACCGGTGCGCGGGGCCGCTCCGGTGACCTCGGCGGAGAGCACGGCCAGCGCGGGGCGGACGGCCTTGCCGCCGTCGCCGTCGGCCGGCTTGCCCGCGGCGTCGATCCAGCCGAAGTGGTAGGCGGCGACGGTGTCCATGGGAGGCGCCAGCCGGTCGACGGCCGCCCGCAGCACCGGCGTGGCCAGGGTCCGGCCGCGCTCCAGGAGCGCGGTCACGTCCACCGTGGTCCGTCGGTCGGCCTTCTCGGCCGGGGGCACAGTGGGCACAGTCTCTCCTCCAGTTGCGGTACCGGGGGTGCGGTCGGCGCCGCGCGACTCGGTCCTCATGCCGCCTCCTCGAAGGTGTCCTCGAAGAAGTCGGGCAGGACGTCGCGGGACCGGCCCAGGGCGCCGAGCGCGGCGCCCGCCGCGCCGACACCGCTGCGGACCGCACTCTCCATGGTCGCGGGCCACCCGGTGGCGGTCCACGCTCCGGCCAGGTACAGGCCGGGTGCCTTGGTGCGGGCGCCGGGCCTGAGCCGTCCGACGCCCGGGGCGGGGGCGAACGTCGCGGTGCGCTCCCGGGTCACGAAGAAGTCCTCCACCCCGGCGCCCCGGGCGCGCGGCAGCAGCCGTTCCAGCTCGGGCAGGTACCGCTCGCGCAGCACCGCCACGGGTGCGTCGATCTCGTCCTGCGCCGCCGACTGGGACACCGCCAGATACTGGCCCTCGGTCAGGCCGGCGGCGTCGGTGCGGTCGAACACCCACTGCAGCGGGGAGCCGAGGGCGGTGAGGAACGGCGTGTTCAGCACCTTGCGGTCATAGACGACGTGGACGTTGAGGATCGGCGCGGTGCCGATCTCCAGCAGCCGGCCGGGATCGTCGAGGGCGCCGTCCGGCAGCAGGGCGTGCGTCTCGCGCTGCGGTACGGCCAGCACGACCGCGTCGGCTTCGAGCGTCTCGCCGGGAACCTGAACGCTCCACCGTCCGTTCTCGTTGGTGGAGACGGAGGTGACGCGTGTACGGACCTCGGTACGGACGCCCGCGGAGTCGAGCGCCTTGCGGGCCAGCCGGTCGTGCAGTTCGCCCAGCGGCACTCGGGCCCACCCGATGTCGGCCGCGCCCGGGTCGGACAGCAGACCGGTCTTGAACACCATCGCGGCGAGCCCCAGCGAGCAGTCGCCCGCGACCGCGTTCAGGGTGGCGACCCCGACCAGGTCCCACAGGGCCTCGACGGCACGCGGTGACTGGCCGTGCGCGGCCAGCCAGCTGCCGAAGTCCTGGGTGTCCAGGGTCGGATCGGCGAGGTCGAGTCCGCCCAGCGCGAGCGCCGCGCGGACCGCTCCGGCCCGGTCGGCCAGCGACAGATGCGGATACGTGGCGAGGCTGCGCGCCAGGTGCAGGGGCACCGGCAGCGGGTCGCGGCGGATTCTGCCGAGCCGCCGTCCCTCGGGTCTGGTCACGTCGACGACGGGCACGTCGAGACGTTCCTGCATCGGTGCCAGCGCCGATCCCTCGATACGGTCGAGGAACCAGCGGTAGGCGGTGCAGCAGCGCAGATAGACGTGCTGGCCGTTGTCGACGGTGAGGCCGCCGCGCCGGAAGGAGAAGGCGAGCCCGCCCAGCCGCGGCCTGCCCTCGACCAGGGTGACGCGGACGCCGGCGTCGGCGAGCGTGAGCGCGGCGGTGACGCCGGCGAGCCCGCCGCCGACCACGACGGTGTGCCCCCTGGGCCCGTTCGGTGCGTCGTCGCCGTGGGTCATCGTGCGCCCTCCCCCGTCCGGCCTGCCGTTTGAGTCAGGGACGCGGGAGAACACCGGAGGGTTGCCCGCCGTTTTTCGCCACCCTCATCACCTTGGACCGTTTTGTCCATCAGACCCGCCTCCTGACGGTCCGGCGGGTGACATGCCGGGCGTCCAGTCCGGACAGGCCGCGGACGGCGACGTACGCCTTCTCCCGGCCGGGCAGCGAGACCCGGCCGCGCAGCACGGCCTCGGGGTCGCGCTCGATGCGGTCGAGCAGCCGGCGGTAGATGCCGGCCATGGCGGCGACGCAGGCGCCGCTGCGCCGGTCGAGCATGGGGAGCAGCCGGTAGCCCTCGGCGAAAAGGGCGCGGGCCCGGCGCACCTCGAAGTGCACGAGACCCGCGAAGTCGGAGCCCTCCGGCGGTTTCGGCCCCTTGAACCCGGCCGAGCAGCCGAACTTGGCGAGGTCGTCGGCGGGCAGATAGGTCCGCCCGTCCTCGGCGTCCTCCCGGACGTCCCGGAGGATGTTGGTGAGCTGGAGGGCGAGCCCGAGCGTGTCGGCGTACTCGGGGGCGCGCTCGGCACCGCGCGCGCCCGGTTCGGTGCCGAAGACGCCGAGCGAGAGCCGCCCGATGGCGCCGGCCACGCAGCGGCAGTAGACCTTCAGGTCGTCCCAGGTCTCGTAGGTCTCGCCGCGCAGGTCCATCTGGACGCCGTCGATGAGTTCGTCGAGGCCGCCGAGCGGGATCGGGAACCGCCGGGCGGCGTGCGCGAGGGCGACCGCGACCGGGTCGGTGTGGTCCTCGTCGACCGCGCCCTCGCGGATCCGGGTGAGCAGCGTCCGGGTGTCGTCGAGCCTGCTGACCTTGATGTCGGCGGGCAGCACGCCGTCGCCGATGTCGTCGACGCGCCGGGAGAACGCGTACAGCGCCGACATCGCCCGGCGCTTGGGCGTGGGCAGCAGTCTGATGCCGTACGCGAAGTTACGGGCCTGCTGTCCGGTGACGGCCTCGCAGTAGCTGTAGGCGGCGAGTACCGGTGCGGACGCGGGTGCTGACTCCACCGTCCGGATCACCCCTCTCCTCGCAGAGTCACGCCCGCCTCGCGCAGCAACTGGACCTTGCCGGGCTTGGGCGGGCCGGGAAGTACGTCGTATTCGGCGGCGGCGATCGCCCGGATCGCCGCCCTTCCTCCCGCCACGAACCCCGCGAGCAGCAGTCTGAGCCTGCCGTGGACGCTACCCACGAGAGGGGCGCCTTCATCCAGGAGGTCGCGGGCGCGTTGCGCTTCGTAGGCAATCAGCGCGCGCACCGATGCGCCAGCGGATTTCGCGGCCAGATCGGCTTCCCGCACGTGGAAGCGTTTCATGTCCTCGGCGGGCAGGTAGACCCGATCCCGGGCCAGGTCCTCGGCGACGTCCTGGAGGTGCTCGACGATCTGCAGGGCCGTGCAGATCGCGTCGGAGCGGCGGATCCGCTCGGGCGTCGAGGTGCCGGTGACGCCGAGGACCAGCCGGCCGACCGGGTTGGCCGACAGCTCGCAGTAGGCGAGCAGGTCGTCGTAGGTCTCGTAGCGGGAGACCAGCTGGTCCTGGCGGTTGGCGGCGATCAGGCCGAGGAAGGGCTCGGGGCCGAGCGAGCGGCGGCGCACGGTCGGCTGGAGGCGGCCCAGGATCGGGTGGCGCGGGGTGGCGTCGAAGACCCGGCGCAGGTCGGCCTCGTAGGCGTCCAGCAGGGCCAGCCGGTCGTCGGCCCGCTCGGGCGGGACGCCGAGCAGACGGGCGTCGGCGCCGCCGGGGGCCAGGTCGCCGTCGCCGATGTCGTCGACCAGACGGGCGAAGCCGTAGACGGCCATGAGGTCGGCGCGCCAGGCGCGGGGCAGGAAGAAGGGGGCCACCGGGAAGTTCTCGTCCGCGGCCTTGTCGAGGGTGCCGCGCTCCGGGTCCACGGCCGGTGCCGCTCTGGTGGCCGTCACCGCCGGCCGCCCGGGGCGGGGACGGCGCACGCCTCCCGGCGCTGGGGAGTTTCCGTAGCCATTGCCGTCACATCTCCCGTTCTACACTGCGGACCCAATACACACTATTTCGGACACGCCGCCTGGCCGCCCGTGCGGCAGCCCTGGCTGAGGGTGTCGGGCATTATCGCCCCATGTGCCGCGTTTCGGGACCGGTACAGCTTACGTTGTACAACTCATCGAGCTACGCGGGGGGCGTACGTACATCACAACAACACACCGATTGATTCCAAGATTCCTTGGACTGCCCGGAGTTGACGTTTCCTTTGCAGACGCGAGACCCCGCCGGAACAGTTCCGGCGGGGTTCCGGGGGCCGTACGGTTACTTGCCGACGAACTTCTCGTACTCCTTGAGCACCTCGTCCGTCGGGCCGTCCATGCGCAGTTCGCCGCGTTCCAGCCACAGCACGCGGTTGCAGGTGTCACGGATGGACTTGTTGTTGTGACTGACCAGGAACACCGTGCCGGCTTCCTTGCGCAGCTCGCGGATGCGGGCCTCGGAGCGCTTTTGGAACTTGCGGTCGCCGGTGGCCAGCGCCTCGTCGATCATCAGGACGTCGTGGTCCTTGGCGGCGGCAATGGAGAACCGCAGCCGGGCCGCCATGCCGGAGGAGTAGGTGCGCATCGGCAGGGTGATGAAGTCGCCCTTCTCGTTGATGCCGGAGAAGTCGACGATGTCCTGGTAGCGCTCCTTGATCTGCTCGCGGGTCATGCCCATCGCGAGGCCGCCGAGGATCACGTTGCGCTCGCCGGTCAGGTCGTTCATCAGGGCGGCGTTCACACCGAGCAGCGAGGGCTGGCCGTCGGTGTAGACCTTGCCCTGCTCGGCGGGGAGCAGGCCGGCGATGGCCCGCAGCAGGGTGGACTTGCCGGAGCCGTTGGAGCCGATCAGGCCGATCGCCTCGCCCCGGTAGGCGGTGAAGGAGACACCCCGTACGGCGTGCACCTTGCGCACGCCGCGCTCCGCGTCGTCGGAACCGCGCCTGAGCATCCGGCTGAGGGCGGCGGTCGCACCGCCCTTGCCGGCCCTCGTGCCGTTGACGCGGTAGACGATGTGCAGGTCGTCGGCGATGACGGTGGGCACCGGCGCGCCCCGGGTCGCCTCAGCCACGGCCGTACCTCTCCTCGGCCTTCCAGAAGTAGACGAAGCCGACCGCCCCGGCCAGCACCGCCCAGCCCAGGGCGAAGGCCCACACGTGCGGCGGCAGGTAGGAGGAGCCGTAGCCGTCGATCAGCGCGAAGCGGATCAGGTCCATGTAGATGGCGGCCGGGTTCCACTGCAGGACGTCGGTGAGCCAGCCCGGCACGTCCTTGTCGGCGAGCATCGCCGGGATGGAGAACATCACCCCGGACGCGTACATCCAGGTGCGCATCACGAACGGCATCAGCTGGGCCAGGTCGGGGGTCTTGCTGCCCGCGCGGGCGAAGATCAGCGCGAGGCCGGTGTTGAAGACGAACTGGAGCAGCAGCGCGGGCGGTACCAGCAGCCAGCCGAGGCTCGGGTAGCTGCCGAACCCGATCATGACGATGACCAGCACGATCATCGAGTACAGCAGTTGCTGGAGCTGCTGGAGCGCGAAGGAGACGGGCAGCGAGGCGCGGGGGAAGTGCAGCGCCCGGACCAGGCCCAGGTTGCCGGAGATGGCGCGGACGCCGGCCAGCACCGAGGACTGGGTGAAGGTGAACACGAACACGCCGGTGACCAGGAACGGCACATAGATGTCGTGCGGGATGCCGCGGCGGGCGCCGAGCAGCAGACCGAAGATGAAGAAGTAGACGGCCGCGTTCAGCAGCGGGGTGGCCACCTGCCAGAGCTGGCCCAGTTTGGCCTGGCTGTACTGAGCGGTCAGCTTGGCCCGGGAGAAGGCGAGGATGAAGTGCCGCCGGTCCCAGAGCTGGCGGACGTACTCGACGAGGGAGGGCCGGGCGCCGCTCACGGTGAGGCCGTACTTCTCGGCGAGCCGTGCCGCCGCCAGGCCCTCGTCGGGTGACACGGGCTTGGTCATGGCGACCGTGCCGTCGTGCGTTGTCTCACTCACTGGTGGAAACCTTCGTCTTCGGGATGCGCGGCCGGTACCGGCCTGGCGCGTCCTGCGGCTCGGGGCCGCCGGACGCGCCGGGGTACGAGCTTCTCAGATGACGGGGGGCCGGCCCAGCCGGGTCAGCCGCCACACCGTACGCCACTTCATGGGCCGGCGGGGACCGCACGGGGTGCTCCAGCCCTCCCGGAAGCCGCCGAACCACGCCTTCAGCGCGGGGCGCGAGGGGCGGCGGGCGAGCGTGAGCAGCAGCCAGACGCCGAGGTAGACCGGGACCAGGAGGGCGGGCAGGTTGCGGCGGGCCAGCCAGACCCGGTTGCGGGCGACCATGCGGTGGTAGACCGCGTGCCGCGAGGGGGCGGTCGTGGGGTGGTACAGCACCATGTCGGACCGGTAGTCGATCATCCAGCCCGCGTCCAGCGCCCGCCAGGCCAGGTCGGTCTCCTCGTGCGCGTAGAAGAACTCGTCCGGCAGCCCGCCGACCTGCTGGAGGACGGCGGTGCGCACCGCGTTGGCGCCGCCGAGGAAGGTGGTGACCCGGGAGGAGCGCATCGGGTCGGCGGCGCGCAGCCGGGGGACGTGCCGGCGCTGGGTCCCGCCGGTCTCCGGGTCGGCGATGCGGAAGCTGACGATGCCGAGCCGCGGGTCGCCGGCGAACGCCTCGCGGCACAGCTCGGCGGTGTCGGTGCGGGCCAGCAGGCCGTCGTCGTCCAGGAACAGCAGCACGTCGACGTCCCGGCCGCCGGGGCCGAACGCGTCGATGCCGACGTTGCGGCCGCCGGGGATGCCGAGGTTCTCGGGCAGCTCGACGGTGCGCACGCCCGCGGGGACGTCGGGGACCGGCGAGCCGTTGCCGACCACCACGACCTGGACCGGCTCGCCGTCCTGCTTGGCGATCGAGTCGATCAGGGCGCGCAGTTCCTCGGGGCGGTTGCCCATGGTGATGATGACGGCGCCGACCTTCATCGGGCGGCTCACTTCAGCCTGCTGGAGGCCAGCACGGACACCAGGTGCAGCAGGGTCTGGAGCAGCGCGATGCCGGCCAGCACGGCGGTGCCGAGGCGGGTGAAGAACAGGTCGCCGCGGACGTGGTCCACGATGGCCAGCAGCAGGATCAGCAGCGACGCCTCGATGCCGAGGATGAGGCGGTGGAACCGGAGCAGGGCGGCGGCCCGGCGGGCCAGCGCCATGCCGGAGGAGCGCATCTCGGCGGCGGCCTCCTTGACCGGCGGCATTCCGTTCTGGTGCCGGGCCACGCCCACCAGGTCGGTCTCGGCCTTGATCAGGATCGCGCCGAGCGCGGCCAGGGTGCCGAGGAAGGCCCACAGCCAGTCGATCCGGCCGGTGCCGAACAGGTCGGCGGCGCGCAGGCCGAGGCCGACCAGCACGGCGGCGTCGGTCAGGTAGGCGCCGACCCGGTCCAGGTAGACGCCGCCGAGCGAGTACTGCTTCTTCCAGCGGGCGACCTCGCCGTCGACGCAGTCCAGCAGCAGATAGAGCTGGACCGCGACGACGCCGAGCACGGCGCCCCAGATGCCCGGCACCAGCAGGGCCGGGGCGGCGAGCACGCCGCAGACGGTCATCAGGTACGTGAGCTGGTTGGGTGTGACCCTGGTGTTCACCAGGTAGCGGTCGACCCGCAGGGACACCTCACGCATGTAGAGGCGTCCCATCCAGTGCTCACCGCTGCGCCGGTCCTTGACCCCTGCGGGGTGGACGACCGGACGTAGTTCAGCTACCGATGGCCTTGACATAGTCGGTGTAGACGTCCTTGATCTGGTCGGTTTTCAGGTCGAGGTGTTCGAGGATGGTGTACCGCCCGGGCCGGGTCTCGGGAGCGAACTCCACGGCGCGGACGAACTCCTCGGTGGTGAAGCCGATCTCCTGGGGCAGCACCGGCAGTCCGTGCCGGCGCAGCACCTCGGCCATGTACGCCGACTGCTCGTGCGCCCCGCGCAGATACATCGCGAAGGCCGCGCCCAGGCCGCACTGCTCGCCGTGGGCGGCGGCGCGCTTGGGGAAGAGCAGGTCGAAGGCGTGGTTGATCTCGTGGCAGGCCCCGGAGGACGGCCGTGAGTCGCCGGAGACGGACATGGCGATGCCGCTGAGCACGAGTGCCTCGCTCAGCACCTGGAGGAAGTCGTTGTCGCCGATGCCGCCGGGGTGACGCAGTACGGCCTCGCCGGCCTGGCGGGCCATCGCGGCGGCCAGCCCGTCGATCCGCTCGCCCTTGACCCGGTTCGCCAGCTCCCAGTCGGCGATCGCCGAGATGTTGGAGACGGCGTCGCCGATGCCGGCCCGTACGTAGCGCACGGGGGCCTCGCGGATGACGTCGAGGTCGATGACGACGGCGATCGGGTTGGGGACGCCGTAGGAGCCGCGGCCCGCGTCGTTGTCGAGGGTGGCGACCGGGGAGCACAGGCCGTCGTGCGCGAGGTTGGTCGGCACGGCGACCAGCGGCAGGCCGACCCGCGCCGCGGCGAACTTGGCGCAGTCGATGATCTTGCCGCCGCCGAGTCCGACGACGGCGTCGTAGTGGCCGGCCTTTATGTCGCCGGCCAGCCGGACCGCGTCGTCCAGGGTGCCGCCGCCGACCTCGTACCAGGTGGCGCCGGGCAGACTCGGTGCGACCCGCTCGCGCAGCCGGGCGCCGGAGCCGCCGCTGACGGCGACGGCGAGCCGGCCGGAGTGCGAGATGCGTTCGTCGGCGAGGACGCAGCCGAGGTCGTCGAGGGCACCCGGGCGGATGTCCACGACCAGCGGCGAGGGGATCAGCCGGGTCAGTACTGGCATGCGATCTCCCGTCCACGGGCGAGATCGTCGTGGTTGTCGATCTCCACCCACTTGACGTCGCCGATCGGCGCCACGTCGATCCGGAAGCCGCGGTTCACCAGCTCCTGGTAGCCGTGCTCGTAGAACTGCTGGGGGTCGGTCTCCCAGACCGTCTTCAGCGCGTCGGCCAGCTCGGGTGCGGCGTCGCCCTCGATGAGGGTGACGCCGATGTACTCGCCGGTGGCCTCGGCCGGGTCCATCAGCTTGGTGATCTTCGTCATGCCGCCCCTGGCAGGGTCGACGACGACCTTCATCTCCTCGTCGGCCAGCGACTTCACGGTGTCCAGGGCGAGGATGATCTTCTTGCCGTCGCCGCGGGCGGCGAGCAGCGTCCGCTCGACGGAGACCGGGTGCACGGTGTCGCCGTTGGCGAGGATCACGCCGTCCTTGAGGGCGTCCCGGCCGCACCACAGGGAGTAGGCGTTGTTCCACTCCTCGGCCTTGTCGTTGTCGATGAGGGTGAGCTTGAGGCCGTACTTCGCCTCCAGGGCCGCCTTGCGCGCGTAGACGGCCTCCTTGCGGTAGCCGACGATGACCGCGGCCTCGGTCAGACCGATCTCGGCGAAGTTGCCGAGGGTGAGGTCGAGAACCGTTGGTTCGCCTTCTATGCCCGCGGGCCCCACCGGCACCAGCGCCTTCGGCAGGCTGTCGGTGTAGGGGCGCAGACGCCGTCCGGCGCCGGCCGCGAGCACGAGGCCGATCATGCGGTTTCTCCTTCATCGTGTACGGCGGGTGAGCCGGCCCGGTGGGCGGACACCCAGTAGCGGATGCTCTCGAGGAGCACCAGCAGGGCCACGGCCACGGCGACGACCGTGAGCGCGACGGTGAACTGTGCGGCGGTGAGCAGCGCGGCCAGCAGGGCCACCAGCAGCGTGCGCCCCTCGTGTCCCCCGACGGCCCGGCGCAGCCAGTCCGGCGGCGCGCCCGCGCCGCCGCGGATGCGGTAGACCGTGTCGTAGTGATGGTAGGCGACCGCCGCCACCAGCCCGAAAGCCGCCGGAAGGGCGCCGTTCACGTCCGCCTTCGCCGCGAGCAGCAGGACGGTGCCGTACTCGGCGGCGCGGAAGAAGGGGGGGACCAGCCAGTCGAGGGCGCCCTTGAGGGGGCGGGCGACGGCGAGGGCCGAGGTCACGGCGTACACGGCGGCGGCGACCAGGGTCCAGGGGCCGCCGAAGCCGGTCAGCGCGGCGGTGGCGGTGACGGCGGCGCCGCCGATCAGGGCCAGCACGGGCGCGGTACCGCCGGGCAGGCCGCGCACCACCCGGGTCAGGGCCTCGGCGAGTGGTCCGCTGTCGGCGAGGTCGGCCAGCGCGGTCGCGGCCCGGTCGGTGCGGCGGGTCAGCGAGCGCAGGACGCGGCCGGCCGTGGTGTACGTGGCGGCGAAGGCGCAGCCGATCAGCAGGACGATCAGGGTGATACGAGGGGTCGTGACGGCGGTGAGGACCGCGATCATCGCCCAGCGTTCGCCGATCGGCAGCACGATCATGCGGCGTACCCAGACCGTCCAGCCGACGCTGTCGAGCTTGCCGGAGAGGGCGGCGGTGGGGCTGGTGTTGGCGTCGGCGTCGTGGTTGGCCTCGTTGAAGGAGAAGTCGACCACGTGGCGGCAGGTCTGGAGGACCATCGCGCCGAGCGCCAGGGCCCAGACGTCGTCGCCGCCGCGGGCGGCGCCGAGGGCGAGGCCGGCGTAGTAGGCGTACTCCTTGGCGCGGTCGAAGGTGGCGTCGAGCCAGGCGCCGAGGGTGGAGTACTGGAGGGAGTAGCGGGCGAGCTGGCCGTCGGTGCAGTCCAGTACGAAGGAGAAGAGCAGCAGCAGGCCGGCGGCGACGAAGCCGACGCGGGTGCCGGTGGCCGCGCAGGCCGCCGCTATCAGGGCGGTGAGCAGGGAGGCGGTGGTGACCTGGTTGGGGGTCAGGCCGCGGCGCGCGCACCAGCGGGCCAGGTAGCGGGAGTACGGGCTGATGCAGAAGGTGGTGAAGAAGCCGTCGCGGGCCTTCACCGCCGACTTCAGCCGGATCGCCTCGTCGTCGACGGCGGCGACCGCCTGCCGGGCCTCGTTGCGGGCCTGCGGGTCGGCGGGGACGGCGGCGACCAGGCTGCCCAGCTCGGGCCGGTGCACCTCGGTGCCGTCCGCGTCGAGGGCGCTGACGATGCGGTCGGCGAGGCTGTCGACCAGAGTGGCCGCCGCGCCGGTGCCGCTCGCGGACGTCTGGCGGGCCATCGCGCGGGTCAGGGCCTGGCGGCCGTCCGGCTTGGCCGTCACGGCGCCCGGCACGGCGGCCAGCGGGAAGCGGGGGTCGGTGAGGCCGAGGCGCAGGGTGTGCGGGTGGCCGACGAAGCGGGCGTCGACCACGGCGACCCGTTCTCCGCTCGGCACCTGGGCAAGACTGCGCTCGGCGTCGGCGGCGTCGGCCGCGAGGCGCACGTCGAAGCCGAGCTCCCGCAGATCGCCCTCGATCGACGAACCGGGAACCGGCTGACCGGTGAGGATGGCGGTCGACAACCGAACTCACTCCCTGGGTGCCGGCGCCGTGCGCCGGGCCTGTGCATGGTGGGGGCGCCTGTGTCCACAGCCCCCGGGCGGCATGTCGGCAGAGGTTATCGGATGACCAGAACGCCGCGTTCACCGGCCGTTTCACGGACGGTCGACGCGGCGTGCCCACGCCTTTGCCGCGATCATCATCGGGGATACGGGGCCCGGCTAACAAACCGCACCCCTGGTCGACCGGTCCCCGAGGCCGGATGAAGGGGGCGTGCGGGGGTACGCGGGGGCCGGGCCGGGCGGGCGCGCGAACCCCCTCCAGTCAGCCTTCGAGCGCCCGTCGACCGCTCTGACCTGCGCAACGTTTTCGCAGGTCAGGGGCAATGACAACGGTGTTCAGTGCCGCGTTGCCGGATGCCGTCGGCCCGTAGTTCACTGTGCTCCCGGACCACAGGGAGGCGGCTTTCATGGGGGCTGGGCACGATCACGGGCACACGCACGGCGCACCCGCCGGCGGCACGGCGACCGCGGCGTACCGGGGCAGGCTGCGGGTGGCGCTGGCGATCACGCTGACCGTCATGGTCGTGGAGATCGTCGGCGGGGTGCTGGCGGACTCGCTCGCGCTGGTCGCGGACGCGGCGCACATGGCGACGGACGCGGTGGGCCTGGGCATGGCCCTGCTGGCCGTGCACTTCGCCGGGCGCCCGGCCAGCGACCGGCGCACCTTCGGGCTGGCCCGGGCCGAGATCCTTGCCGCGCTGGCCAACTGTCTGCTGCTGCTCGGGGTGGGCGGTTACGTCCTGTACGAGGCGGTCCAGCGGTTCGTCACCCCGGCCGGCACCGCGGGCGGGCTGACCGTCGTCTTCGGTGTGATCGGCCTGGTGGCCAACTCGGTGTCGCTGTCGCTGCTGATGCGGGGGCAGGCCGAGAGCCTGAACGTGCGGGGCGCGTTCCTGGAGGTGGTGGCGGACGCGCTGGGGTCGGTCGCGGTGATCGTGTCCGCGCTGGTGATCGTCTCCACCGGGTGGCAGGCCGCCGACCCGATCGCGTCGCTGGTGATCGGCGTGATGATCGTGCCGCGGACCGTGAAGCTGCTGCGCGAGACGCTGGACGTGCTGCTGGAGGCGGCGCCGAAGGATGTCGACATCGGCCAGGTGCGGGCCCACGTGCTGGCGCTGGACGGGGTGGAGGACGTGCACGACCTGCACGCGTGGACGATCACTTCCGGGCTGCCGGTACTGTCCGCGCACGTGGTGGTCGGTTCGGAGGCGCTGAACGCGATCGGCCACGAGAAGATGCTGCACGAACTCCAGGGCTGCCTCGGCGACCACTTCGACGTGGAGCACTGCACCTTCCAGCTTGAGCCGGGCGGACACGCGGAGCATGAGGCTCGGCTGTGCCATTGAGGAGCCCCGGGGGGGGCGGGGGCCCGGGGGCGGCAGCGTGGCCTGGCCTCCCCCGGGCCCTGGGAGAGCAGGCGGGCCCGACCCTGGGAAGAGGCACGGCCTCGGTAGGGGCGCGGGTCCTGGGAGGGGCGCGGGTCCCGGGGCGCGGGTCCCGGGGCGCGGGGCGCTGGGCGCGGGGCGCGGGGAGGCGCAGACGTCGGGAGCGGCACAGGCCCAGGGTGAGGACGCGGGCTACGGGATCGGCGTAGGGCGTGGGAAGGGGTGCGGGCTACGGGAGCGGCGCAGGGCCTGGGAAGGGGTGCGGGCTACGGGAGCGGCGCAGGCCCCGGAGAGGGCCCAGAGCCCGGAGAGGGCCGCGGCCCCGGGAGCGGGCCCAGACCCCGGCGGACCACCTCGGGAGCAGCTCAGGCCCCAGGGAGAGGACACGGGCTACGGGAGTGGCGCAGGCCCCGGGAAGGGGCCCCGCCCCGGAGGTGGGCACAGGCACCCGGGAAGGGGCCCCGCCCCGGAAGCGGGCACAAGCACCCGGGAAGGGGCGCCACCCCGGAAGCGGGCACAAGCACCGGAAGCAGGGGCGAACCCCGGGATAGCGCACGGCCCCAGGGAGAAGGCACCGGCCT